>CAMPKP010000111.1 GCA_946887295.1 uncultured Gemmatimonadota bacterium | reverse complement strand
AGATCCTGGGGGCGCACATCGTGGGCAGCCACGCCTCCGAGATCATCCACGAGCTGGTGGTCGCCCGGGAAAACGAGTATACGGTCGAGGAAGTGGACCTCGCGATTCACGCGCATCCCACCCTGTCCGAGGCGATCGCCGAAGCGGCGCTGGATTCGATGGGGCGGGTCGTGCACATCTGACGTGGACCCGGTCGCGCTGGCCGCGAGGGCGGTGGGGGCCGGCGTCTCCGCGGGCCTCGCCCTCGTCGGAGTGACGGTGGCGGCACTCAGCGCGACGCGGCCGCCGCCGGGCACGACGGAGCCCGCGGCCGGAGCCCCCCTCTACGTTCTCGCCGCCGGCACGCTCGGCGGGCTGGTGCTCGCGGGCGTCGTCGCGTGGCGGCTGCTGGGGCCGCTCGGCTCCACCTATCGGCGCGGGGGGCTGGCGCTGGTGAGCGCGTTCGCCACGGTGCTCGTCATGCAGATCTATCCGCTCCTGGACGCCACCCTGGGCGCTCCTGCTCTCCTCGCGGCCGCGGTGCTGGCCGCGGGTACCGCTCTGCTCCTCTACCGCCGCTCCCGGCGTATGGCCGCGACGTGACCCTCCGAATCGAGGATCTGGGGCGGAAGCCGTACGCCGAGGTGCTGGAGCTGCAGCGCGACCTGCGCCGCCGGCGGATCGAGGGGACGTCGTCCGAGGACGTGCTGCTGCTGGTGGAGCATCCTCCCGTCGTCACGCTCGGCCGGGGCACCCGATCCTCGAGCCTTCCCCTCGCACCCCCGGAGCTGGAGCGGCGCGGGGTGGAGGTGTTCGAGGTGGAGCGAGGCGGCGACGTGACCTTCCACGGACCCGGCCAGCTGGTGGGCTATCCGATCCTCGACCTGCGCGGGCACCGCCAGGATCTCCACTGGTACCTCCGGAGCCTGGAGGACGTCCTCATCCAGGCGCTCGGCCGCATGGGCATCGAGGCCGACCGCAACCCCGGCCTCACCGGCGTGTGGACCGCGGGCCGCAAGATCGCCAGCATCGGGGTCCACGTGAAGCAGTGGGTCACGCTGCACGGCTTCGCGCTGAACGTGACCAACGATCTCACGCCTTTCGATCTCATCGTGCCCTGCGGCATCCGGCAGGTGGTCATGACCAGCGTGGCCGAGGAGCTGCTCCGGACGGACTCCGAGGCGGTCGCGTCCGAGGCGCGGGAGCAGGTGGTGGCGGCTTTCGGCGAGGTGTTCCGGGGCTCCGTGGCCGTGAAGCGAGGATGACGGACACATCCCTGCCCCGACTCCCGCCGGGCCAGATCGTCACCAGGAAGTGGCCGGTGCTGCACTACGGCACCGTGCCGGACGTGGACCTGGAGCGCTGGCGCTTCACGGTGCGCGGCGCGGTGGAGCGGCCGTTCGAGATCGACTGGGAGACACTTCGGTCCCTCCCAAGGCGGGATACTCCCTGCGACATCCACTGCGTGACCCGCTGGAGCCGCTACGACAACGTCTTCGGCGGTGTACCGGTCCAGGATCTGCTTCAGCGAGCCGGTGTCCGTCCCGCAGCGCGCTTCGCGCTGGTCCACGCGGAGCAGGGATTCACCACCAACCTTCCCCTCGAGGATCTCGACCGGCCCGAGAACCTGCTGGCGCTCACCCACGACGGCGACCCGCTGACCCCCGAGCACGGCGGCCCGGTGCGCCTGCTGGTCCCGCACCTCTATTTCTGGAAGAGCGCGAAGTGGGTGAAGGGATTCGAGATTCTGGAGGAGGACTACCCCGGCTTCTGGGAGCAGAACGGGTACCACATGCGGGGTGATCCCTGGTCCGAGGAGCGGTTCGGCAGGCCCGATCCGGTGCGGATGCGGCGCGGCCCTCGATAGGCGAACGGTCCCGTCCACGGGGCCCGCGACCTCACTTGCCTTTCCCTCGCGACCCGGTTTTCCTGTCTATCATGGCAGAATCACCGCGCCACCCTACCCCCGAGGCGCAGGCGGAGCAGCGGATCAAGGAGATCCTGCGGGCCGCGGACAGTTGGGCGAAAGAGGCCCCGGGAACTCTGATGCCGGCGATCAGGGCGGTGTGCATCAGGCTGGCGGAAATGGTGGCCGACCAGCGGCACTACCTCGCGCCGTTGCCGGAGCCGCAGGAAACCGAGCGGCGGACGGTGCTGACCATGATCGCCGACAAGCTTCGGTCCAGTGAGGTGACGGCCGGGGTCGAGGACCACCTGAAGGGGCTGGAGGAGCTGGAGCTTCGCTCCACCGGCTCCTGGGCCACGGTGGCGACCGCCCAGAACGAGTGGATCACGACGGCTATCCGGTATCTCGAGAGCTGCGCGGGCAAGCTGCCCGCCGAGGAGCGGCCCGATTCCTACTGGGCCGACGACGTGGTGGCCGGGATCATCGCATCGGCCCGGGCGCTCATCGGGGTGGACGAGCTGCACGCCCGGACCGAGGCGCGCTACTCCGGGCCGATCAAGCGGGTAGCCCCGGAGGACGAGATCTAGACCGTCTCCACCGCCTCGCGCCCCTCCACGGCCTCCACCCGCTCCGCCCCACCCTGCTCCGCGAACAGCTCGAAGAACCGGCCGAAGATCCGGATGCCGCTCCACAGCTGGGCCAGGTCGAGCTTCTCGTTCGGCGAGTGGAGGCCGTCGTCCGGAAGGCCGATCCCGGTGAGGATCACCGGTGCGCCCGCGAGGCCCAGCTCGGGAATGATCGGGATCGATCCCCCCGAGCGGATCGACACCGTCCGCCGGCCGACGACCTCCTCGAACGCCTGGTCCAGAATCGCGAAGGCCGGGTCATCTACCGAGATCCGGACCGGATCGCCGCCGTGAAGGAGCGTGACCTTCACGTCGGCCCAGTCGGGCGCCAGATCGGCGACGGCGCGCTCGAGCTGCCGGCCCACTTTCTCGTAGTGCTGTCCCGGAACGAGGCGCAGACTGACCTTGGCCACGGCGTGGGCCGGAATCACCGTCTTGGCGCCGTCTCCCACGAAACCGCCCCGAATCCCGTGGATCTCGAAGGTCGGCAGCGCCCAGACGCGCTCGAACACCGAGTGATCCTCGAGGCCGGTGAGCGCCTTGCCGGTGACTTCCTCGCGAAGAAAGGCCTCCTGGTCGAAGGGCAGCTTCCGCCAGGCCTTCAGCTCCTTCCGGGTGGGAGCCTCCACCGACTTGTACAGCTTCGGAATCCGGATCTCCCCGTCGGGGCGCTTGAGCCGGCTCAGGATGCGGACGAGCGTCTCCAGCGCGTTGGGCGCCACGCCGCCGTAGGAGCCGGAGTGGAGATCGCGCTGGAGCGTGCGCACCGCGATCTCCGCGTAGCACAGCCCTCGCAGCGCCGTGTAGACCGCCGGTACGCCCGGAGCGTAGAACGAGCTGTCGCAGACCAGGACCGCATCGGCGCGGGTCCGCTCGGGCTCGGCGCGCAGCAGGTCGAAGACCACGCTCCCGCCGCATTCCTCCTCACCCTCGAAGATGAACCGGACGTTGAGCGGCGGCTGCCCGTTCGCATCCAGCACCGCCTCGTAGGCCTTCAGGAGGCAGAACACCTGGCCCTTGTCGTCCGCCGCACCCCGGGCGTACAGCTTGCCGTCGCGGACGGTGGGGGTGAAGGGCGGCGTGTCCCACTCCTCGATCGGGTCGGGAGGCTGCACGTCGTAGTGGCCGTAGATCAGGAGCGTCGGGCGCCCGGGGACGACCGGGCCCTCCGCCCAGACGACCGGGTGGCCATCACCCTCGATCAGATCCACGACCGGGCAGCCGAGCCGGGTGAGCTCGGCCCGGAGCCAGTCGGCGGCCCGCCGGGTGTCGGCGTTGTGATCCGGAAGCGTGCTGACGCTCGGGATCGAGAGAAAGTCGGAGAGCTCCTGCAGCAGCCTGGGCTGCTCGCGATCGACGAATGATGTGTCCATGCCCATAAGTATACGTCTCGAATACTTGGGCGGGAGGGCCGGGGGAGTGAGCTATCTCACTGCATGAGGGGTGTCCGCTGACTAGGCTGCCGGAACGCCCGTCGAGTCCTGATTCCGCGCCATCCGCGGAGCGGCACATACAGCAGCAACGGAGGAACAATGCATCAGCTACCAGGCAAGCGCGCTCTCGCTCTCATCTTCGGTCTGGCGACTGCGGCCGCGGGCTCCGCCTACGCCCAGGACACCACCGACATGGGGGGCGCGTCCATGGATTCCAGCTCGGCAGGCGCCGGCGCGCTCGACACCACGGCAGCGGACAGCATAGGGGCGGACAGCGTGGGCGCCCGCGACACCACCGACACCTCCGGGGTGCAGAACCCGCCGGGCTACCGCGGCATGGAGCGCGACACCACGATATTCCCCGACTCGGGCAGCGCCGAGACGAGCCCGGGCCAGGTGGAGGATCGTGCGACCGGCACATATGATGACAGCACTTGGCAGGATACGACCGGGGCGGCTCAGAATCCGGCCGGGTACCGCGGCATGGGTCGCGCGCCCGGCGACACTGCGGCGAACACCGATACCACGGCCAGCCGCGACACCACCGAGGTGGGCGATACGGAGCCGAGGGTTGAGTCCACCGAGACGCCGCGACTCGAGCCCTCGGAGAGCGGAGCCGGCGACAGCACGGGGCAGTCACCCGACAGCACGCAGTAACGCTCCGAACACAGCGAGGGGCCTGCTCCACGGATCCATGACCCGGCGGAGCAGGCCCCTCGCTGTTTCGGGCAGTTCCCCCCGGAGGTCAGCGCCCTCTGGCGACCGCCTGCTCCAGCCGCGCGAACGCGCTGTCCCCCTCCGCCCCTTTCATCAGCTCCGCCAGGGCGCTCACGCTCCGGCGCACGTCGCGATCGTGCTGCTGGAACCACTGCTCGAACAGGTCGAGCCGTGTGCGGTAGAGCGTGGCCCCGATGAGCCGCGCGTTGTTCACCGGCCGCTCCGGTAGCCGGCCCAGCCGGAAGCTCCGGAGCCTGGCCCCCACCGGACCCTCGAGCTGCGCCCGGGCCCAGGCGCCGGCCTCCACCCGGCCGGCTTCGAGCGCCGCGGAATCGGGCCGCGTCGCGTAGAGCGAATCCAGGCGCGCGATGAGCTCGGCGTAGAATTCGCCCAGTACCATCTCGTCGTGCAGCCGGTCGGCGGCCCGCCGCGCGCTCGCCGTATCCGCCCGCTCCGAGAAGAACGACTCGGCCGACCGATAGCCGACGAACTGCGCGAAGCTCTCGTTGAACGGCGTCGCGCTCCTGACATAAAGGGTGTTGTGGGCGATCTCGTGGAACACCGTGGCGGCCAGCTCGACGGAGTCGCGGGTCAGCGCCGTGGAGAGCAAGGGGTCGTTGAACCACCCCAGCGTCGAGAAGGCGGACGATGGCCGGAGGTAGACGTCGTATCCCCGAGCACTCAGCCGATCGCTGGCGCGGCCCGCGGCCTTCAGATCGAAGAATCCCTTGTAGGGAATGCGGCCCACGATGGGATACTTCCAGGTGTAGGGACAGATGCAGTCCCTGGGGGCGGCCTGCAGAACCAGCAGCAGGGTGTCGCGGCCCACGTCGGCGTAGGTGGTGTACGTCTGCTTGGCGTCCAGCCCCAGGCCCGCCGCGTAGTCGCGGCTCTCGAGCACCAGGCGCAGCGAATGCCGCACGACGGGATCGGTCGTGCGATCGCCCACCAGCTCGGCGATCGGCTCCCGGTTCTGGAGAATCCGGGTCTCCTCCATGCCGGCCCGGGTGATGTAGCGGACGTCGTCGCTGGCCAGGTAGGCGGTGCCGTACCCGGCGAAGATGGTGGCGACCACGATGAGAAAGATCATTCGCTTCACCGGAGGCGGAGGATGGCTGCGCGAGGGACGGCGCCGGCTGGAAGTGCGGTGGTGCCGTCAGGACTGGTGAGCCGCAAGTCCACCGACTCGGCGGCGGGCTGGTGGACCGTGAGGTGCTGTCCCGAGCCCGCCCGGAGCGTGCCGGTCCGATGGTAGTCGGCACCGTCGAAGACGTCGGCCTCGAGCGGATAGGCCCGGGGAAACCTCTCCGGGTCCTCCTGGTGGAACGCGGCGAACACGTCCCCCAGGCTCCAGCTGGTGTACTCGAGCCTGGTGCCCGCCGCCAGGTCCCCCGGCTCCGGGTGTCCCTCGAGATAGTTGGCGAGCTGCCACTCGCCGATCAGCCGATCGAAAGGCGTGTCGGTGGCCGCCGCGACGTTCTCCGCGCCGGTCCTCGTGGTCTGCACCAGGGACCGAGTCAGGTCGGTGCCCAGGGGCTGCTCGGTCGCGAAGTGGTCGGCGGCCCAGCGCACGAAGAGCCAGGTCGCGCCATACTGGGTGAGCGGCAGCGGTGGCCGGCGAGGCCCGATGAGGGCGGCGTCGCCCACCACCGCGAGGTAGTCGTAGGCGTTGATCAGGTTGCCGGCATGGAACTGGGTCAGGCAGTCGGCGTTCACGCACCGGTCGTCCGGCACCAGGCGTCCGCCCAGCTCCTCGGCGAATCCGGAGAGTCCCTCGTCGAGCCAGGTGTCCTCGGCATCGCCGCTGCGCTGGATCACGTGCTGGCCGTAGTTGATCATGTGCTGGAACTCGTGGATGAACACCGACGGGAGCAGCTCGATGGCGCGGTCGCGGTCCACGCCGCACGCTTCATCCGGCACCAGGCCGTAGAAGATCTCGGCATTGTTGGAGCCCACCAGGTTCCTGAACAGATCCACCGCGAAGAAGAGGCCCACCACGACCTGGCCGCCGGCACACCCCGCGAGCCTGGTGACGCGGTCGGTGAGGAGGACGAGTACCACCCCGTCGCCGTTCACGTCGGTCTCGGCGCCGAAGGCGCTCACGCCGAGCGGATGCAGATGGTCGTCGAACAGGCCGCCGATCTCCCCCAGATCGCCCTGGGTATAGCCGCCCGATGCCGGCGCGGAGTCGTCCACGAAGATCGCGATGTGGCTCCCCACGTAGCGGGCGGTGCTCTTCACCTGCACGAAGTCAGCCGGCTTCGTCCCCGTCGCCTCGGCGCTCCGCAGCACGTTGAAGGTCCGCTGCTGCCCGAGCACCGGGGGCACCGCAAGCGCCGAGGGCGCCACCCTGGCGCTCGCCCGCGGCACGTGGCGGTCTCTGGCCAGCTCCTGCCCCTGGGCCCGCAGCCGGTCGTGGAAGCGCCGCACCGGGCTCCCGGGGGCAGGAACCACGCGGCCGCTGGGCCGGGCCGCGGCCGGCGGCGGCGGCCCGCCCGTGGCAGCCGTCAGCAGGTAGTCGACGGAAGTGCCGCCACGGGTCTCCTCACCCGCGGCCGAGTAGGCCAGGTAGAGATAGTCGGCCCCTTCGGCGCCCGCTTCCGGGAGCCGGACGCACGCGATCCGGGCGGCGTCCACCAGCGCCAGCGCGCCCGGCGCGAGCGCAGTCGGCTCCACTTCGTCGCAGCTCACCACCGGCTCCGGGCCCGGGCCGCTGCCGTCGCTGCAGCCGGCGAGGGCGGCGAGGACGAGAAGCGGGAGAACGGGGGTGGGAAAGCGGGTCACGGGGAGAGCTCCAGGCGGTCGGAACGACAGGGGATGAACGCAGCAAGATAAGAAGTGACAACGGCTTTTGACAATCGAGGGAGCTGCCGGTAGCTTCTCCACGTGTCTGAGAACAACTGGCTGTCGGCGGTACGGTTCGGCCCCGATGGATTGGTCCCCGTGGTGGCCCAGGAGCGTCGGTCGGGGGACGTCCTCATGGTGGCCTACGCCGACCGCGAGGCGCTCGAGCGCACCCTCTCCACCGGCCTGGCCCACTACTACAGCCGCTCACGGCAAGCCCTGTGGCGCAAAGGCGAGACCTCGGGCCACGAGCAGCGCGTGGCCGAGGTCCGGCTGGACTGCGACGGGGATGCGCTCCTCTTCCGGGTCGAGCAGATCGGGCCGGCCTGCCACACGGGGTCGCGAACCTGTTTCGCCAGGCGGGTCGGCGGGTCCGAGTCGGAGCCGTCGGCCGGCGAGGACCCGGGCGGGCACCTCCTGAGCCGGCTGGCCGCCACGATCGCGGGAAGGGCGGCGCAGCGGCCCAGCGGGTCCTACACGGCCGAGCTGCTCGACAAGGGAGTGGCCAAGGTCTCGCAGAAGGTCGGCGAGGAAGCGGTCGAGCTGGTGGTCGCGGCGAACGCGGAGGGCGACGAGCGCGTGGCCGCCGAATCGGCGGATCTGCTGTATCACCTGCTGGTGCTGTTGCAGGCCCGCGGTATCCCGCTGGATGCCGTGCTGCGCGAACTCGAGAACAGAACCAAGTGAGCCGCTAGCTCCTCCATGGCCTTCGTCCATCTCCACACCCACAGCGAATACTCCTTGCTCGACGGGGCGAATCGGATCTCCGATCTGGTGGCCCACGTCAAGAAGCTCGGCATGGACAGCCTGGCGGTCACCGACCACGGCAACATGCACGCGGCCTGGAGCTTCTACGAGGAGGCGAGGGCCCAGCAGATCCGACCCATCCTCGGCTTCGAGGCGTATCTCGCCTACGGGCCGCGGGAGGCGCGCGAGAAGCCGTCCTGGGCGCCCGCGGCCTACAGCCACCTGGTGCTGCTCGCCAGGAATCGCGCCGGCTACCGGAACCTGGTTCGCCTCACCTCGATCGGGTACACCGAGGGGTTCTACCGGCGGCCGCGCATCGACAAGGAAGTCCTCGCCCGGCACGCCGAGGGCATCGTCTGCCTCGCGGCGTGCCTCTCGGGCGAAGTCGCGCACCACCTCCGCCAGGGCCGCTACGAGGAGGCGCGCACCAGCGCCGAGTGGTTCGCGCGCACCTTCGGCCCGGACGGCTTCTGGCTCGAGATCCAGCAGCACGGCATCGCCGAGGAGCGGATCGTCGCCGAGGGGATGCTCCGGCTGGGACAGGAGCTGGGACTGGGCGTCGTCGCCACCAACGACGCGCACTATCTCCGCAGGGAGGACGCCGAGGCGCACGACGTGCTGCTCGCCATCGGGACCGGCAGCGACCTGGACGACCCCAAGCGGTTCCGCTTCACCGGGCAGGAATCGTACGTCAAGACCGAGAAGGAGATGCGGGCGCTGTTTCCGGACCAGCCGGAGGCCCTCGCCAACACCCAGCGCGTCGCCGACCTCTGCGAGTTCGACTTCGAGAAGAAGTACTTCCTCCCCGGCTTTCCCCGGCCCGCCGGCTACGCCACCGACGAGGCGCTGCTGGATCACCTGGCCCGTGAGGGCGCGGAGCGGCGCTACGGAACGCCGCTGCCTGCGGCGGTGTCCGAGCGGCTGGCCTTCGAGCTCGGCGTCATCGAGCGCGCGGGGTACGCCGGCTACTTCCTCATCGTGCAGGACTTCATCGCCGCGGCGCGCGACCGGGGCATTCCCGTGGGGCCGGGCCGCGGCTCCGCCGCCGGCTCCATCGTGGCGTACGCGCTCGGCATCACCAACGTCTGTCCCCTGAAGTTCGACCTCCTGTTCGAGCGGTTCCTCAACCCCGAGCGGGTGTCGATGCCGGACATCGACGTGGACTTCTGCTTCGAGCGCCGTGGCGAGGTGATCGAATACGTCCGCGAGCGCTACGGGCGGGACAGCGTGGGGCAGATCGTGACCTTCGGGACGATGAAGGCGCGCGCCGCCGTGAAGGACGTCGCGCGGGTGCTCCGGATTCCCCCGGGCGAGGCCGACCGGCTCACCAAGCTGATCCCCTCGGGACCGGCGTACAGCCTCACCATCCAGGACGCGAAGCAGCGGGTGGACGAGCTGCGCGACCTGGTGAAGGGAAATCCGGCGTACGAGCGGCTGATGGACCTGAGCTCGCGGATCGAGGGCATCTCACGCCACATGTCGGTGCACGCCGCCGGCGTCGTCATCGCGCCGGGTCCCCTCGCCGAGTATGTGCCGGTCTGCACCGCGCCGACCAGGGGCGCGGGCGCCGCGGCCGACGGCGAGGAATCCATCATCACGCAGTACGAGATGGGCGCGCTGGAGAAGGTCGGCATGCTCAAGATGGACATGCTCGGCCTCAAGACGCTCACGGTGATCCACGACGCGGTGCTCATGATCGCGGCCCGCACCGGGGTCGACCTGGACATGGACGCGCTGCCGTTCGACGACCCCAGGGTGTACGAGCTGCTGCGCCAGGGCCGCACCGCGGGGGTCTTCCAGTTCGAGTCGCCGCTCGCCACCGACATGCTTCGCGCCATGAAGTGCGACCGGTTCGACGACCTGGTCGCCTCGAACGCCCTGATGCGGCCCGGCCCACTGGACGCCGGCATGCACACGGTGTTCATCAGGCGCAAGCTGGGGCAGGAGAAGGTGGTCTACCCGCACCCCTCGCTGCGCGAGGTGCTGGAGCCGACCTACGGCGTCATCACCTACCAGGAGCAGGTGATGCGGATCGCCAACGTGCTGGCCGGCTTCACGCTCGCGGAAGCCGACGTGCTGCGGAAGGCGGTCGGCAAGAAGGATCCGGAGCTGATCCGCCAGCAGCTCGGCAAGTTCTGCGAGCGCGCGATGGCCCTGGGGCATCCCAAGCGGCTGGTGGACGACCTGGCGGCGCAGATCGAGACCTTCGGCCGCTACGGCTTCAACAAGTCGCACTCGGTCGCCTACTCGATCCTGTCCTACCAGACGGCGTGGCTCAAGGCGCACTATCCCGCCGAGTTCATGGCCGCGCTCCTCTCGTCCGAGATCGGGAACACCGACAAGGTGGTGCAGTACATCAACGAGGCCCGCGAGCTGGGCCTCGAGGTCCTGCCGCCCGACGTGAACGAGTCCGGCTTCAAGTTCACCGTCGTGGGCGACCGGCGGATCCGCTTCGGACTCGGCGCGGTGCGGAACGTGGGCTGGGGAGCCATCGAGTCCATCATCGCCGCGCGGGCCGAGGCGCCCTTTGCGCTCCTCGCCGATCTGGTCGAGCGCATCGATCTCAGGCTCTGCAACAAGCGGGTGCTCGAGTCGCTGGTGGCAGCCGGCGCCTGCGACTCCCTGGGCGGCCACCGCAAGCAGCTGATCGAGGCCCTCGAGTCGGCGCTGGGCGAGGCCCAGCTGCTCCAGCAGGAGCGCGAGGCCGGCCAGGCGTCGCTCTTCGGGGAGCCGGAGCGGAACGGCGGTCCCGCGGGCCACCGTGACCGCCGGACGCTCCCCGACATCCCGCCGTGGACCGAGGCCGAGCGGCTGGCGAAGGAGAAGGAGGTGCTGGGCTTCTTCATCTCGGGGCATCCGCTGGAGCGTTTCAAGGAGGAGGTCGAGCTCTTCGGCACCCGCACCACCGCGACCCTCGGCGAGTGGAGCGAGCACCAGGCGAGCATCGGCGCGGTGGTGACGGCGGTCAAGCGGCAGATCTCCAAGAAGACCGGGAAGGAGTACGCCCGGCTGGTGCTGGAGGATTTTCACGGCACCGCCGAGGCGATCGTCTTCCCCGACGCGTGGGCCAAGCTCAACCAGACGATCGTCGCCGACGCGTCGCTGCTGCTGTCCGGCGGGTACAGCGACCGCGATCGCGGCGAGGATCACGCGCCGTTCATCGTCGAGTCGGCCCGGCGGATGGACGAGCTCCGCAGCTCCGGCGCGCTGGCGCTGAGCCTCCGGTGGCGGGCGCCGGCGGCGCCGCGGCCGGAGGCGCTGCAGCAGGCCGCGGCGCTCTGCTCCGCTCACCCGGGACCCACGCCGCTCTATATTGAGTGGAGCGACGGCAACGGGGAGGCGGTTCGGCTCCGGTCCCGACGCGTCCGCGTCGCGGCGGAGGAGGATCTCGTTCGGGCCCTGCGCGATCTCCTGGGCGCCGATTCCGTCCACTACGTCAAGGCGGGATGACCCCGATGGCCTCAGCCTACACGCTGGAGTTCGAGAAGCCGCTCCTGGAGCTGGAGCGTCAGATCGACGACTTGAAGCGGGTCGGGAGCGAGCGCCAGATCGACATCGAAGGGGAGCTGGAGGGATTACAGGGCAAGCTGGAATCGCTTCGCGCCGAGATCTACCGAAATCTGACCCCGATCCAGCGGGTCATGGTCGCCCGCCACCCCCGCCGTCCCTACACCCTCGACTATCTCAGCACCATCTTCACCGACTTCATCGAGCTCCACGGCGACCGGCTCTACCTCGACGATCCCGCCGTGGTGGGCGGCTGGGCCCGGCTGGCCGGCGGCTCGGTGATGGTGATCGGCCACCAGAAGGGCCGCGACACCAAGG
>CAMPKP010000110.1 GCA_946887295.1 uncultured Gemmatimonadota bacterium | reverse complement strand
ACAGGTTGCCGCGACGACGAGACGATGGCAGGACCGGAACCGACTCAAGCCGAGGCAATGCTCGCGGGGGGCAGCTGGGTGGAGAAGCTCCCCCTGCCCAGCCGCCGGATCGCTCTAGCCGCAGCGGTCGTACAGGGGCCAAGGGCCGTGCTGTATGCGATCGGCGGCGACGACGATGGCGAGACGCTGGCCACCGTCGAGGCGTTCGACTTCGCGACGAATACCTGGAGCGCCAAGGCCCCGCTCCCCGCCCGGCTGGAGAGCACCAACGGCGCCGCGGTGATCGCCGGCAAGATCTACGTCTCGGGCGGGCGGGACCTCGACAACCACAGCCCCGGCTCCGACGACGGCATCCCCCGCAGCTCGCTGTACGTCTACGACCCCGCCACCGACACCTGGAGCCGCAAGGCCGACATGCCGCTCCCTTCCACCGACGGGGTGAGCGGGGTCATCGGGGGACGCCTGTACGTCCTGAACCCGAATTACGCCCGGTTCTACCGCTACGACCCCGCGGCGGACTCCTGGACCGCGCTGGCGAGCTGCCCGCTCCGGCACATCAGCGGCGCCGCCGCGGTCATCGACGGGAAGCTCTACGTGGCCGGCGGATACGCTCGCTTCGGAGTGACGTACCCTACCAGGAAGCTGCATGTCTACAATCCGGCTACCAACACCTGGGAGGCCAAGGCTCCACTGCCGCGCGGTGTCGCGGGCGCGGCCGGCGCGCGCCTGCAGGGCCGGCTCTACGTGATCGGAGGGTCCGGACCCACCCGCTCCGTGAGGCTGGTCCAGGCATACGATCCAGCCACCGACACGTGGAGCGCGAAGACTCCATTGCCGAGCTGGCGCACCTACCTCGCGGCTGCGAGCTTCGTGAATGCCAATGGCCGGGAGCGGATCGTCGCGGCAGGCGGATATGGGGGAACGGGGGAGCGGTGGCTCAGGTCCAACGACGTGTACGCGCCGTGAGCGGCTACAGCCCGGGATGGCTCGCTTTGCTGGCTCAGCTGCTACAGCCCGGGATGGCTCGCTTTGCCGGCTCAGGTGAGAACGGTTACTGCAGGGCGATTGCCAGGCCGGCGATGCCGATGAAGGTCGTGACCCAGAAGCCGAACATCCAGCGCAGCAGCTCGCTGCGCACCTGCTGAATCTCCGTGCGCACTTCCTGGAGACCTGTGCGCAACTCGACCTGCAGCTCGCCTCCCAGCTCGGCCAGTCGCTGTTCGAGCTTCGCGTCGAACCGCGCGAAGTTCAGCTCGTTCAGCTCCCGGAGATCGGAACGGTAGGTGAGGTCCACGGCGTTGAACCAGTCCACCAGCTCGTTGGCGATGTCCTCGCCCAGGACATCATAGAAACGCTTGGACAGCTTGGCCGTCACCGGCACGCGTGGCTCCGCGAAGAGAGTCGGTGACATCGTAACAATACGCTCGGCGGCCACCGACATCAATTCCACGCATGGGGCAGCGTGATCGCGAGCCCGGTTCTGGCACCCCCGAACAAGCCTCCCAAGAGGACAATCTGCTGTTCGTGCTGCGCTGGACGCCCGGACCGGACAGCTACCCGGTCACTCGGAGGTGCGGCAGGTGCCCGGCGCCTTCCAGTTCTCCGGCCAGCCGGACTGGGGCGCCGACCCGGAGTAAGCAGGAATGCAATTCGGGCGGTCTTGTCCGTTCCTTCTAATCAGGACTCGTCCCCACTCATCATCCTGCACTCCAAAGCTGATCGGAGCCCTCATGCGCGCCCTGCTCGCTGTATTGGCCGCGGCCTCTCTCGTGGCCGCCTGTTCCGAGATTCCGACCGATCCGACCGCCGCCAGCACTGATCTCACGCTCGCCAAGCAGCTGTACTGCCCGGGCCCGTTCACGATGGTCGGCGCGAAGAAGGACACTGCCATCGACAACAACGCCGACGGGTCCATCTGCGAGATGATCCTCCTCGCGGAGGACAAGGTGACCCTCATCGCGAGCTACGTGGACAACAACGTCCCCATCGACCAGAAGGCCTGCCCCACCGGGTTCGACATACTGATCACCAAGATCGGTGAGGGGGACGACCGAAACGAGGATGGATGGTACTGCCTGGCGACGAAGCAGAACGGCGTTGTGATCACCATCGACAACCGCTTCGACGTGGAAAAGGGCGGGAAGACGCCCACAGATCCCAAGTAGGCTGCTCGCGCGGGCGCCAGGGAATACCCACCGTAGCCTTCAACGCGCTGGTCCATCACCCTGAATGAAGTGAAGGGGCCATGACTGATATGGTCCCTTCACTTTCCCGCTCCGGTCGTCGGGCTGGCGATGCCGGGCGTCCAGCCGCTGGCCCTTCCGCGGCACGCCTCGTAACATTCTCACCATGTCCCTCGCCAGCCAGACCCCTTCCCTTCCGGGCACCCTCGCCCGCCTCCAGGCCGCCGTCACCGACCGGTACCTGCTCGGCCGGGAGCTGGGCCGCGGCGGCATGGCGACCGTGTATCTCGCCCAGGATCTGAAGCACGACCGCCCCGTCGCCGTCAAGGTGCTCCGCGGCGGGCTCGGCTCCCTCTTCGGCCCCGAGCGCTTTCAGCGCGAGATCCGGCTCGCGGCCCAGCTCCAGCACCCCAACATCCTCCCGGTCTACGACTCCGGGGCGACGGAGGGGATCCTGTGGTACACCATGCCCTACGTCGAGGGCGACACGCTCCGGGGGCGGCTCCGCCGCCGGGGACGGTTCTCCGTCGCCGAGGTCGTGCCCGTGCTCCAGGACCTCGCGCGCGCGCTCGCCTACGCCCACCGGCGCGGGGTGGTCCACCGCGACGTGAAGCCGGAGAACGTCATGCTCGGCGAGGACTGCGTGCTGCTGGCCGACTTCGGCGTCGCGAAGGCGATCGAGCCCGCCGGCGATCCGGGGCTCACGATCGCCGGGGGCCTGGTGGGAACGCCGGCCTACATGGCGCCGGAGCAGGTCGGCGCCGAGCCCACGCTGGACCACCGCGCCGACCTCTACGCGCTCGGCGTGGTGGCCTACGAGCTGCTCGTGGGCGAGCCGCCGTTCACCGGCCTGGAGCTGGGACCGCTGCTGATCGCCCACGCGACGCGGGAGCCGGTGCCGCTGGCCGCAAGGCGGCCGGACGTTCCGGCGGCGCTCGCCGAGATCGTCGCGCGCTGTCTCCGGAAGGAGCCGGGGGAGCGCTGGAGCTCGGCGGATGCGCTGTTCCACGCCCTGCGGAGCACGGAATCCGGTGCCGGGGCGGTGGCGGCGCCGGAGCAGGTGGACGGGGAGGGTGGAGCCCTCGAGGACCTCGAGGCCGCGCGCGCGGCGATCGACCGGGGCCGCTGGCGCGAGGCCTACATGCGGTTCACGGCCGCCGGCGCTGCGGGGCAGCTGGAACCGGAGGATCTCGAGCGACAGGCCGAAGCCGCATGGTGGGTCGGCGAAGGCGCCGCCTGCATCCGGGCGCGGGAGGCGGCGTACCGCCGGTACATCGAACGGGGCGAGCTCGAGTCCGCGGCCCGGGTGGCACTCGCCCTCGCGGAGGACCACTGGCACCGCCTGGCCCGCTCGGTGGCCCAGAGCTGGCTCCGCCGCGCCGAGGGGCATCTGGCGGGGCTGTCGGAGACGGCGACGCACGGCTGGCTGGCCCGCCTCCATCTCACACTCACGCTCGACGTGCAGGCCGATCCGCAGGCGGCGATGCGGCACGCCGACCGGGCGCTCGAGATCGCCCGGCGCACCGGCGATACCGATCTCGAGGCGCTCTCGATCCAGGACCGCGGCCGGATCCTGGTCGCCATCGGCCACGTCGCCGACGGGATGGCCCTGATCGACGACGCCATGACCTTCGCGACGGCGGGGCAGCTCACGCCGATGACGGCGGGCCGCACCTACTGCAACATGATGACCACCTGCGACCGCCTGGGCGACTACGGCCGCGCGGCCGAATGGCACGACGCCGCCCACCGCTGGGTCGAGCCGCACTCCGACTCCGTGTTTCCCGGACTCTGCCGGGTCCACCATGCCGGCATCCTCCGTCTCCGGGGCGCGCTGGGCGAGGCCGAGCAGGAGGCACGCCGCGCGGCGGAGGAGCTGGGAAATTTCCTCAAGGACGTGGCGGGCGAGGCGTTCTACGAGCTGGGCGAGATCCGGATGCGCATGGGCGACCACGCGGGGGCCGAGGCCATGTACCGTGAGGCGCATGCCCGCGGCCGCGACCCGCAGCCCGGACTCGCGTGGCTGCGCCTGGCGCAGGGGAATGCCGAGGCCGCACGCTCGATGATCGAGCGGTCGCTCGCCGACCCCGCGCTCGCGGCGCTCAGCCGCGCGAAGCTGCTGCCCGCCCTGGTGGAGATCGCCATCGCCGGGGACGCCGTCGACCGGGCGGCCTCCGCGGCGCATGAGCTGGAGACGATAACCGAGACCTACAGCTCGCCGGCGCTCGTGGCTTCGGCCGCTCTCGCGCGGGGGGCGGTCGAGCTGGCGCGCGGCAACGCCGAGGAGGCGCTGCAACACCTCGGCCGCGCGCGGCGGATCTGGACCGAGATCGACCTGCCGTTCGAGCTGGCCCGGACGCGGACGCTGATGGCGCGGGCGCACGAGGCGCTGGGAGACCGGGAGGGCGCCGAGATGGAGGAGCGGGCGGCGCTGGCGATCACGAGCCGGATCGGAGCCGCGGCGACCTGACTCGAGGCCCGGGCAGTGAGGCGCACGACCGTCGACGATGAGGGACGCTCGATCACCCGTTGACGAAGCCCGAATCACGTGTGACGTTGGTCCATGGATCTCGAGCGCACAGTAGGCCTTCGTCCCGACGGCTCCGTCTGGCTCCCCGACCCCCGCGCCGCCGCGGGGTCCATCCTCCTCAAGCTCGCCGCCATGGGCGTCGAGATCCCCGCCGAGGCCGCCGGCAACGAGGACGTCTTCCACCTCGCCGGCAATCTCTTCGCCCGCTACCGCGAGCAGGCCCGGCTCCTGGCCGACCACCTCTGCCCGGCCGACCGCCGCATCCAGCTCTACCTCGACGAGCTCCAGGGCGCGGCCGGCGGCGTCCGCCTGCCCGCGGAGACGCTCATCCTCGACCAGTACGGCCTCGCCCGCGAGCTGAGCATCCCGCTCGGCGGCGAGCGCTACGAGAACGAGCTGGTCTCCAGCTACCGGCTCGACAACGGGGTGCTCCACAACCCGGTGAACGACCGCCGCACCACCCAGGGCGTCTTCCATGTCGCCGAGGGCGGACTGCCGATACCGGCGGACAAGACCCGGGTACCGCTCGCGGCGTTCCTCAGGCTGTTGGAAGAGGCGCTCCGCCCCCCGGCCGAGCTGCTGCGGCTGCCGTTCACGGCCGGTTGGAAGCGGCCGGTGGAGACGATGGTGAGCCTGCTGCTCCGCCCGCTGGTCTGCCCCGCGGTGCCCAAGGTGACGCCGGAGAAGCGCCTCGAGGTGCGGTTCTTCGCCCCCGGCGGCCTGGTCTCCAACCTCGACTTCGTCGAGAGCATCTTCGGCAACGCCGGCGATCCGTACCTGCCGGCCAACGACGCCGCGCTCGACGTGGAGGGCTGGACCGGCCACAGCGGCTGCGTCATCCTCGCGCCCCACCTCACCCGGGTCCGCAAGAAGGACCTCGGCCTGCCCTTCGAGCGCGAGGACGAGCTGTACAACGACGGGCGCCCGTTCAAGATCACCTCGCGCGGGCGCGAGGGCGTGATGGTCACCCTCATCGCCGACAACTACTTCGGGTACTGCAAGAAGGAGGTGAAGACCCAGATCAGCTACAGCGCCAACCTGTTCGGGCTGGCGGAGGAGGAGCACGCCGGGGGAGCCCTGGCCTTCCCTACGTTCAACCTGGGCGACCGCTTCACATCCGATCAGGTGCGGATCGTGACCGCCGGCCACCGGTTCACCGAGGTGCTCCACCTCCTGGGCGACCGCGCGCGGCGCCACCCCACCGGCTACGCCACCGACGCGCTGTGGCCGTCGATCCACTACATGCCCGAGGACATGGAGATCGACATCCATCGCCAGGACATCACGTGGACGAAGGACGGCGAGACGCAGCATCTCAAGCTGCTCCCCGGCCGAATCTACGTCCATCCCAGCGGCTACAAGGTCCGCATGGCCAAGCACCACGCGGCGCCGAGCTGGCGGCTGGTGGGGACGGTGCCGGAGGGCGCCTTCTGCCACAAGCCGTGCACAGTCTCCGGCGGCGGCAAATCCGAGATCAGCAAGAGCCTGGTGGACGCGGTGCTGCCCGGGTCGTTCTTCGTGCAGCGGTTCGAGGAGGACATGGCGCAGGTGCAGGCGATTCTCGACCGGAGCTACGACGACGCCCGCGCCGAGCGGGGACCCGCGCGGGCGCTGCTGTCGCCCGACCGGTCGCTCGGCTCGGTGGTGAAACTGCTCACGCCCAACCCGGACGAGTTCACGCCCGAGTACAACGCCTGGCTGGAGAGCATCCCCAACCACGTCCGCGCGCTGGTGTTCGTGATCAAGCGGTTCCACCGTCCCGAGTGGGGCGACGCGTGGAGGGAGCACTTCGGTGTGGACATCATCAACGGCGCGCCCGGGCACGAGCTCAAGTACGAGGGACGGAAGCTGGTCGCCAACTACCTCCGGATCGGACGCGAGGCCGACGGCGCCTGGCGCACCTACAAGCTGCGGCAGGACTTCGTCGCGGCCGACAAGGTGCAGATGGAGGACGACATTACCGCCTCGGTCGTGGTCCCGGCCCGCCGGCTGGTCGGCCTCCCCGGCGAGTACGACGGGCACCCCAGCCTCAAGCTGGCGCAGAATTGCGAGTACCGGCTGTTCCAGCGGCCCGACGACGCCATCCACCCGGGGCAGGACCGCCAGGCCGAGAAGGACATGTCGGGCCTGGGGCTCTTCTGCTCCAACTTCGAGCCGCTCGCCCGGGAGGACATGGGGCGGATCAGGGAGGACGTGGCGGTCTACGACGCGTTCACGGACCCGATGCGGGAGCACGTGGAGCAGAACGCGGCCCGGGACGGCGAGGGCTGGTCCATCTGCTCCGCCCGGCCCCGGATCATCGGCGGCAAGCCCACCAAGAACCCGCGCTACCTGCAGCTCCGCCCCGACATGGCGCGGCCGCGCGACCGGTACGTCGCCGAGATCGGCGCCCGGCTCAGCCGCCGGCTGCCGCTCCACGCTCCGGTGCACTTCCCGGTGATCGCGGTGATGTCGGGCCGGCGGAACAACCCGCCGGAGGCCGGGGTCCGCCCGCTCTGCGTCTACGGGCCGATCCACTACCAGGAGCTGCCCGAGCTGTTCATGGACTACGTGTGCTCGCTCACCGGCACCTCGCCGAGCACCACCGGCGCGGGGTCGGAGGGCGCGCTCACCAAGGGTCCGTTCAACGCGCTGTCGCCGACGGCGGACCTCAACAACGCGCTGGTCTCCTTCCTCCTCACCGGCTACGGCGGGTTCAGCTCCGCGGCGGGGTTCATCGGGCCGCGGTACCGGGTGGACCACGACATCAGCCTGCTGATCCCCGAGATCTGGTGCCGGCTCTTCCCCCACGAGCGCGAGCCGCGGCATCTCATCGAGGCCGGCCACCTGGAACGCCTCGCGGACTACGACTTCGGGGGCACCCCGGTGCTCGCCAGTCGGCTGGGCTGGCGGATCACGGCGAAGTTCGTGCACACCTACTTCGGGCGGGTGTTCGACAATCCCACCGCGGTGTTCACCGAGGACATTCTCAAGCCGGAGCTGCAGGACCCGGCGGTGTTCGCGGACGGGGTCGCCAACATCGTGGAGGCGCAGCGGCGGGTGGCGCAGAGCTACTTCGAGGACGGGACGATCGAGGACGCGTGCCCCCCGCTGCGGGCGCTGCTGCACATCATGGCGCACGGGCACTTCGAGGGGCGGGGCGCGGACGATCCGGCGATCAGGGTGATGTTCACCCGCGAGGCGCTACTCGCGAGCGACTGGTACGCCGAGCGGCTGACGGTGAAGCAGCGGCGGGACGTCGCGCTCTGGGAGCGGCACGTGCGGAGCCTGACGGAGTTCCTGGCGAGCCCGGGGCATCGGGACGAGGCGGTACGCCTCGGAATCCCCCGGAGGCTGGAGCAGGCGCGGGGGGAGCTCGATCGGGTGCGGTCGCCGGAGTACGTTCGGTCGCTGGTCGGGACGATCGGGGCGGATCCGGTGCACCGGCCGGTGCACGGACGGCCTGGGCGAGTGGAGCCTCGCGGGGTGGCTGCGGTGGTCGAGTGACGCGCGGGCATCGCTGAACGCTCGGGGCACCTCGCTCCGGTCACTACAGTGCCCGCCACGCATGCGCGGGCTTGCTACGACAGGTGAGGTAGTGGCGTGCACCGAGGCTCCCTCCGCGAGGTGCCCCGAGCGTTCAGCCGGTAGCGAAGCGCACCCCGCTTACCTCGGGTACGGCGAATCAGGATCGATGCGGACGTTGATGCACGCCGGCATGCCCGATGCGACGGCCCGTCCCAGCGCCGGCCCGATCTCTTCGGCGCGATCCACATACTCCCCGTGCCCGCCGAAGGCCGCCATCATCCGATCGTAGTGAATGTCCGGCCCGAACATGGTGACCGGCCCGGCCCCGGCCGGGTAGAACATCCGCTGGGTCACCGCGCCGCCGTTGCCGTCGTTGTTGGCGACCACGACGATCACCGGGATGCGCAGCCGCGCCGCGGTCTCCATTTCCATCGCGTTCAGCCCGAACGCGAAGTCGCCCGAGATGACGACGACCAGGCGCCCGGGGCTGCTCAGCTTCGCGGCGATGCCGAACGGGATGCCGACGCCCATGCACCCGTTGTGGCCGGGGGTCAGGCGGGAGGCCGGGAGATAGCTCGGCAGGAGCAGCTGCGCCGCGGCCAGGGTGCCGTTGCCATCCACCACGCAGATCGCGTCGCGCGGGAGGAAGTCGCGTACCTCGGCCATGAGGCGGAGCGGGGAGATCGCGGCGGCAGGCTGCCGAGCCCTGTGCTCCCACTTGCCCGCCGCCTGCTCGCGCTTGCGGTCGAGGACCTCTCGCCAGGCGAGATCGGGAGCGCGCGGCGCGGGGGCGAGCTCCTCGATCAGGCGGCGCAGCACCTGCTTGACGTCACCGACGAGGCTGACATCCGGGGTCACGTTGGTCTCCACCTCGCTCTCGTCGATCGCGATCTGCACCACCCGCGCGTCGCGTGCGATCTCGGCGCCGAAGCGGAACACCCAGTCGAGCCTCGCCCCCACCAACAGGACGGCGTCGGCGCTCGAGAGGAGGAACGATCTCACGTTGTCGTAGCAGCGCGGATGATCGTCGGGCAGATAGCCCCGTCCCATGGGTGAAGCGGCGAACGGTGCGTCCAGGCGATCGATCAACCGGGCCAGCTCCGCGTACGGCTCCGACCAGCGGACGGACTCGCTGACGATGACGGCCAGGCGCCGGGCGCAGGCGAGGAGCTCCGCCGCGCGGCGCACCGCGCTCCCGTCGATCGGCCGGGGCTCTTCCGTCGGGCCGGCGGACTCGCCCGGGTCCGCGCACCTCTGCTCCAGGACGCTCTCCGGCAGCTCCAGGTAGACGGGGCCCGGGCGGCCCGCTGCCGCCACCGTGCACGCGCGCCGAAAGGCCGGTCCGATCTCTCCAGCGTCGGTCAGGGCTTCCGCAAGCTTGGTGATCGGCCGATAGATCGGGAGCGCGTCCAGCTCCTGGAAGCCGCCGCGCAGCTTCGAAGGGCGCGGCGCACCGACGGCGACCAGCGGCCAGCCGTTGTCGCGCGCCACCAGCAGCGCGGTGGCGAGGTTGGTCACCGCCGGGCCGCTGGAGACCAGCGCGACCGCGGTCACACGGCCCTCCAGGTAATTCTGGGCGGCCGCCATCAGGCCTGCGCCCTGCTGGTGCCGGGTGGCCACCACGCGAAGGCCGTGGCTCACGCAGGCCGCGAACGTCTGGTAGACCGGAACTCCCGCGATACCATAGACGCGGGTGATGCCGAGCCGCTGCAGAGTGAGCGCCGTCAACGTGTGACCGTCGATGGCTCGGGTCTCCTGCCGTGTCGGAGGTGAGTGCGCCGCCGGAGCGCCGGTGCGGGGCGTCATGGGCTGCCGCCCGCCGAGCTGCCGATCAATCCGGCGATCTCGCCGGAGAGCTCGGCGACGGTCGGCCGCTGGAACACGGCGGTCGGGTACAGCTCGAGGCCGAAGGCGGAGAACACGCGGGCCGTCACCTGGGCGGCGCGCAGAGAATCGCCGCCCAGGGCGAAGAAGTTGTCGTCTATCCCGAAGCGGTCGCTCTGCAGCACTTCGGCGAAGATCCCCGCCACGGCCCTCTCGATGTCGTTGCGGGGCTCGGCCGGAGGGGGCTGGAGGAACTCGCGCAGCCGGTCCGCCAGCCCGATGCGCTGCAGCTTGCCGGTCGGGCCCTTCGGAATCGCCGGCACGACGACGACCTGGCTGGGGACCTTGGAAGCGGTGAGACGCTCGAACAGGAAGGCGCGCAGCGCCTGCGGCTCCGTCCACGCCTTCTCCCGCAGCACGACCGCGGCGGCGACGTCCTCGCCGAGGGTCGGGTGCGGCATCGCGAAGGCGACCGCCTGTGCGACCGCGGGGTGCTCGAGCAACGCCTCATCGATCTCACGCGGGGAGACCTTCTCGCCGCCGCGATTGATGATCTCCTTCAGGCGCCCGCTCAGGAAGAGATAGCCCTCGTCGTCGAGATAGCCCTGGTCGCCGGTGCGGAACCAGCCGTCGGTGAACGCGGCGCGGTTGGCGGGAGGGTTGTTCTCGTATCCCGGGGTCACGTTCGCGCCGCGAATCACCACCTCACCGGTCTGCCCCGCCGGAAGCAGCGCGCCGGCTTCGTCCGCGATGGCGATCTCCGGGCCGGCGGCGACGCCGACCGAGCGCGGCTTGCGCGGAGCCGGCGGCAGCGGGTTGCTCGCCATCTGGTGCGCGGCTTCGGACATGCCGTAGGCTTCGATCACGGGCACGCCGAAGAGTGCCTCCAGCTCCGCCATCACCGGCGGGGGGAGTGCGGCCGATGACGAGCGGATGAAGCGCAGGCGATGACCGGCGATGGCCCGGGCCTGGGCGCTCGCCAGGATCGCCTGGTGCATGGTGGGCACCGCCGTGTACCAGGTCGGGCGAAAGGCGGCGAGGCACTCGAAGAAGCGCGCCTCGGAAAACCGGCCCGCACAGACGACGCTGCCGCCCGCCGCGAGCGACGACAGCAGAGCGGCGACGAGTCCGTGAATGTGAAAGAGCGGCATGACGCTCAGACAGCAGTCGTCGGGAGCGAGCCGGAGCGTACGGCCGATGTTGTCGGCCGACGCGCAGAGATTGCGGTGCAGCAGGGGCACGAGCTTGGGGCGCGACGTCGTTCCCGAGGTGTGCAGCAGCAGCGCAATGTCCCCGCCTTGGGCCGGCCTCGGAGTCGCGGCGGGCCCATTCCTCTCCGATAGAGAGAACGCACCAGCGGCGGCCGAGTGGGACGACGCCAGCTCCAGGACTTCGATCCCGCGCGCGCTCGCGACGTCGCGAGCGGGTGAATCGCTGCCCGCCTCGACGACGACCGCCGCGACCCCGAGATCGGCCAGGTAGAAATCGAGCTCCTCGCGCCGGTAATCGGGATTGAGGGGCGCGCAGACCGCGCTGCAGGCAACGCCGAGAAACGCCGTGGCGGCCTCGGAACCGTTCGGCAGCACCAGGGCGACGCGATCCTCGCGGCCAAGACCGCACCCGCTCAACGCCGCCTGCGCCCGGGCGACCTGAGCGGCCAGCTCCCGGTAGGTCAACGCCGGGCGGCCGGGAGCGAGCAGCGCGATCTCGTCAGGGCGTTGCGTCGCGGCGCGGCCGAGCAGCTCCGCCAGCGTGGACGCACGCTCCGGGACGTCGCTCGGTGGTCGCTGTGGGCTCAACGGGCCAACTTTCGGGTGGGTGGTTCGGCTTGCCAGGCTACCTGACTTGAATACCAGCGTTGTGCGGGGGCGTCAATATCGGGGGGCGGTACCCTGCAAGGGCTTGCATGGCCGGGCGTCGGGGAGCGGCTCGGGGCACCTCACTCCGGGCGCCGAAGGGCCCGCCACGCATGTCCGGGGTTGCGACCATGGGTGGGGTCCGGGGCGTGCCCAAACGCGCCCCGCGCGCGGTGGCCCGCGCCGGGGCTACC
>CAMPKP010000109.1 GCA_946887295.1 uncultured Gemmatimonadota bacterium | reverse complement strand
AGCCGCTGGTCGAAGTCGTCGCCGCCCAGGTGGGTGTCGCCGTTGGTGCTCTTGACCTCGAACACGCCCTCGGCGAGCTCCAGGACCGAGATGTCGTAGGTGCCCCCGCCGAGATCGAAGACCGCGATCTTCTCTTCCTTCTTCTTGTCGAGCCCGTACGCCAGCGCCGCCGCGGTGGGCTCGTTGATGATGCGCATCACCTCGAGGCCGGCGATCTTGCCGGCGTCCTTGGTGGCCTGCCGCTGCGCGTCGTTGAAGTACGCGGGTACGGTGATGACGGCCCGGTCCACCGTCTGGCCCAGGTAGTCCTCCGCGGTCTGCTTCATTTTCTGCAGGATCATCGCCGAGATCTCGGGCGGGGTGTAGCGCTTGCCGTTGATCTCGACCGCGACGAGCCCGTTCGGTCCTTCCACGACCTTGTAGGGGACCTTCTTGATCTCTTCCTGGACCTCGTCCATCCGCCGGCCCATGAAGCGCTTGATCGAGAAGATCGTGTTCTTCGGATTGGTCACGGCCTGCCGCTTGGCCACCTGGCCGACCAGGCGCTCGCCGTCCTTGGTGAAGGCTACGACCGAGGGAGTGGTCCGACCGCCTTCCGCGTTGGGGATGACGACCGGGTCGCCACCCTCCATGACCGCTACCACCGAGTTGGTGGTTCCCAGGTCGATGCCGATGATCTTCGACGCCATGTCGACTCCATTCCATTCGTGTGTGTCGTTCCGCCCGTTGCCCTTCTGGCATATGGGCACACTTTCGGTGAGCCCAGTGGGCAAGGACCATACCCTCCTTTTCTGCCATATTGGCACGGAGGAGGCCGCCCTGACTCCCTCTGGGGCGTGACCCGTCTCACGACTTGGCGAACCCGCCGGCGTTACTGTCGGAGGGCCCCGTGGACCGGGTTGGGCATCGCCGGCTCGCAGGTCCTCCACGGGTGGCCGTCGAGAGGCGTCGGACACCGATACAAAGGAGGCGACACCATGTTGTGGACGATTTTCGTGATCCTCCTGGTGCTTTGGCTGCTGGGAGTGGTCTCGTCCTACACGCTGGGTGGCTTCATCCACGTGCTGCTGGTGGTGGCGGTGATTCTCGCAGTGATGCAGCTGATCCAGGGCAGAAGGGCAGTGTAGCGGACCCCACGGGACGGGGGCTGGGGGCAGCGGATGTCCGGCTGCCCCACGGCCTCACTACTATTCCTCCATGTTCCCCTACCGCGACGACAATCCCACCCTCGCAACTCCGGTCGTCACGGCGGCGCTGATCGGGCTCAACGTGCTGGCGTGGGTCCTGGTCCAGGGGATGGGCAGCGAGCCCAGCCTGTCGAGATCGGTATGCGAGCTGGGGCTCATCCCGGGCGAGATCCTGGGACGGCTGCCACCGGGTGTCGGAGTGCCCATCAGTCCGACTGCCGCCTGCGTCGTCGACCCCGACCGCGAATGGTTCACCCCGCTGACCTCGATGTTCCTGCACGGCGGGTGGTTCCACCTCATCGGTAACATGTGGTTTCTGTGGCTCTTCGGAAACAACGTGGAAGACTCCATGGGGCACGGGCGCTATCTGTCGTTCTACCTTCTGTCCGGACTCGCCGCGGCCGCCACCCAGACCCTCGTGACCCCCGACAGTCCGGTGCCCATGGTCGGCGCGTCGGGCGCGGTCAGCGGCGTGATGGGGGCGTACATCGTCCTCTACCCTCGCGTCCGGGTTCACATGCTGGTGGTGCTCGGATTCTTCATCACCAGGATCGCGGTACCGGCCTATGTGATGCTCGGCTACTGGTTCCTGCTGCAGCTGCTGGGTGCTCTTCCCGCCCTGGGCGCGGAGGAGGGCGGAGGCGTCGCGTTCTGGGCCCACGCCGGCGGATTCGTCGCCGGGGCCGTCATGGTGCTCGCGTTCAAGAACGACGCGCTGGTGGCCAGGCACAGAGCCTTGGCACGATATGCCTGATCGCGGGTGGCGCAGGCGCAAGAGCGTCGCGCGGCACGGCGGCGGCGAGCTGATCCAGCAGGCCCGGGCCATGGTCGAGTCGTGGACGGCGGCACCCCACGAGCCCGTCGAGGGGCTGCCACCCTGGCTCGGAGATGGTGCGGGGGAGACTCCCGGGATCGGCCGCTTCATCGATCACACGCTGCTGAAGCCTGAGGCGGGCCGCGACGCCGTGCTCGCCCTGTGCGACGAGGCGGTGCGCTACGGCCTGCGCTCGGTGTGCGTCAACGGCTCCTGGGTCACCGACTGCGTCTCCCGGCTGGAGCGCTCCGGCATCCTGGTGGGGACCGTTGTCGGATTCCCGTTGGGAGCCACTGCGACCAAGGCCAAGGTGGCCGAGGCGCGGCTGGCCGTCGGGGCGGGTGCGGGCGAGCTCGAGGTCGTGATGGCGATCGGCCAGGCGAAAGCGGGCGAGTGGCGCTACGTCGAGGACGACATTCGGCGGGTGGTGGATGCCGCCGGCGACGTGCCCGTCCACGTGATTCTCGAGGCCGCGACGCTCCAGCCGGTCGAGATCGCGGCGGGCTGTCTCGTGGCCCAGGCCGCGGGCGCTGCGGTTCTGGTGACCTCGACGGGGTTCCACGCCGCCGGCGGCGCCGCCGAGGGCACGGTCTCGCTGCTCCGCAGGGCGGTCGGCACCGACCTGGGAGTGAAGGCCGCGGGAGGAGTGCGAACGGCGGAGTCCGCGCTGCGGATGATGCTCGCGGGAGCCGATCGGATCGGGTCTTCCGCTGCCGCCTCGATGGCCGGCCTGCTCGGCCCTTCCGCCCCGCCGCTCAGCCGGCTGCTCGAGGCCGACCTGCGACGCGCGGGCGGCGGCGACTCCTCGGCGGCATCGGGCTACTGAGCGTCCACCGGCGTCACCACGACGTCCCGCCGAAGCAGCTTGGCGAGCACGTCGGCCTTCCGCGATGCCCCCCAGCACTCCAGCCCCAGGTCGGCAGGCCCGCTCGCGGGCGTCACCGTGAGCACCAGCGCGTCCCGGCCCAGCCTGGCGGTCACCGTCCCTACCGCGGCGGAGTGGCCGCGGTCGAGCCCGTCCGCCACCCGCAGGATCGCGCTCAGCCGCCGCACGATGTCCTGATCGCCCGGGGGGAGCGCCGCGAGCTCCGGGTGGGTCTTCCGGGGACCGGTGCGGCGGTGATAGCGGCTGATCAGTGCGACGAGGCCGCGCTCCCGCGGGGCGAGGCCCAGCCGCTCGGCGTGGGTGAGGAGGCTGTAGCTGTGCTTGTGGTGCTTCCGGTAGCTCACGAGCTGCCCGACGTCGTGGAGCAGGCCCGCCGCCTCCAGGAGCAACTGCTCCTCGGGGCCGCAGCCCAGCGTCTCGCCCAGCTGGTCGAAGAGCTGGAGCGCGATCCGGCGGACCTGCTCCACGTGCCGGCGGTCCGACTGGCAGCGCTCGGCGAACTCGCGGAAGAGTCGGAGCGGGTCGCGCACCACCGGCTCCTCCGCGCCCGCCATCTCCAGCAGCAGCCCCTCCCGCAGGCCGAACGCGCTCACCGTGATGCTCCGGGAGCGGACCCAGTCGAGCAGCTCGGCGGTGACGGCGAGTCCGGCGAGGATGATGTCGGCGCGCTCGGGATTCAGACCCGGCACCTGCCGGCGCTGCTCCGGCGTCCGGCTGGCCAGCCAGTCGAGCAGGCGCTCCACCTCGGCGGCCTCGACCGCGACACCGTGCACGCCGTCGCCGGCGGCCAGGCCGCGGCGGGCCTGAGTGATGCGCGCGAGGGTGGTGAACGTCCCGCCGGAGCCGATCACGGCCGCGGCCGACCACTCGCGGCTCGAGAGTCCCCGCTTGAGCTGTTTGCGGGTGTGCTTCCGCAGTCCGGCCAGCTCGCGCTGGATGGTCCGGTCGCCGGGCAGGTAGAGCTCGGTGAGTCGCACGGCGCCGAGTGGCAGCGAGAGGGTCTGCTCGACCAGGCCGTCCACCGCGCCGATCAGCTCGAGGCTGCCGCCGCCGATGTCGGCGACCAGCGCGCGCTCGCCGGCGAGCGGGAAGTGGTGGGCGACCGAGCGGTAGGAGAGCGCGGCCTCGGTCTCGGAATCGATGATGCGGAGCGGGATGTCGAGCTCCTGGCGGACTCGACGGACGAACCAGGGGCCGTTCTCCGCCTCGCGCACCGCCGCGGTGGCGACCGCCGCGATCCGCCGGACGTTGCGCCGCTGGCAGACCTCGCGCATCCGGCCCAGGGTCTGGAGCGCGCGATCCATCGCGGCTTCCGCGAGGCAGCCGGTCGAGGCCAGCCCGGCGGCGAGCCGCGGCTGGTCCTTGAGCTCGTCGATGACGGTGAGCCCGGCCGCCGGATCGTACTCGGCCACCAGGAGGCGAACCGAGTTGGAGCCGACGTCGATCGCGGCGATCCGCTCCCGCTCGACGGCGCCGCCGGCCTCCGTCATGCGGTGGCCTTGGCCTCGCCCCGGTCCTCCGCGTGATGCTTGATCGACTTGCCCTCCACCAGAAAGACGACGTCCTCCCCGATGTTGGTCGCCAGGTCTGCCACCCGCTCGAGATTCCGGCTCACCAGGAAGAGCTCCATGCCGGCGCCGATCATGTGGGGGTCTTCCATCATGTGGGTGAGCAGGATGCGGAAGACCGAGCCGTGCAGCTGGTCGACCTTGTCGTCGCGCATGCAGACCTCGCGCCCGGCCGCGGCGTCGCCGCGGATGAACGCCTCCAGGGCGTCGGACAGCATGTCGCGCGCGAGGCGGGCCATCTCGACGATCTCCGGCTCCGGGGCGATGGGCCGGCTCTGGCTCAGGCGCTCCGCCGACTGCGCGATGTTGACGGCGTGGTCGCCAACCCGCTCGAGGTCGTTGGCGATCTTGAGCGCGGAGGTGAGCATCCGGAGGTCGCGGGCCATCGGCTGCTGCAGGGCGAGCAGCTGGATGCACTGCTCCTCGATCTCGACCTCCATGCTGTCGATGACCCGGTCGCCGCTGATCACGCGCTGGGCCTTCTCGCTGTCGCGCTCCAGCAGCGCTTCCACCGCCAGGCTCAGCGCCGCCTCCGCCTCGCCCGACATGGTGAGCAGGCGCACCTTCACGTGGCTCAGCTCGTCGTGGAAGTGGCGGTGGACGTCGAGGCTCATCCGAACCTCCCGGTGATGTAGGCTTCGGTCCGCTCGTGGGCCGGGCTGGTGAAGATCCGCTCGGTGTCGCCGAACTCCACCAGCTGCCCCCGATCGAAGAACCCGGTGAAATCCGACACCCGGGCCGCCTGCTGCATGTTATGCGTGACGATCACGATCGTGTAGTCCCGCTTGAGCTCGAAGATCAGCTCCTCGACCCGCTGGGTGGCGACCGGATCCAGGGCCGAGCAGGGCTCGTCCATGAGGAGCAGCTCCGGCTGGTTGCCCAGCGCCCGGGCGATGCAGAGCCGCTGCTGCTGGCCGCCCGAGAGCCCGGTCGCCGGCTCGTCGAGGCGGTCCTTCACCTCGTCCCACAGCGCCGCCTGCCGCAGGCAGCGCTCCACCAGATCGGGCAGATCCCGCCTGGACACCAGGCGGTTGAGCCGCGGCCCGTAGGCCACGTTGTCGAACACCGACTTGGGAAACGGGTTGGGCCGCTGAAAGACCATTCCCACGCGCTGGCGCAGCGCGACGAGGTCGGTGCCCGGCGCGTAGACCGATCGCCCCTCGACCAGGATGTCGCCCTGGTGCCGGGTGGCGGGAATGAGATCGTTGAGCCGGTTGATGGAGCGCAGGAAAGTGGACTTCCCGCACCCGGACGGGCCGATGATCGCCGTGACCGCCTTCCGGTCGATGGAGAACTCGAGCTGCCGGAGAACCTGCCGCTCGCCGTAGGAGAAGCTGAACCCGCGGACCTCCACCGCCGGCGTGCCGCGCTCGGACGGGGACGCCGAAGGGGGCCGGGGCGCCAGCGTGGCTTTCGCCGCGGTGACGAACGAGGTCCTGGGCTTGACGCTCGCGCTCATCCGAATCTCCCCGTGATGTAGGCCTCGGTCTGCTCGTTCCGCGGAGCGGTGAAGATCTGCCGGGTCACCCCGGTCTCCACCATGGTGCCGAGATAGAAGAACGTGGTCGTGTCCGACACCCGGGCCGCCTGCTGCATGTTGTGGGTCACGATAACGATGGTGAACTCCTTCTTGAGCTCGAAGAGCAGCTCCTCGATCCGCTGGGTGCCCTGCGGATCGAGGGATGCCGTGGGCTCGTCGAGCAGAATGACCTCGGGCGACGGCGCCACCGTGCGCGCGATGCAGAGCCGCTGCTGCTGCCCCCCGGAGAGCGCCGTCGCGCTGGTGTGGAGCCGGTCCTTCACCTCGTCCCACAGCGCCGCCTGCCGCAGGGCACCCTCCACCACGGCGTCGAGCTCCGTCCGGGGCAGCCGCCGATGCACCCGAAGCCCCGCCGCCACGTTGTCGTAGATGGACATCGTGGGGAACGGCGTGGGGCGCTGGAAGACCATCCCGACGCGCCGCCGGAGCTGCATGGGATTCACCCGGGGCGCGTAGATGTCCTCGCCGTCGAGCAGCACGCGCCCGGTGATCCACCCGCCCTCGACCAGCTCGTGCATGCGATTCAGGGTCCGCAGGAACGTGGACTTGCCGCAGCCGGACGGGCCGATGAGGGCGTGAATCCGATGGGCCTGAAACCGGAGCGACACGCTCTTCACGGCGGTGAACTTGCCGTACATGGCCGTCAGCTTGTCGGTCTCGATCCGCACCTGCGTGGCCGGGGTCGCGGCCGGCCGCGGAGGCGTCGCGATGCGGAGCGTGACGTCAGCCATCGAGCGCGGTCCTCCGCCCGATGGCGAGCCGGGCCCCGAGGCTCAGCACGAAGACGACCAGGATCAGGACCAGCGCGGCGGCCCAGGCGTAGCGGTGCCACTCCTCGTAGGGTCCCGTCGCGTAGGTGAACACCGTGAGCGGGAGCGCCGCCATCGGCTGGTTGATGTCGAGGCTCAGGTACTGGCTGCCGAGCGCGGTGAAGAGGAGGGGCGCCGTCTCGCCGGCGATCCGGGCGACCGCCAGCAGGCTCCCGGTCACGATCCCGGGCAGGGTGGTCCGCACCACGATCGCGAGGCTGGCTCTCCACCGCGGGTACCCGAGGGCCAGGGCGGCCTCGCGCAGCGAGTTGGGCACCAGCTTGATCATCTCCTCGGTAGTCCGGAGCACCATGGGCACCATGAGCATCGCCAGGGCGGCGCTTCCCGCCAGCGCCGAGAAGTGCTTCTGGGTGGCGACGATCCAGGCCCAGGCGAAGACCCCGACGACGATGGACGGGGTCCCGTTCATCACGTCCGCCACGAAGCGCGTGAGCCAGGTCAGGCGGCTCCCGGGATACTCGGCGCAGTAGATCCCGGCCGCGATGCCGATCGGCAGTCCGATGAGGCTCGCCGTCCCCACGATGATGAGCGTCCCCACGATCGCGTGCGCCACGCCGCCGCCGCTCTCACCCGCGGGGGCCGGCGTCCTGGTGAAGAAGTCCGCCGAGAGGCTGCCGGCGCCCTTCACGACCAGGTCGAAGAGGATGAGGAACAGCGGCAGCAGCGCCACCAGGACGGCGAGGACCATGAGCCCCACCATGGCGTTGCTCACCAGGCGCCGGATCGCGCGCCGGTTCACAGCGCCCTGCTCCCGACGCCCGACCCGCGGGCCACACGCCAGATCAGGAGGCGGGCCGCGGCGTTCACCAGCACCGTCACGACGAACAGCAGGAACGCGACGTAGGCGAGCGCCGAGAGGTGCATGTCGCTCACGGCCTCGGAGAACTCGTTGGCGATCGCCGCGGCCATGGTGTAGCCCGGCGCGAACAGCGAGGCCGCGATCTCGTGCCGGTTGCCGATCAGCATGGTCACGGCCATGGTCTCGCCGAGCGCGCGGCCCAGGCCCAGGATCACGGCGCCGATGACGCCGGAGCGGGCGTACGGCAGCACCGCCGTGATCACGGCTTCCCACCGCGTCGCGCCCAGCGCGAGCGCGGCCTCGCGCTGGGTGTCGGGCACCGCCAGGAGTACCTCGCGCGAGACCGACATGATGTACGGCATCACCATGATCGCGAGGATGATCCCGGCGGAGAGCATGGACGGCCCGTAGATCGGTCCCTGGAACAGCGGGAGGAATCCGAACGCGTCGCGCAGGAAGGGGAAGACGCTGGTCCGAAGGATCGGGATCAGCACGAAGATGCCCCACAGGCCGTAGACCACGCTGGGAATCGCCGCCAGCAGGCTGATCAGGAACGCCACGGGTTGGCGCACGGCCTTCGGAGCGAACTCGCTGAGATAGATCGCGACGCCGAGCGAAAGCGGCACCGCCACGGCAAGGGCGACCGCGGAGGAGACCAGCGTTCCGAAGATCAGGGGAAAGGCCCCGAATTCCTCGGCCACCGGGTCCCAGGTGCTCGAGGTGACGAAGTCGAGGCCGAACTTGCCGATCGCCAGCCGTGACCCGGTCCAGAGCTCGTACACCAGGAATCCGAGCAGGATCGGGATGGAGAGCGCGCCGAGCGTCAGGAGCCCGCGGAACACGCGGTCGCCGTGGCTCGCGAGCTGGAGCGAGGGTGGTTCCTCTGCCGGGGGACCGGTGCCCGGCTCGCCCGCGAGGGTGGTCGTCATGGCGTGATGTTACCTCCGGCACCCACGCGGATGGTCACGGATCTGTAACGGGCGGGTCACGGGACCGACCGGCCGCCGACTCGAGCGGAGCCGCCGCCGGGAGGACCCTGCTCGGCGATCCGCTTCTGCACCAGCTCGATCACCGGCGTCGGCAGCGGCGCGTAGTGCAGATCGGCTGCCATCCGCTGGGCCTCGGGCTGGAGCATCCACTTTATGAACCTCTCGATCAGGGCGCCTTTGGCGCTGTCGCGAGGCTGAGGCTGGATCAACAGCCAGGTGAACGAAGCGATCGGGTACGCTTCGAGGCCTTTCGCGTTGGTGATGGACACGCGGAGATCGGTATCCGCGGTGAGCTCCGCGGCGGCGGCGGCTGCCGTGACGCTCTTCAGCGACGGCTGGACGAATTCGCCCGCCGCATTCTGGACGTCGGCGTAGGGCAGGTCGTTGGAGATGGCGTAGATCAGCTCGACGTAGCCGATGGCGCCATCGGATTGCTTGACCTGCTGGGTCACGCCCTCGTTCCCCTTGCCGCCGAGGCCGGTCGGCCACTCCACCGACGTGGCGCTCCCCACCTGCTTCTTCCACGTGGACGATACCTTGGCGAGAAAGTCCGTGAAGATGAACGACGTCCCGGACCCGTCGGAGCGGTGGACCACGATGATGTCCCTGGCCGGCAGCTCGACGCCCGGGTTGAGGGCGGCGAGCCGGCTGTCGTCCCACTTGGTGATTCGGCCGAGAAACACGTCGGCCAGGGTCACCCCGTCGAAGCGGAGCGGGGTGCCGCCCAGCTCGGGAAGGTTGTAGGTGACCACGACCGCTCCGAGCACCGTCGGCACGTGAAGCACGTTGCCGCCCAGGGCGGCGATCTGCGCGTCGCTCATGGGGCCGTCGGTGGCACCGAAGTCCACCGTGCCCTCGGTGAACTGCCGGATCCCTCCCCCCGAGCCGATGGACTGGTAGTTGATGCGCACGCCGGTCTCCTTGGCGTAGGCATCGAACCACTTGGTGTAGATCGGATTGGGAAAGGTGGCGCCGGCGCCGGTCAGGGTCGCCCCGCGCCCCGCGGCTTCTCCACCGCGGGGCGGCTGGTCCCCTCCGCCGCAGCCGAGGGCGAGCACTCCGAACGTGGTCCAGCCCAGCACTCGAATGAACACGGTCACTCCTCGGTTGGAGGCGATGGTCTCCAGAAATTCTCGGAGCCGCTCCGGCATGTCCTCGATGGAAGCGTCGGGTTTGCTAGAAGCTGACGGCGAGCATGCTTCGGACACCGCTCACGCTCGCGGCGCCACCCGCCTGGAAGCTCTGCCGCTCGTAGGCGATCCTGAACCACGCCTTGCTCGACATGTACAGCCCGAGGCCGGCGGTGATCGTCGTGGCGCCGTCGTCGTCGGCGTCGGTGTCGGGGTCGGCCAGGTCCACCCTCGCGAACGGCTCGACCGCGTAGAGCCAGGAGGTCGGGCTCGTCATCCGGAGGTTGTAGGCCGCGACGCCCTGCACGCCTCGCATCTGAAGCCTCGCGGGTGTCGCATCCTTGCCCTGGAGATACTCCACCAGCGCGAACAGCCCTTCGTCGCCCGACTTGCCGTACTGCGCGTCCACGCCCCAGGCGTTGTTGGTGAAGCTCGAGTCGGGGACGCCGCCGGTGGTGACGATGCCGTCGTGGGAGAACCACGAGCCACCGACGTCGATCTTGCCGGTCACCGCCGCCGTGGCCCGGGCGCCGAAGCTCTTCCTGTCGTTCACGTCGTTGAGGCTCTCGCCCTGCCCGTTGTAGGCGCCCACCTTGAGCGTGACGAGGCGGCCATCGTCGAGCTCGTGCTCCACACGGAGGCTGGCGCCCACGTCGTGCGAGAGGAAGCCGGCCGAGCCGAACAGGTCGTTCGATGCCCGCGGCAGCAGGCCCTGGCCGGCGCCACGCTCGATCGAGGGCAGATTGGTGGAGGAGGTCAGCTCGTACCGGCTGTAGGGACGCTTCTCCTGCCCGGCGCGGAGATAGAGCGCCGACGGACTCGTCTCCCTGCTGAAGCGCACGTCGATGTAGGCGTCGCGCAGCCTGAGGCCGCTCCGTCCGGTGCTGCGGCAGGTGATCGTCGGCGTCCCGCCGCCGGCGGGAACCTCCGACGAGGTGCAGGTCGTGGTGAGGCCGGAGAGGTTGCGCCCGCCCTCGAACGACGGCTGGATGTGGACCGAGACGTTCTCGGAGATGTTGCCCCGCGCCTCGATCCGGGCGCGGCGGGTGAAGATGTTGCTCCGCGGCCCGACCTGTGCGGCGTACGCCTCGTTGTCGAAGTAGTACGCCTGCTGCTGCAGCCGGCCCGACACCTTGACGTTGGGGTAGGTCGTCTGGGCCACGGACCGACCGCCGAGGCCGGCCGAAAGCAGAGTGACGATCAGAGTGCCACGAGCCATCGCACGCATGCGTGCCCTTTCGTTGCCGAAGGAATCCCGGAGACTGTCGCGATCGCACCCAAGAAGCTCGGTCCCGGTCACGAAGCTCCCGCACATGTGTAACAGATCGGTAAGCGCGGTGATCGGCGTAGGCTGAGCCTGTGGGCGTGGGTTGCGGTCGAAGGATCGCGTTATGGCAGGGTCAGGAGCCGTCAGAAGGGCCGGCTGGGTCACGCGGGCGGTCAGGCGTCGGGAAACCAGCAGATGACGGCAGTCCCGCGGCCCAGCTCGCTGTCCGCGGAGACCCGGCCGCCGTGCGCCTCGACCAGGTGCTTCACGATCGCGAGACCCAGACCGGTGCCGCCCTCCTCCCGCGAGCGCGAGGCGTCGGCCCGGTAGAACCGCTCGAAGATCCGCGGCAGGTGTTCCCGGGTGATACCGGCGCCGTCGTCCTGAACGGCGACCGCGACTCCGCCGCCGTCGCGGCGCGCGAAACAGGCGATCGCTCCTCCGGCCGGGGTGTGCCGCAGGGAGTTCTCCAGCAGGTTGGTGAGCACCTGCCGGACCGCGTCCGCGTCGGCGCACACCGCTTCCGCACCGGGCTCCACCTCGACCCTGAACTCGACCGTCGGGGAGCCGGGTCTCGCCCCCACCTCGGTCCACGCCTCGCGGGCGGCGGAGGCCACGTCCACCTGGGTGCGGGTCGGCTGCCAGCGTCCCTCCTCGATGCGCGACAGGTCCAGCAGATCGTCCACCAGCCGCTGCATCCGCCTGGCATTTCCGAGGATGGTGCCGAGGAACGCGCGGCCCATCTCCGGGTCGGGAGGCAGGGAGAGCAGGGTCTCGGCGTAGCCGGAGATCGAGGTGAGCGGGGTCTTGAGCTCGTGAGAGACGTTGGCGACGAAATCGCGGCGGATCGCCTCCAGCCGCCTGAGCTCGGTCAGGTCGTGCATCACCAGCACCGCTCCTCCCGCCGGGAGAGGGCGCGCGTTCAACAGCACCGAGCGGCCGTCGAGCTCGACCTCGCGGTCCTGCACCGCGGTCCCGGCGAGCACGGCGTCCACCACCTCGCGCGCCGCCTTCACCCGGAAGAGCTCGGCGAGGTCGGGCAGCGGGTCCAGCGGGTCGTAGCCCAGCAGCCGGCGGGCGGCGGGGTTGGCGG
>CAMPKP010000108.1 GCA_946887295.1 uncultured Gemmatimonadota bacterium | reverse complement strand
CGTCACCGGCGACGAGATCCGCACCAGCGACGTGGCCCGGGTCAACGACATGGCCAGCAACATCAGCTTCGGCCGCGACCACGAGCTCCTGCACGCCATCCCCCAGGACTACCTGATCGACCAGCAGGGCGGCATCAACGAGCCCATCGGCATGACCGGCTCGCGGCTCGAGGCGGAGGTCTACCTGGTCACCGTCCTCTCCAGCGTCCTGCAGAATTTGCGCAAGTGCGTGGAGCGGGCCGGCTATCACGTGGCCGAGTTCGTGCTGGAGCCGCTGGCGGCGTCGCTCGCGGTGCTCACGCCCGACGAGATCGAGCTCGGCTGCGCCATCGTCGAGCTGGGCGGCGGCTCCACCAACGTCTCCATCTTTCACAACGGCAAGATTCGCCACACCGGCTCGCTGCTCTGCGCCGGCGGGCACGTCACGGCGGACATCGTCCACGGGCTGCAGGTGACGCAGCTCGACGCCGAGCGGCTGAAGGAGCGTCACGGAGCGGGCTTCGAGCCGCTGGTGCCGGAGAGCGACGTGATCGACCTTCCCAGCACCCCGGGCCAAGGCGCCAGGAACGCGCAGCGCCGGGTCCTGGCGCACATCATGCACATGCGGCTCCAGGAAGTCCTGGAATACGCGCTGGATGAAGTGACGCGCGCAGGCTATCATCAGCGTCTACCCGCTGGAGTCGTGCTCACTGGTGGTGGGGCCCTGACGCCCGGAATCGTGGAGCTGGCGCGCGAAGTGTTCGCGATGCCGGCTCGCACCGGTGTCCCGGGCCAGAGCCTGCGCGGGTTGGCGGACAGCGTCGAATCTCCACGAATGGCAGTGCCCGCAGGACTGGTCCTTTACGGCGCCAGGCAGGTCGCGATGAGCGGCGGTTTCGGCACAGGCACCCGCAAGTCACCGGCAGTGGAGAAAGTGCTCGCTCCGGTGAAGCGGTGGCTCCAGGACTTCTTCTGAGCAGGGCCGGGGGAACCAACTATGCTTTTTGAGCTGGAAGAGAGCGGAGTCCAGACGGCGCGAATGAAGGTCGTCGGCGTCGGGGGCGGCGGTGGGAACGCCGTCAACCGGATGATCGAGGATCAGCTGGGCGGTGTCGAGTTCATCTCGGTGAACACCGACGCCCAGGCGCTCGCGCTGTCGAAGTCGGACGTCAAGATCCAGATCGGGCGCAAGCTCACCCGTGGGCTGGGTGCGGGGGCGCGACCCGAGATCGGGCGGCAGGCGATCGAGGAGAACCGCGACGAGGTCGCGGTGGCCGTTCAGGGGGCCGACATGGTGTTCGTCACCTGCGGCATGGGTGGCGGCACCGGCACGGGCGCGGCGCCGGTGGTGGCCCAGATGGCCAGGGAAGCGGGGGCGCTCACCGTCGGCATCGTGACCAAGCCGTTCCTCTTCGAGGGGCGGCGGCGGATGAAGCAGGCGGAGCAGGGCATCTCGGAGATGCGGAAGAACGTGGACACCATGATCGTGGTGCCGAACGAGCGGCTCCTCGCCGTCGTCGGCAAGGGGATCCCCTTCCAGGACGCCCTCAAGAAGGCCGACGAGGTCCTCCTCCACGCCACCCAGGGCATAGCCAGCCTCATCACCAGCACCGGCATCATCAACGTCGACTTCGCCGACGTCCGGACCGTGATGCAGAACGGCGGCGCGGCGCTCATGGGCACGGGTATCGGCAGGGGCGACAACCGCGCCCTCGAGGCGGCCCAGCAGGCCATCTCGAGCCCGCTGCTCGACAACGTCTCGATCGCCGGGGCCACCGGCGTGCTGATCAACATCATCGGCGGCGACGACCTCACGCTGGGCGAGACCACCCAGATCAACGACATCATCCATGACGCCGTGGGCGACGAGGCGGAGATCATCTTCGGGGCGGGGAACGATCCCGCGATGCACGGCGAGGTCCGGGTGACGGTGATCGCCACCGGCTTCGACCGCGCCATGCCCTCCGAGCACCCGGTCCCGGCCGGCCGGCCCTCGGGTGCGGCGGGCGTGCTCAGCTTCCCGACCACCCGGGGCCGGCCGTCGAGCCCCTCGATCCAGCAGCCGGCGGCGCAGCCGGCGCCCCAGCGACCCCAGCCCCGGGTTCCGCAGGCGCCGGCCGCCGGGACGCCGGATACCCCGGAGATGGAGATTCCCACCTTCATTCGCAGGCAGATGGACTGATGCGGGGGACGCGGCTGGCCGGAGGGCTGTTCGTCATGGCCACGGCCGCCGCGCTGGGAGTGCGGCGGCCGTGGCAGAAGGTGGATCTGGCAGTCGCCGAGCCGATCGAAGTGATGGCGGACCTGTCCACCGAGGTGCTCGACACCCTGCGGCGCGGCGAGACGCTCTCCGAGCTGCTGGCCCGCCAGGGCATCCTCGATCTCGACCTCGGCCGCCTCGATCCCGCCGTCGCGCTCGATCCGCGCCGGCTCCGCTCGGGCCTCGTGTTCGCCTTTCGCCGCCCCGCGCCCGACTCGCTTCCCACCCGTATCACCGTGCGCGCGACCCCGGAGCAGCGGGTCGTCTTCCAGCGCGCCACCGATCGCTGGGATACCGCCGTCGAGTCCATCGACTGGCGCGGCGAGCCGTTCCGGATCGAGGGCGCGATCGACAACTCGCTGTACGAGGCCATCGACGCCCAGGTGAGCGACGACCAGCTCGACGCCGGCCAGCGCCAGCGACTCGCCTGGGACCTCGCGGACATCTACGCCTGGCAGGTCGACTTCACCCGCGATATCCAGACCGGCGACCGGTTCCGGGTGGTGCTCGAGCGGCTGATCTCGGAGGACGGCGAGATCCGCTTCGGCCGCGTGCTGGCCAGTGACCTCACGATGTCGGGCAAGAGCATGACCGCCTTCCGGTTCGAGAGCGGCGGCCGGCCCACCTTCTACGACACCGACGGCAAGTCGCTCCGGCGCGCCTTCCTCAGGGCCCCGGTGCAGTTCCGCCGCATCTCCTCGACCTTCGCCCGGGCCCGGCGGCATCCCGTGCTGGGCATCACCCGGCGGCACCAGGGCACCGACTATGCCGCCTCGCCCGGCACTCCCGTGATGGCCGCAGGCGACGGCGTGGTGCTGCGCGCCGGTCGGGCGGGAGGCTACGGTAACCTGGTCGAGCTGCGTCACCGGAACGGGATCACGACCCGCTACGGCCACCTCCGCGCCTTCGCCCGCGGGATCCGGGGCGGGGTCCGGGTGTCGCAGGGCCAGACGATCGGCTATGTCGGCTCCACCGGCCTGGCGAGCGGCCCCCACCTCCACTACGAGTTCCGGGTGAGCGGGGTAGCCAAGGATCCTCGCCGGGTGGAGCTCGGCAACGGCGCGCCCATCGGCGAGCGCGACCGTGAGGCGTTCGAGCGGGAGCGGGACCGACTGCGGGAGATGCTCGACGCGTCCCCTGCGGATGCGATCGCCCACGCCGCTGTTCCCACCGCCCACGATCGGTGGCTCCCATAGTGCGCCGGTAGTGGATCTCTTTCCTGCCATCGACATCCGAAGCGGCCGCGTCGTTCGCCTGAGCCAGGGCGAGGCGACGCGGCAAACCGTTTATGGCACCGACCCGGCCTCGGTGGCCGAGGGGTTCGCCGACCAGGGGGCGCGCTGGCTCCACGTCGTCGATCTCGACCGCGCCTTCGGCTCGGGCGACAACGAGGAGTCCGTGCGCCGCATCCTCGAACGGGTCGGCGACCGGGTGCGGATCCAGGTCGGCGGCGGGTTTCGCTCGCTCGAGCGGGTGCGGCAGGCGGTCGCGCTCGGCGCGCATCGCGTGGTGATCGGCACGGCGGCCGCGATCGATCCCGCGTTCCTGCCCGCTCTCGCGGGGAACGTGCCCGCCGGGCGGCTGGCAGTGGGGGTGGACGTGCGTGACGGCCGCGTAGCCCTGCGCGGCTGGACCGAGACGTCCACGCTCACCGCTGCCGATCTGGCGGCCCGCGCGCTGACGAGCGGCATCGCGGCCCTCGTCTACACGGACGTCGCCCGGGACGGGATGCTCGAGGGGCCAGACGTGGAGGGCGCCATCGCGCTTCAGCGTGGGGGCGCCCGGGTCGTGGCCAGCGGCGGCGTCTCGTCGCTCGACGACCTTCGGCGGATTGCGGCCGCCGGGCTCGCCGGGGCGATCGTCGGGCGCGCGCTCTACGAGGGCCGGTTCGACCTTCCGCAGGCGCTCGAGGCGGTCGGCTCCCCGCCCGGCTCGGACTGATGCTCGCCGCCGGTATCGTCGTCCTGCTCGCGACCGGGCTGGCCGCGTTCACCTACCTGGGCCTCGAGCGCATGGGGCCGAGAGCATGGGTGCCGCTGGTCTCCCGCGCGATCGCATGGTCGGCACTCGGGCTTCTCCTTCTCAACGTCGGTTGCCCGGTCGCCGGGCGCCCCGAGCGGCCCATCGTCCTCCTCGACGGCTCACTCAGCATGGATGCCGCCGGAGGCCGCTGGGCGGAGGCGAGGGATTCCGCTCTGCGTGCCGGTGAGGTGCGGACGTTCGGCGATGGCGTCGCCACCGCCGATACCTCCCCCACGCTGGGGCGCTCGATCCTCAAGCCGGCGCTCACCGCGGCCGCCGCATCGAGCCGTCCGCTGGTAGTGGTGACCGACGGCGAGATCCAGGATGCCGCCGACATTCCGGCCGAGCTGCTCGGCCGCGCCACGGTGAAGGTCCTCCCCCGGAAGCCGCGCCCGGACATGGCCCTGGTCGGCGTCACCGGGCCATCGAGGGTCACCGCCGGCGACTCGGTCACGCTCGATGTCGAGGCTCGGGCGATCGCCGGCGCCAGGGCGGAGAGTCTCTCGGTGGAGGTGCTCTCGGGCCAGCGGACGGTGGCCCGGCGGCGCCTGGACCTGGGGGACGGCGCCGACGCGAAGGCCCGCCTCGCCGTGCCCTCGGCGGCCATCGGTCCGGGCGATCACGTGCTGCGGATCCGCCTCGCGGGCACCGGCGACGAGGAGCCTCGGACCGATACCCGGCTCCATCTGGTGACCGTCGCGCCGACGCCCGGCGTCGTGCTCCTGGCGGCTCCCGCCGACTGGGACAGCCGATTCCTTTATCACACGCTGCGGGACGTGGCGCAGCTGCCGGTTCGCGGGTACGTCCGGATCGAAGGGGATCGCTGGCGCTCGATGAGCGACCTGTCGGCAGTGGGTGCCGAGCGGGTCCGGCAGGCGGCGCGCGGCGCGGACCTGCTCATCCTGAAGGGCGATCCCGGCTCCGTCGCGCAAGGCTCCAGCGCGCGGGGGATCTGGCGCTGGCCCAGCGGCGAGACGGGGCCCCCGCCAATTCCGGGTGACTGGTACCTCTCCGGGGTCGAGGTATCGCCGATCGCCGGCGCCTTTCTGGGTCAACCGGTGGACTCCTTTCCTCCCGCGACCCAGGTGACCCCTCTGGAGACCGGACCGTCCGACTGGATCGGTCTCACGGCGCAGCTCGGCCGGCGGGGCGCCGCCCGGCCCGCCGTCGCCGGGCGCCAGCAGGGCCGGGTGCGGTCGGTCACCGTCGCGGCCGACGGCCTCTGGCGCTGGGCGTTCCGAGGCGGCTCGAGCGAACAGAGCTACCGAACCTGGGTCGCATCGACCGCGAGCTGGCTTCTGGGCGGCGCCGACTCGGCTCGAGGTATCGCGGCGCCCGTCAGGCCGGTGGTACAGCAGGGCCGCCCGCTGGTGTTCGAGTGGACCGGCGGGGGGCCGGCGGTGGCGTCGCCGGTGGCCTGGATGGGGCCGGACGGCCCGCGCTCCGACACGCTGCGCTTCGACGGAGCGGGGAGAGCGACGGTTCTGCTGCCCCCCGGCGAGTACCGGTATCGGTTCGCCGGGGGTGGGGGCGGGACGGTTGCCGTGGAGGAGTATTCGGACGAGCTGGTCCCGGCGCCGGTCACGCTGACGAGCCGGACGGCGCGAGTCCCTGTACCGGAAGGTCGCACCGCCGCGCGAGATTGGCTCTGGCTCTTCGGAATCTGCGTGGCCGCGCTCTCGGTCGAATGGCTCGCGCGACGGCGGCTGGGGCTGCGCTGAGGAGGTGTTAGGATTCAGCATGGCCGAAGGCAGAATGAAGGACCAGAACGAGGGCCTGTGGGCCCGGCTCAAACGGTTCGCGCTCACCGACGTGGGCGCGCTGATGCGGGGCCTCAACGCCGAAGATCTCGAGAGGATGGAGCAGGTGCTCATCGAGGCCGATTTCGGCGTGCCCGCCACGGTCGAGCTGACCCAGGCACTGGAAGACGAGGTCCGCAAGGGAAAACTCAAGACCGAGGACGACCTCCGAAAGGCCCTCGAGAGTCGGCTGGCCGCGCTGCTCGACGGCATGGAGAATCCCGGGGCGCTGGCCCGCAGCGCGAGCGGCCCCACCGTCATCCTGCTGATCGGCGTCAACGGCACCGGCAAGACCACCACGGCTGCCAAGCTCGCCCGGAGGCTCCAGCGCGAGGGCCGGAAGGTGCTGCTCGCCGCCGCCGACACCTACCGGGCGGGCGCCATCGGCCAGCTGCAGGTCTGGGCCGAGCGTGTGGGAGTTCCCTGTGTCGCCGGCGCGCCGGGGGGCGATCCGGCAGCGGTCGCCTTCGACGCGATCGACGCCGCGGTGTCTCGTGGGCTCGACACCGTCGTCGTGGATACCGCCGGCCGGCTGCACACACAGGAGGGGCTCATGGAGGAGCTGCGCAAGGTGGTCCGGGTGGTGGGCCGGCTCCTTCCGGGCGCGCCGCACGAGATCCTGCTGGTGCTCGACGGCACGGTGGGCCAGAACGCCATCCAGCAGGGGCGGCTCTTCCAGCAGGCGGTCTCGCCCACCGGTATCGTCGTCACAAAGCTCGACGGCAGCGCTCGCGGCGGGGCGGTCACCGCGCTCCGGCGGGAGCTCGGCCTCCCGATCCGATTCATCGGTGTCGGCGAATCGCTCGACGATCTCCAGCCGTTCGACTCGCAGCGATTCGCCGAGCACCTGCTGGCCGGGCCGGGCTGAGCCCGCCCCCACGTTGACTCGCAGGAGCCGCGTCCCCGACACGCATGCCTGACGCCCGCCTGCCGAAGCCGAGCAACCGCCAGTCGGCCGCCCTGCGGCTCGACATGCCGGTCAAGTTCCTCAAGGGCATCGGCGAGCGGCGAGCGGAACAGCTCGAGCGGCTCGGCATCCACACCGCGCGCGATCTCCTCTGGCACCTTCCCCACCGCTACGTCGACGCCTCGTCGGTGACGCCGCTCGTCCGGGCGGAAGTCGGGCAGGAGGTGGCCTGTGTCGGCCGGGTGGTCGCCAAGGGCGTCCTCCCGACGCGGCGAGGGCTACGGATCTTTCATGCCGTGCTGCGCGACGACAGCGGCGTGCTGGAGTGCGTCTGGCCCGGCCAGGCGTTTCTCGACCGGTCGATCACCGTGGGGCAGACGCTGCTCGTCTCGGGCCCGGTGCGCTTCTACCACGGCCGCCAGCTCGCCCCGCGCGAGTACGTGGTTCTCGCCGACGCGGAGGGGGAGGCGGACCCGCTCGCCTCCGGCAAGGTGCTGCCGGTCTATCCCGCGACCGAAGGCCTGAGCCACCGGATCATCCGCTCGCTGGTCGAGCGCCATCTCGACGGGCTCATCGCCCTGTCGCACGATCCGCTGCCGGAGCCGCTCCGCCGCGCCGCGGGCCTGCCCCCGCTCGCGGAGGCGCTGGCCGCGGTTCACCGGCCGGCCTCCATCGCGCAGGCGGAGCTGGGGCGCCGCCGGCTCGCCTTCGACGAGCTGCTCGATCTCCAGCTCATGCTGATCCGGGCCCGCACCGTCGCGAAGCGGCAGCGCGTCGGCGTGGCGTTCGAGGTGAAGCGCGACCTCACTACCCGGCTCAAGCAGAGCCTGCCATGGGAGCTCACCGGCGACCAGCAGCGGTCGCTGCGCGAGATCACGGGCGACATGACGGCGGCCGAGCGCATGCACCGCCTGCTGATGGGCGACGTGGGAACGGGCAAGACGGTCGTCGCGCTCTTCGCCATGCTGCTGGCGGTGGAGAACGATTTTCAGGCGGCCCTGATGGCTCCCACCGAGCTCCTGGCGGAGCAGCATGCCGCCACGCTCGGCCGGCTGCTCGAGCCGCTGGACATCCGGCCCGAGCTGCTGCTCGGCCGGCAGACCGCGGCGGAGAAGTCCGCGATCCGGGGACGCCTCGCTGCCGGGCAGGCGCGCATCGCGGTGGGCACCCATGCGCTCATGCAGGAGAGCGTCTCGTTCCGGCGACTGGGATTGGTGGTGATCGACGAACAGCACCGCTTCGGCGTGGAGCAGCGCGCCGCGCTGATCGGAAAGGGCGCGGCGCCGGACGTGCTCCTCCTGACGGCGACGCCGATCCCCCGCTCGCTGGCCCTCACCATCTACGGCGACCTCGACGTCTCTACCCTGAGGGAGCGGCCGCCCGGCCGGGGCTCGGTGCGCACCGGCGTCCGGGCGGCGAACCAGCGCGAAAAGGTCCTGGAGTTCGTCCGCCAGGAATGCGGCCGCGGCCGCCAGGCGTACGTGGTGCTGCCGGTGATCGAGGAGTCGGAGCGGGCGGACCTCCGGGCGGCCACCACGATGGCCCAGTCGCTGGCGGCGCGGTGGCCGGAGCTGGCGGTCGGGCTGGTGCACGGCCGTCTCAAGGCCGACGAGCGCGACCAGACGATGCGCCGCTTTCGCGCGGGCGAGATCCAGGTTCTGGTGGCGACCACCGTGATCGAAGTGGGCATCGACGTGGCGAACGCGACCGTGATGCTCATCGAGCACCCCGACCGCTTCGGCCTGGCGCAGCTGCACCAGCTTCGGGGAAGGATCGGGCGGGGCGCGGAGGAGAGCTACTGCATCCTGCTGGCCGACGGCCCCGGCATGGACCGGCTCCGCGGGTTCGCGGCGACGCAGGATGGATTCCGGATCGCCGAGCTGGATCTGGCTGAGCGGGGAATGGGAGACCTGATCGGGGCGCGGCAGTCCGGCGGATTCGAATTGCGCCACGCCCGGCTGCCGGTGGACGACGACCTGCTGGCGCGGGCCCGGGACCTGGCCACTCGCCTCATCGAGGCGGATCCGGCGCTCCAGCGCGGCGAGCACCAGCCGATCCGGGAGCGGGCGGTGTCGCGGTACCCCCGGGCGGTGGAGCTGTTCAGGGTGGGCTGAGCGCCCGGCCGCCTACCACGCCACCCTGATTCCCACCCCGGTCGCGTCCCGCAGGCTCCGCACCTCCGGCTCGAACGGGATGTTGTCGGGCTTGTGGGTCTTGCGGGTCATCTCCCAGACGAACATCGCCGCCGCACCGAGCAGCGCAGTCTCGCCGGCGATGAGCCACCGTCGCGCGCTCCGGTCGTAGTGCAGGGAGCTCTGATAGAGGCCCTCGATCTGTCGGTCGGCGTAGCTGCCGTCCGGTCCCAGGAGACAGCGGGACGAATCGAGAAAGCAGGTGTCCTCGATCTGGTCGAAGGCATCGTCCGCCCGGTTGTGCGCCCTGGCCGCGAGCAGGTTCATCGCGACCGCGCCGGCGGCCAGCGCCCACTTGCCGTAACGGACCAGCGGCCCGCTCTCCTGCGCGCGGAGCGACGGCGCCCAAGCGAGCGCCAGCGCCAGGACCGTCGCGAATGCCCGGCTCACTGACGGTACCGGTGGAGGTCGCCGTTGCCGCCGATGGCCAGGATTCCGTCGTCCAGCGCCACGGCGCCCAGCTCGATCGGCCGCCAGAGCCGCACCCGCCACACCTCGGTGCCGTCGGGCCGCAGCGCGCGAAGCTCGCCGTCGGCCCCGCCCAGCAGGATCTCGTCGTCCACCACGCTGAGGGGTGCCGTGACGGGCCAGTCGAGCGACACCACCCGCTCCGGCTCGGGCGAGTCTCCCGGAGCGATGCGGTACAGCGTGCCCCTGCGGCTCACGGCGTAGACGGTGTCGCCGACCGCCGCCGGCGAGCCGAGCACGGGGGCGTCCACCCGCACGCTCCAGCGGCGGCGGAGATCTGCGGGATCGATGGCAACTACCTGGGAGTCGGTGGTGCCGGCCACGAGTACGGATCCATGAATGATCCAGGGCGACACGATGGTCCCCGGAGACCGCACGCGATGGGACACGGCTCCGTCCGCGGCGGCCACGCGGTAGATCGAGTCTACGGTCGCCACCACGAGGGAGCCCTCTCCGGTCCGGACCGGCGCGACCCGCGCCATGTTCATTCGCTGGCGCCACCGCACCGCCCCGCTCGCCGGATCGAGACCGAGGAGCGCGCCCCGCTGGGTGGAGGCGACTAGCGTTCTGGCGACCATCGCGAGGGGCGCGGCGACCGGCCCCGTCTTGCTGCGCCAATACCGCTTGCCGGTGCGCCGGTCCAGGGCGTAGACCCGGCCCTCGGGACGAGAGCTGGCCGTGTACAGGGTATCGCCGGACACCAGCACGCCGCCCGCCACGAGTCCCGCGAGCCGGCTCGACCAGAGGACCGCGCCGGTGGCGAGATCCACCGCGTACACCTTCCGGTCCACCCCGGCCCCGTAAATGGTCCCGTCCTGGACGACCACGCGGCCGGTCAGCCGTCGTCCGGCCCGCGCGGCCCAGAGCTGCGTGGGCGCGGCCCCGCCGACGGTCTCGCCCTGCAGCGACAGCGCCGGGGGCGGCCGATAGCCGCTGCACGCCGCGTTGACGCTCCCGACAACCAGGACTAGACTCAACGCTCCGCGCATCACCATTCCCCTGCACAGGATGTGGCATGTCGGCGGTCCAGATCAGCGAGCTGCGCGCGCATGCCGGTCAGACGGTCACCGTTCGCGGCTGGGTCGTGACGACCCGGTCGAGCGGCAAGATCGCGTTCGTCGTGGTGCGGGACGGCTCCGGTGTGGTCCAAGGGGTCCTGTCCAAGAAGGAGGTTCCGGAGGCGGTCTGGACGGCGTTCGGCTCCCTGACGCAGGAGACGAGCGTCGCGCTTACCGGCACGGCGAGGGAAGAGCCGCGCTCCCCGGGTGGGTACGAGCTGACGGTGAGCGGCCTCGAGGTCCTCGGCCAGAGCCACGACTTTCCGATCACCCCTAAAGAGCATGGGACGACTTTCCTCTTCGAGCATAGACACCTGTGGCTCCGGAGCCGCCGCCAGGTCGCGATCGCCCGGGTGCGGCACGAGGTCGAGCAGGCCATCCGCGACTACCTGGACCGGGAAGGGTTCACCCTCGTAGACACGCCGATCCTGACCGGAGCCATCGGGGAGGAGGCGGGAAATCTCTTCGCGACCGACTACTTCGAGCTGGGCAAGGCCTACCTGGCGCAGACCGGCCAGCTGTACGTCGAAGCGGCGGCGGCGGCGCTGGGGAAAGTCTACTGCTTCGGACCCACCTTCCGCGCGGAGAAGTCGAAGACTCGCCGGCACCTGACCGAGTTCTGGATGGTCGAGCCCGAGGTGGCCTTCAACGACTCGGACGCCAACATGCGGCTGCAGGAGTCGTTCGTCAGCTACATCGTCGCCAGGACGCTGGACCGCCGCAAGGAGGAGCTGAAGGAGCTGGAGCGCGATACCGCGCCGCTGGAGCGAGTAGCGGCGCCGTTTCCCCGGGTCTCCTACAGCGACGCGGTCGCGAAGCTCAACCAGCTGGGCTCCGACATCGTCTGGGGCTCCGACCTCGGCGGCGACGACGAGACCCTGCTGGCCAGGGAGTACGACCGCCCAGTCTTCGTCTACAACTACCCCAAGGAGGTGAAGGCATTCTACATGAAGGAAAACCCCGAGGACCCCAGGACGGTACTCAACAACGACTGCCTGGCGCCCGAGGGCTACGGCGAGATCATCGGAGGGTCACAGCGGGAGGACGACTACGACAAGCTGCTCTCCCGGATCCGGGCCCAGGGCCTCGACGAAGAGGCGTATCGCTGGTACCTCGACCTCAGGAAATACGGGACGTTCGTCCACTCGGGCTTCGGCCTGGGCATCGAGCGCACGGTGGCGTGGATCTGCGGCATCCCGCACATCCGGGAGGCCATCGCGTTTCCCCGCCAGATCCACCGGCTCTATCCATAGGCATCAGCCTCAGGCATCAGCCTCACCCCGCTTCGCCTTCACCTCATTCCAGAGCCCGTCGAGCACCTCGAGTCCCGCCGATGCCACGTCGATGCCGCGCTTCGCGCAGAGCGTCTCGATCGCCTCGAAGCGCTCGCGGAACTTGCGGTTGGCGCGATCGAGCGCGGTCCCCGGCTGAACCCCGGCCTTGCGGGCGAGGTTGACGACCGCGAACAGGAGATCGCCGATCTCGTCGACCAACCGGTCGGGAGGAGGGGGCACCGGGGTGTTGGGATCCAGGGC
>CAMPKP010000107.1 GCA_946887295.1 uncultured Gemmatimonadota bacterium | reverse complement strand
GGAGCAGCGAAGGGGTGCTGCCGCTCATGGAGCAGCGAAGGGGTGCTGCCGCTCATGGAGCAGCGAAGGGGTGCTGCCGCTCAGGTAGGGCTGGTGACCTCGTCCACCCGGCCTGCGGTCCCCCTGGCGTACTGAATCGTCTCCCGGGGCAGCCGGACGGTGAACACCGAGCCCCGGCCCGGCCGGCTCTGCACCGTGATGGAGCCGCCGTGTGCCTCGGCGATCCACTTGGTGATCGCCAGGCCCAGCCCCGTGCCCGGGCGATCCCCCGTGCGGGAGCGGGCCGGGTCGGCCCGCCAGAATCGCTCGAAGATGTGAGGCAGATCACCGGGAGCGATCCCGATGCCGGTATCCGCCACCGTGAATACGACCGACCCGTCCTCCTGCGTGAGCCCGAGCGAGACCGTCCCACCCTGGGGCGTGTACTTGATCGCGTTGGTCACCAGGTTGAGCAGCATCTCCCGGATGCGGTGACGATCCACCGCCATCGACAGGGGCGCCGCAGGAATGTCGCCGGTGACGCTGATGCCGGCGCTCTCGCCCAGCATCCCGGCCGTCTCGGCGACGTCGCCCAGGATGTCGCGGAGATCGCTCTCTTCCACGGCCAGCGGGGCCCGGCCCTCGTCGGCCCGGGCCAGCGTCAGCAGGTTCTCGACCATCTCCGACATCTGGTTGATCTGCGCCAGCGTCTCGTCGAGGGACTGAAGGATCTCGGCCGGCACGCCCGGATGCACCAGCGCGCGCTCGACGCCCGCCCGCAGCACCATCAGCGGAGTCTTCATCTCGTGGCTGGCGTCGGCGGTGAAGCGGTGCAGGCTGTCGAAGCTCTGCTCCAGCCGGGCCAGCATCCCGTTCACCGTGAGGGCGAGGCGGGCCATTTCGTCACCCGAGATCGGGACCGCGAGCCGCCGGTGGAGGCTTCGCCCGTCGCTGATGGCCTCGACCTCGTCCATGATGCCCTCGACCGGCCGGAGACTCGTGCCGGCCAGCCAGTAGCCGACCACCGCCGCACCCGCGAGAATGATCGGCGCGATGAGCAGCATGGACCGGAGCAGCGCCGACGGCCCGAAGGCCACCTGCCCCAGCGACGTCGCCACCAGGATGCCGCCCACCTCGGGGCCCGCCCGATCCACCCGCATGGCGAGATAGCGGACCGTCCCGATCGGCGGTCCGAGGTTCACGTTCCCCGACTGCTTGGCCACCCGCAGCGAGTCGAGCACGCCGGTCAGCCGCTGGAGCTGGCCCGCGCCCAGCTCGCGCGCCACGTCGGAGAGCGCCAGCACCGCGCCGGAGGTATCGGTGACGACGAGGTAGTCGCGAACGGCCTCGAGGTAGGCGCTGACGCCCGGATCGAGCGTGGGGCGCGCGCCGCCGGTGGTGACGATCCGCCCCAGCACGTTGTAGGACTCGCGGAGCCATCGCTCGGCGAGGTCGGCCTCGAGCAGAAGCCGCTGGTCCAGCTCCCGCAGACTCGAGGAGCGCCGCTCGAGATAGAGCAGCGTGCCGAAGGCCACCACCGTCACCCCGAGGGCGACGGTGTACCAGAAGGTGAGCCGACGGCGAATGGTGGCCATGTCACGCCTTCACGACGTAGCCGACGCCCCGCACGGTGTGGACCAGCTTCTGGCTGTGCCCCGAATCCACCTTCTTGCGGAGCCGGTTGATCACCACGTCCACGATGTTGGTGCCCGGATCGAAGTGATAGTCCCAGGCGTATTCGGTGATGAGCGTGCGGGACATGACCCGGCCCTCGTGGCGCATCAGGTACTCGAGTACGGTGTACTCCTTGGGCGTCAGATCGATGCGCTCGCCCGCCCGCCGCACCTCGCGGGTGGCGGTTTCGAGCTCGAGATCGCCCACCCGGAGAACCGGATCGCGGATCTCCTTGGGCCGGCGGCCGAGCGCCTCCACCCGCGCGAGCAGCTCCTCGAAGGCGAACGGCTTGGTCACGTAGTCGTCGGCGCCGGCCCGCAGCGCCTGCACCTTGAAGTCCACCGAGTCCTGGGCGGTGAGGACCAGCACCGGCGTGGTGGTCCCCCGGTCCCGCAGGGTGCGGAGCATCTCGAATCCGTTCATGCCGGGCAGGCGCAGGTCGAGCACGATGAGGTCGTACCTGCCCCCCGAGGCGAGACGCAGCCCTTCCATGCCATCGTCGACCAGATCCGCCTGATAGCGCTGCTCCTCGAGCCCGCGCTTCACGTACTGGCCGACCGTACGATCGTCCTCGACGACCAGGATCTTCATGGCGCCACCGGGAGGTAGACCCGGAACGTCGCGCCTCGTCCGGGCAGGCTGTCCACCTCGATGCGGCCCCGATGATCCTCCACGATGCCGTAGCAGATCGAGAGGCCGAGGCCGGTGCCGCGGCCCGGCTGCTTGGTGGTGAAGAAGGGCTCGAAGATCTTGGACTGGTCCTCGCGCGGGATGCCGACGCCGGTGTCCTCGACCTCCACCACCACCTCGTCGCCCCGCTGGGCCCGGGCGGCGCGCACCGTGAGACGGCCGGTCTGCTCCATCGCGTCCACGGCGTTGAGCAGGAGGGCCATGAGCGCCTGGATCAGCTGCTCCTTGTTGCCCAGGATCCGGGGCAGGTCCCGCGCCAGGTCGCGCTCCACGCTCATCCGCTTGAAGCGCTGGTGGTGCTTGAGAAGGAACAGGGTCTCGTCCACCAGCGCGGAGACCGCCAGCGGCACCTTGGCCTGGCCCTTGGGCCGGCTGAAGTCGAGCAGTCCGTCCACGATGGCGCTGCAGCGCTCCACTTCCCGGTCGATGATGTCGAGATACTCGCCGAGGGCGGCGCTGCCGGTCTCCCGGTCCTGGAGCTTGCCCTGGATCGCGGCGACGCAGGCGCCGATCGTGGCCAGGGGATTGTTGATCTCGTGCATGATGCCGGCGGCGAGCTGACCGATCGCCGCCAGCTTCTCCGACTGCAGGACCCGGCCCTGCACCGCCCGGGAATCGGTGACGTCCTCGCCGATCGTGATCACGTGAGTGATGGCGTCCCGATCCAGCCGCATCGGGATCTTGCTGAGCCGGAAATAGCGGACCTCGTCGCCGAGCGTCACCTCCAGCTCGCTCTGCTGGATCTCGCCGGTCTGGAAGACCTGGTCGAACTCCTCACGGAGCTGGCGCGCGGGCTGCCGGGTGAGCACCTCGAACACCGGACGCCCGACGACGTCGTTGCGTCGCAGGCCCTGGGTGCCGGTCTCGCGCTTTCGATTCCACACCTGGATGCGATACTCGCGATCCACCACGTAGAGTCCCACCGGGAGGCTGTCGATGATGAGGCTGGTGAAGCGGCGCTGCTCGTCGATCTCCCGGGACTGGGCGACGACTTCTCCCGCGAGGTCCTCCGACAGCTCGAGGGACGCGAGGTAGGGGGCGAGAATCTGACCCACGACCGCGAGCGCCTCCTGCACCCGGTCGTCGCTCTCCACCCGCACCTCCAGCAGCCCCACGGGTGCGCCCCCATGCTCCAGTCCGATCCGGGTGTCCCGCGGATCGGCGGGGACGTCGTCCAGCGACGGCACTCGTTCGGGCCGTGACGTCTCGGGCGAGCCGACCACACCGAACCAGGTGGCGCCGGTCGCCCGCACCCAGAGCCGCACCCGCTCGGCGCCGAGGCCACGACGGAGCGTGTCGGCGATGGCCACCAGCGCGGGCTCGGCATCCATGCCGGCCCCGATCAGCTCCGCGACCGACCGCACCAGCGCCAGGGCCGAGCGGTCATCCGGGATCACGGAGGGCTTCCTCGCGGCACCGACGAGCCGGCCACGCTGAGGATCCGCCAGTTCGCGCCGATTCGCCGGAGCACCATGTGCTCGACCCAGTCCCGCTCGAACGCGCCGGCGCCTGGCAGCGGCTCGCGGCGCCGGAGGGTCACCCAGACGGCCGCGAGATCCCCCTCCTGCCGGAGGTCGGTGCGCAGCACGCGCACGTGGAACGCGTCCGCCTCCGGTCCCTCCACGCGGCGACCGATGACGTGAAGCGCGGAGTCCACCGGAAGGGCGTTCCCTGCCGATCGCGGAATCATCGGCCCCGAGTAGGTGCCGTTGCGCCAGAAGAGCGCGCGGACCCGGTCCCAGTCCCGGTTGCTCAGGCGCCGAGCGTAGCGAGCGACGATCTCCTGGACGGCGTCCTCGTCCCGACGCGTGCCCGCCGGCGTATGGTCCTCGATTCGACAGGACGCTACCGCGGTGGTGCCGAGGCAGAGCGCCGCGAACAGGAGACCACGCATCGGGACCTCTGGGTAGGGGATGGGCTACCTGAGTGCGCGAATCCGCTCGAGCAACTCGGAGTTCTCCCGGCGGTTCCCCGAGGTCTCCTCGGCGAAGGTCCAGCGGACGATGCCGTCCCGGTCGATCAGGATGTACGCCCGGGCGGAATGGAACCGATCCTCCAGCAGGGTGCCGTAGCGCCGACTCACCTCCCGCTTGAAGTCGCTCAGCAGATCCACCGAGATCCGCTCCTTGGCCTTGAACTCCTTCAGCGTGGGGACCGAGTCCACGCTGATCGGCAGCACCTCGGTGTCGGCATCGCGGAAGGCGCCGTAGTCTTCGGTGAAGGAGCACAGCTCGGCGGTGCAGACCCGGGTGAAGGCCAGCGGGAAGAACGCCAGCAGCACGTTCTTCCCCCGCAGCTTCGACAGCGTGACGTCGCTTCCCGAGGTGGAAGGCAGGGTGAAGTCCGGCGCGGCGGAGCCGACCGCCGGCAGCGAGGCGGCCGTGGCCGCCCCGGTCACTTCTTCACCGCCTTGTCGTAGCGCTGCCCGACGTCGGTCCAGTTGACCAGGTTCCACCAGGCCGCCACGTAATCCGGCCGCCGGTTGTGATACTTGAGGTAGTAGGCATGCTCCCACACGTCGCAGCCCAGGATCGGATCCCTCCCCGACATGATCGGGGTGTCCTGGTTGGGCGTGCTGTCGATCGTGAGGGCGCCCCCCTTGTCCACGATGAGCCAGCCCCACCCGCTCCCGAATCGTCCGATGCACGCCTTGGCGAACTGCTCCTTGAACTGGTCGAAGCCACCGAACGCCTTGGTGAGCGCCGCGGCGAGCCCGCCCTCCGGCGACTTCGCCCCACCGGGAGCCATCATTTCCCAGAAGGCGGTGTGATTGGCGTGTCCGCCGCCGTTGTTGCGGACCGGAGTTCGAATCGCCTCGGGCAGGGACTCCAGGTTGGCCAGCAGCTCCTCGATGGACTTCTTCTGCAGATCGGGATGCTGCTCCAGCGCGGCATTGAGATTGTTGACGTAGGCTCCGTGGTGCTTGTCGTGATGAAGCCGCATCGTCTGCTCGTCGATGTACGGCTCCAGAGCCTTGTAGTCGTAAGGGAGAGGGGGAAGGGAGAATGCCATGACCGGCTCCTGAGTAGGAAGCTGCAATACTCCGAATGACTTAACTCGCCTTGTCCGGCCAAATATGGACCCGCCCGGGGGAGGAATCAACGCGCGAGACGACGATGAGCGCGAATCCTGCCGCCCCCAGCGTCGTGTAGACCACCTCACCACGCAGCCCGCCTTCCAGCACCAGCAGTGCGCCCCAGACCGCGGCGATCCATGCCCCCGCCTGCGCCACCCGCGAGAGTCCGTCACGCAACCGCACCAGTGAGCCGATCTCCACTGCCAGCGCGGCGCCCAGAAGCCAGCCGGCCCCGCCGATCCCGACCGATGTCAGCCCGACAATGCCGAGAAACGCCGAGGCCACGGCGGCCAGCGGCCACAGCCCGCGGGCGGCCGCGTGCCACAAGCCGGCGATGAGCGCCGGCACCGCCAGCGCCCGCCAGGACTCGAGTCCTCCCGGCGCGAGCACCAGCGCGATCCGGACGAGCAGGAGCGCACCGACGGGACCTGTCAGGGCGCCGGGCAGCTGGCGGTGCAGCGGCCACAGGCCGGCCACGGCCCAGGCGACCAGCAGGAGCGCCGCGGCGACCACCCACTCCGCGGCGGGACTCAGAGGGACCGTGGGAAGCGCGTCGAGGCTCAGCCCTACGGGTCCCGCGATCGTCGCGAGCAGCCAATAGGTCGGGACCAGCAGAAGGGTGAGCAGCGGGCTCACCGGCAGCGGGCGCCGTCCGAGCGGATGGAAGAGGAAATAGGCGCTCCACGCCGCCGCCATCACACCGAGGAACACGAAGCCGACATGAGGTCCCAGCGCCGCGGCGACCGATCCCGCGACCATGCCGCCCGCAGCTCGCCTGCGGGATGGTCCCTCGACCGGCACCCACTGCCGTGGCTCCCGGAACAAGCTCCGGCCGAGTGCCTGAACCGGGCCGAGTGACGCGATTGCTCGTCCGCACATCGCGAGAGCCGTTGCGGTCAGCCCCAGAAGAGCGGCAGAGGCCACCGCCCGGATCGGACCTGCCGCGAGGACGAATCCCGTGGCCAGCCGGGCCACCATGGCGGCGCCAAGCCCGGATGCGAGCACCACCGCGACCCGGGCTCGGCCGGATCCGGCGCCGGACGCGGCAGCCCAGATCACCAGCCCGAGCCCGAGCAGGAGCAGCGCCGCGTTCACGACCCGGAACCCCTCATCGAAGCGATCGGGCGAAGCGAGCTGGCCGCCCGGACCGGTCGAGCTGACCCGCCAGGCGGCGAGCCCGAGCCCCAGACACACCAGTCCGGCCGCCGCCCGGCGCCGCGCCCGATCATCCTGAAGGAGCGCCGATCCGAGAGCCAGGGCGAGCCAGCCCCACGCGAGGATCATCGGGGCACCGGGGGTCGCTCGCGTGGCTGGACTCTTGCACTTGCGCCACATCGTGCACGGCCCACAAACCGCGTCGGTGCACGGCCGTCCCCGGCGGCGGTAGAGCGCGGCTCGACGGCGCGGAAAGCGCAGGACAGCCGGTGGCGGGGTGAAACGCAACCCGCGCGGGACATCTGCAAGGCGACTCTCATCTTTTTATCAGGATACCAGCACGGTGACAGCCACGATCGACCTGATCTCCGCGACCCCCGATGTGAACGCCCCGGAGGGCGCCGAGCGGCGCCGCCAGATGCCCCGTCGCAAGACCTGGCGGCCCGCCAGCGAGCTGGCCGTGGATCTCGGCACCGCGAACACCCTGGTGCTCGTCAAGGGTGAAGGTGTGGTGCTCAACGAGCCCTCGGTCGCGGCGGTGGATGCTGCCACGGGGAACATCATGGGCATCGGGCTCGAGGCCAAGCGCATGCTGGGCCGCACCCCGGAGGGCATACTCGCGGTGCGCCCGATGAAAGACGGCGTCATCGCCAACTTCGACGTCGCCGAGAAGATGCTGCGGCACTTCCTCCGGCTGGTGATCGACCGCACCATCCTCAAGGTGAAGCCGAGCGTGATCGTCTGCGTTCCCTCCGGCATCACCGAGGTCGAGCGCCGTGCGGTCCGCGACTCCGCGCGCTCCGCCGGCGTCAAGCGGCTGACGATGGTCGCCGAGCCCATGGCCGCGGCAATCGGCGTCGGACTTCCCGTCGAGACGCCGGTCGGCAGCATGGTCATCGACATCGGCGGCGGGACGACCAACGTCGCGGTCATCGCGCTCTCCGGCATCGTGTGTGACGCGTCGATCCGAACCGGGGGTGACGAGCTCGACCAGGCCATCGTGCAGTACATGCGGAAGACCTACAGTCTCCTGATCGGCGAGCCGACCGCGGAGCGCATCAAGATCCGGCTCGGCTCCGCGGTGCCGCTCATCCCCGAGGAGGAGCTCGACGTGAAGGGCCGCGACCTGGTGTCGGGGCTTCCCAAGATCGTGCGGATCGACTCCTCGGGGGTGCGCGACGCGATCCAGGAGCCGATCTCGCGGATCGTGAACGCCGTGCGCCGGGCCCTGGAGATGACGCCGCCCGAGCTGGCCAGCGACATCCTGGAGTACGGCATCGTGCTCACCGGCGGGGGCGGGCTGATCCGCGGCCTCGACCAGCTTCTGATCGACGAAACGGGCCTCCCCGTCCGGGTGGACGAAGATCCGCTGACCTCGGTGGTCCGCGGGACCGGCAGGATCCTCGACGATTACGCCAGGTACGGCAACGTCCTGACGACCTGAGCTTCACCCGGGGAAGCCCCGGGACCCCAGCCCCACACGCCGGCATTCCCGCCCACGGGCGAGGGTGTCCGGCGTGTGGCGCTTGTGGGAGCCCGGCAACATGTGGAGACCACAGGCGCCCGGCCGGGACCTGCTACCCCCTGCACTCGAAGGCTCAACGCCGCCGGGGCTCGCACCGGAAGGTCTTGCGCGTCAGCGGCTTGTATGGAGCCCGTCGGCTCGAGCTTTCGCCGGCCCCAGGTGGCATGTCTCTGGCCTACCCCGGGTGTGCGGCCATGCCGGGCCATATGCCGGCAGCTGCACCGACTCTCACGGAGGTCCCCATGCCGGCCAGCGGTCTGTTCTCGGTCACCTTGAGCGCCATCTGGCTCTCGAGCCGCCCCGCCCGATCCCTCGCCGGGCGCTGACCATGCCCGCTCCCTGGGAGGTACTGGTCATCGAGGACGACGCCACCGACCGGGAGCTCGTCATCGAGCTGCTCACGTTGCGCGGCCGCGGCGGCGTCCGCGTCACCGAGGCCGCGGACCTGCGGACCGGACTCGACGCGCTCGAGAGCCGCCGGTTCGACCTGGTCATGCTGGACACCAAGCTGCCCGAGGCCACCGCGCTCCACGCGCTCCGGGCCGTGGGCGACAAGGCTCCCCTCACTCCCATCCTGCCTCACCCCGCCTACATCTCGGTGCAGACCCGGAAGATCGCCCGCGAGCGCGGCGCCTTCGACGTCGTGGTCCGCGGCGACCTCAACGCCATGTGGGCGGCGGTGAACAAGCTCCTCACCCTCAGCACCTTCGGCAGCGACATCAGACCTCCGGCGCGCGCGGTCGGGCAATGATCCGGTGGTCGGCGGCCTATGCGACCGCCGATCGCTTCGCCTCGTGGACCACGAGCTGGGACTGGTTGCGGGGGCCGGGGCGGCCGGGTAGCGTTGTGACGACCGCGGCGAACTCGTGGTCGCACCGGCTTTCCATCTGGAGGAGGTCCCGCGTGAACCCTCGCCAGTCGGCGCAGGCCAGCCAAGCACAGGCGCGGGGGCGCGAAGCGAGGCTCCGAGCCGATTTCGCGCACCTGTATCCCGGCATAGATTCGAGTGCCTGGACGCCGGTCGAGGCCCTCATCAACCGTGTGGTCACCCTGCTCTACGGCGACCCCGCCAACTCGGGGCGCATCACCGGCTCGCGCCTGCTGCGCGAGGATCATTTCGAGTTCCGGGGCGCCTCGGCGAGACCGGAGGGCTGGCCTGCCGGACTCACCCGGATGAGCGACGCCGCCGCCCCGCCCGACCGAGGCTGAACGCCACTCCCGCCTGTGGGCCCGGCAGGCGCTCGCACGTCCGATGCTAGGCTGACGCTGCGGCAGGGCTCAACCTTCTTCACCTACAGGAGACGACGTATGCCTCGACTGTGGCTGGCGGCTCTCGGAGCGGCAGCAGTCATCGCGTGTGGAGACGACACTTCGGGCGGCGGACCCAACGATCTGTTCCCGGACGTGGCCGGCACCTACGCGATTCAGGGGGGCTTCGACGGGGTGCCGGCCGATCAGGCTTCCTTCACCGGCACCGTCACGATCGAGCAGGCCTCGCTGGAATCGAGCCTTCTGGACGGCACCGCGAGCATCACGCTGATCGACGACACCGGCAACCTGGTCATCAGCAACGCCGACCTTCAGGACGCGAGTGTCACCCTCGCGGGCGTGGTGGAGTTCACCGTCGAGAGCCCCGCCAGCAACGCGACATGGACGTTCACCGGTGAGCGGGCCGGTGACGTGCTCGAGGGCCAGCACACCCTGACGCGTGGAGGCCAGTCCCGGACCGGCGACTGGAGCGGTCAGCGGTAGGCCGGAGCCCCTTGCGGAGTCGCCGCCCGCGCGCTCTGTTATCAGGACAACCGACAGCCCGACCAACCCCCTCGTCGTGGAGAGGGTTCCCGACCGCGAACCGCCCGGTCCCGGAGCCGCGTATGCTCTCTCCCGACCCATTGCCGCTGGCGCTGTTTCGTCCGCCGATCGTACTCGTCGTCGAAAGCCGCACGGCCGCGCGCGCCGCCACCAGCCGGCTGGTGCGCGCGCTGGGCTACGAGGCCCGCGTGGCGAGGGACGGACGCCAGGCGCTCCGGATCCTCGACCAGTACCCGAGGCTCCACCAGCTCATCCTCGCCAACATCGTGCTTCCCGACATGGACGGCGGCGAGCTCGCCGAACGGATCGGCGGGCGCGAGCCCGACACCCGTGTCGTCCTGGTGGCGGAGTACGCGCCGATCGGAAAGGCGGCCGCGGTCCTCGCGAGCCACCCCGAGGTTCCGGTGCTGAGAAAGCCGTTCGGCTTCAGAGAGCTCTACGAGATTCTCTGTCCGCTCGTCGGCCCGCCACGTGCCGCGCTCCCGTTGTCGAGGGGAGCGGCCCCGCCCCGCCGCCGCGACCGCATGACGATCTTCCGCTGACAGCGCACCGACTCATTCGACGAGCACCCGCCCGGTCATGAACGGGTGGGGCTCGCAGTGGTAGTCGAACTCCCCCGGCGTCGGATAGGTCCGGGTGAACGCCTGGCCCGGCGCAAGGAGAGGCGAGGACCATTCGCCGCCGTCCGCCGTGCTCGTGTGCGAGTCCTGGTCGCAGTTGATCCAGGTGACCCGCTCGCCCGCCTGCACCCTGACCTCGGCCGGCCCGAAGGCGAAGCCGCGGATCACGACCACCTTCGACCCGGGGATGTCCTCGCCGACAGGAAAGCGGCATTCGCCTTCCTGGGGGCCGGTGGACCCGCGCTCCGAGAAGCAAGCGGCCAGGGCGCCGACCGTCACGCCGAGCACTCCCACCACACGCGAGACGCGCACCGCTCAGCGCACCACGACCTCGCCCCTCATGAAGGGGTGAGGCGTGCAGTGAAAGGGGAAGGTGCCGGCCCGGGAAAAGGTGACGCCGCGCCGTCCCCCGGCCTCGATCGGGCCGGAGTCGAAGCTGCCGTCCTCGGCGGTGACCGTGTGCACCACCTGCCCGCCGTTGGTCCACACGACGGTCGTTCCCGCCGCGACCTCGATCCGCCCCGGGCGAAACATGAAGTCCTGCACCACCGCGGCCACGGAGTCCCTGCTCCCGGCCTCGACCGGAGGCGGAGTCGCGGTCGGAGGGCGGCGTCCTCCGAAATACCGACTCAGGGTGACGGGGATGGTGAACTCGAATCCGTAGCGGGTCTCCCCTGTTCCCCGCGAGGCGCTCTGCAGGGTGGCGTTGTTGGTGTTGGTCGCCTGGAGGGAGAGCGTGTGCGGGGTATGAGGAATGGCGAGGCTCACGCCGGCGCCCCAGGCGATCTTCTCACCCGCCTGCCGCTCCGTCAGCGAAGCCACGTCGCCCGAGAGCGCGATGCCCCGGGCCAGCCGCACCGACACACCGCCGGCCAATGCGACGTCGGCTCCTCCCGCCGCGCCGGGCTCCGCCAGCAGTCGCACTGCGCCGAGCAGTCGCACCCGGCCGAGCCCCCGGGCTGCCGCGGCCTCGGCGTCGAATCCTTCGGCGGCCAGGTTGTAGCCCACCTGTGCCGAGACGTCGAGCGGATCGCCGAGCTCCTGGTCCAGCGGCGCGATCCTCCCGAACAGCTCCCACTCGTTCGGGTAACCGGGTGAGAGCTCCGAGTTCGTAGCGTAGTGAGCCCCGACCAGGAGGCGCGCCGGAAGGCCCGCCGCGAGCAGGAAGGTCGGGGCGCTGCTCACCTTTCGCTGGGGCGCCGGTGTGACCGCGAAGCGGTGGAGGAAATTGAAGTGGAGCACCGCCGGCGGGCCGACCCAACCACCGGCGAGGTTGGGCGTCCGATCGAGCACCGTCTGGGCGCTCGCCTCGCGACCCGTGCCGGTGAGGCACAGGATCGCGACGAGGGACATGACTCGGCGCGGCATGGCTGTAGATAGCCCGTGCCGGGGAGAGCGTCTTGTACGACAATAGCGGTTTGTACCGGCCTAGCGCGTCAGGCGGGTTTCGGCTCCGAGCACCAGCGCGAGCGTCTCCCGAGCCTGCAGGGCATCGAGCACGGCGAAACTGGTGAGATAGTTGCCGGCGAGGAGCGCGTAGAGTCCCTGCGCGGGCAAGGCGTGACGCGGCACCTCGCCACTTCCCTGCCGCAGTGACCGGACGAGGGCGACGCAGTCAACCCCAGCACCACCGTGGCGATCAGCACCGGCGCCAGTCGCCCGAGCGGCCCCACCCACCGCGTGAGCAGTGCCACGGCGTCGATGCGGAACACGCTGAATT
>CAMPKP010000106.1 GCA_946887295.1 uncultured Gemmatimonadota bacterium | reverse complement strand
GCCCACCAGCGCCCCGCTGCTGCCGCAGATGACGGTCGACGAGACGTTGGTCGGACAGGGATCGCCGAACTTGCTCGATCCACCCCCCAGTCTCAGGTGCGCCCAGCTGTCGCCTCCCACGGGAATGTTGTACAGGACCGAAGCGGCGAACGTTCTGGTGCCGACCCCGACCCCGGTGTCCTTGGTGTCGGAGCTGGTGAACAGGCCTTCCGCCTCGACCGAGAAATGGTAGGGAAGCCATACTCCGATGCGTCCGACGCCTCCGACGGCGCCCTTCAGCTTCGTCGCCTCGTCGAACGACTGGTAGGCGGGAGCGGCACTGAGCTCGACCAGGAACCGGCGCTGCTGCGCCTCGAGCGCCGACCCGGTCGTGAGGAGCAAGGCCAGAGCACACAGGGGCCGAAGCCCCCGGGGCAGGCCGCGGGAGTTATGCCGGTAGGTTCGCATGGATCAAATAGATACGCCGCCAGGTGGGGACTGACAAGGAGCCTCGTCACAACGGTCCGTCCCTCTTGGCTTCACCCCCCGGGACCGCTACGATTCGCGGCGGCACCTCCCGAACGCGAAGGAAGCGACATGCGCATCTCGATCCAGTACTGCGTCGTCTGAAACTACGAGCCACGGGCCACCGGTCTGGCGGCCGAGCTGAAGGAAGCATTTCCGGACGCGGAGATCCGTCTCCTCCCATCCTCCGGCGGGGTCTTCGAGGTGAAGGTGGATGGTGACCTCGTCTTCTCCAAGAAGGAGCTGCGAAGGCATGCTGCGCCGGGGGAGGTCGTGAGACTGATACGCGAGGCAGGGTGCTGAGAATCGCCATCTCGACCGGCGGGGGCGACGCGCCGGGTCTGAATGCCGTGATCCGCGCGGTCGTCCTGTCGGCCCACCACCGCGGCTGGAAGTCGTACGGAATCCAGCGGGGCTACGAGGGGCTGCTGTCGTTCAACGGCGTGGTTCCGCTCGGGCCCCCGGAAGTGCGCGGCATCACCCACCTCGGCGGCACGATCCTGGGGACCACCAATCGCGGAAACCCCTTCCGCTACGTGATGCGGGACGCCGATGGGAACGAGTCCGAGATCGATCGCTCCGACGACCTCGTGGCCGCCTTCCAGGCGAGCGGCTTCGACGCGCTGATCTCGATCGGCGGCGACGGAAGCCTCCAGATCTCCCACCAGCTCTGGTGCAAGGGCCTGCCGGTCGTCTGCGTGCCCAAGACCATCGACAACGACGTGAGCGGCACCCAGCGCACGTTCGGGTTCGACACCGCGGTCAGCACGGCGACCGAGGCGCTCGACAAGGTGCACTCCACCGCGGAGAGCCACGACCGGGTGATGGTGGTCGAGGTGATGGGGCGGTACGCCGGATGGATCGCGCTCTACAGCGGCCTCTCGGGCAGCGCCGACGTCATCCTCCTGCCGGAGATCCCCTTCGACATCGAGAAGGTGTGCGAGAAGATCCGGGCCCGCGAGGCCGCGGGGCGACGCTTCAGCATCGTCGTCGTCGCGGAAGGCGCCCGTCCGCGCGACGGGGCGATCGAGCTGGTCGAGCGGCGCGGCGTCGGCACGGTGGACCGGCTCGGCGGCATCGCGAGCAAGGTGGCACGCGCCATCGAGCTGAGGACCGGCAAGGAGACCCGCACGCTGGTCCTCGGCCATCTGCAACGCGGCGGCTCGCCGACCACCTACGACCGGCTGCTGGCGCTCCGGTTCGGCGGCGCCGCGGTGCGGGCCATCGCCGACCGTGCCTTCGGCACCATGGTGGGGCTCAACGGGCCGGACATCACCCGGGTCCCGCTGGCGGACGTGGTCGGCCGGGCCAAGAACGTCCCGCTGGACGGCGACATCGTCGCGACCGCGCGGGAGCTGGGGATCGCCCTGGGAGACTGAGTCGGTCCCGCGCCCGCTGTACATTCCCCAATGCTCAAGTACCCTCCCACCCCCGTCTCAGACGACGCCGAGACGCTTCACGGCGAGACCATCCCGGACCCCTACCGCTGGCTCGAGGATGGGGAGCGCGCCGCCACACGGGAGTGGACCGAGGCTCAGAACGCCCTCACCCGGGCGTACCTCGACGCGGCGCCCGGCCGTGCCGAGATCCACCGGCGGCTCGACGAGCTGCTCGCCATCGGGGCGATCAGCGTCCCGACCCCGGCGCGGGGCCGCTACTTCTACCAGCGCCGGGACGGCCGGCAGAACCAGCCGGTACTCTACGTGCGCGAGGGCGTGCACGGCGAGGACCGTGCGCTCGTCGACCCCAACCTGCTCGATCCGTCCGGCACGATCGCCCTCGACTGGTACTATCCGAGCGACGACGGCCGCCTGCTGGCATACGGCCTCTCGGAGAACGGCAGCGAGCAGAGCGTGCTCCAGGTGCTCGAGGTGGACACGGGCAGTAACCTGGCCGATCGCATTCCTCACACCCGGGCGGCCGATCTCGCGTGGCTCCCCGATGGATCGGGATTCTACTACACCCGCTACCCGGCTCCGGGCGACACGCCTCCCGGCGAGGAGCACTATCACCGCGCGATACGGTTCCATCGCCTGGGAACGGATTCCTCGGAAGACCCGCTGGTCTTCCAGCCCGCCGAGAAGGAGCACTGGCCCAGCGTCGGCATCTCTCCCGACGGGCGCTGGCTGGTGATCGGCGTGGCCCGCACCTTCGACCAGACCGACCTCTACCTCCAGGACCTGCGGACCGGAGCGCCGCTGGTGCCGGTCGCCAAGGACCTGCCCGCCTCGTTCGAGGGCGAGGTGGCGCACGGGCGTCTCTTCATGCGCACCAACCTGGACGCCCCGACCTACCGGCTGTACGCGGTGGATCCGGAGCGCCCCGCCAGGGAGGAATGGCGGGAGATCGTGCCGCCCCGGCCCGACGCGGTGCTCGAGGGGGTGCGTGTCACGGCCGATCATCTCGCGCTGAGCTACCTGGAGCGGGCCTCGTCCAGACTGCGGCTGACCGATCACGAGGGGCGGAACCCGCGCGAGATCCGGCTGCCCACGTTGGGCAGCCTCTTCGGCGCCGGGGCGGAGTGGGACGGCCGGGAGCTGTTCTACGGATTCTCGTCGTACACGGTCCCGCCCGGTGTGCACCGGATCGACCTCGACACCGGCGCCGAAGAGCTGTGGCGCCAGGTGGAGACCGACGTGGACCCGTCGCGCTTCGAGGTGAACCAGGTGTCGGTCCGGTCGAAGGACGGAACCCAGGTGTCGATGTTCCTGGTGCACCGCGCCGGCCTCGCGCTGGACGGGAACAACCCGGTCTACCTGACGGCGTACGGCGGCTTCAACATCAGCATGACTCCGGCGTTCTCGCGCTCGCTGCTGCTGTGGCTGGAACGGGGCGGGGTGGTCGCCGTCCCGAACATTCGGGGCGGCGGCGAGTACGGGGAGGGCTGGCACCAGGAGGGAATGCTCGGCCGGAAGCAGAACAGCTTCGACGACTTCATCGCCGCGGCGGAATGGCTGATCGAGAACCGATACACCGGCCCGGCCCGGCTCGCGGCGGCGGGCGGGTCCAACGGCGGACTCCTGATGGGCGCGGTGCTGACCCAGCGTCCCGAGTTGTTCCGCGCCGTCGTGATTCAGGTGCCGCTGCTCGACATGCTGCGCTACCACCGCTTTCTCATCGCGCGACTCTGGATTCCGGAGTACGGCTCGGCCGAGGACCCCGCCCAGTTCCCGTGGCTCAGGGCGTACAGTCCCTACCATCACGTGCGCGACGGCGTGGCCTATCCCGCCGTCCTCCTGGCGACCGCGGAGAGCGACACGAGGGTGGATCCGATGCACGCCCGGAAGATGACGGCCCGGCTTCAGGCGGCGACGTCCTCTTCCCGCCCGATCCTGCTCCGGCTCGAGTCCCGCGCGGGGCACGGAGCCGGCAAGCCGCTCAACAAGGTGCTCGAGGAGCTGACCGATACGTGGGCGTTTGTGTTTTCGGAGTTAGGGGTGGAGGTTTGACCCCATGACTCGAGCCGCCGACAACTACGGAGACAGTCTCATGGCCGCTGGCAACCGCTCCTCGATCACCATGGTGCACCCGGACCGATGGCTGGCCTTCCTGCGCATCGTGGTGGGACTCTACTTCGTGAAGTCGCTCATCACGAAGATGAGCGTCGTCTTCGTGGGCGGGTTCCTGCCGCTGCCGGCGGTCTCGGAGCGCTGGGTGAACGTGATGCCGAACATCGTGGCCAAGCAGGCGTCCGAGAACCCGATCTCCGCCTACAAGCAGTTTCTCGAGGGCACGGTGCTCACCCATCCCGAGTTGTTCGCCCAGCTCACAGCCTGGGGGGAAACCGCGGTGGGGATCGGACTGACGCTGGGGCTGCTGACGGGGGTCGCCTCGGCAATCGGACTGGTGCTGGTCACCAACTACGGTCTGGCCACGCAGTGGATGTCGCCCGGGCAGCAGGGGTTCCACCTGGTGCTCTTCGCACTCATGCTGGCGTTCTTCATGGCACGGGCCGGACGGGTCTGGGGCCTCGACCGGCGCATCGCGGCCCGAAGACCGGGCTCCGCGCTCGCACGCCGCCCCCTGAGCTGAGCGCCGCCGCTCAGCTCCCCGTCTCCAGCCAGCTCCGCCAGGCGTCGAAGCTGAAGGGCCGCCCCAGAAAGTCCTCCACAAGCATCGCCGCCGGCGCCGAGCCGCCCCGCTCCAGGATCAGCTCCCGGTAGCGGCGGGCGGGCTCCGGGGCCAGCAGGTCCGAACGGTCGAACCGGCTGAACAGGTCCTTCGCGATCACCAGCGACCACATGTAGGTGTAGTAGTACGCCGAATACCCGTTGAGATGGGTAAACGACGCCTGCATGTGCGTGCCCGCCATCGGCGGCACGGGCGTGTAGGCGCGGGTCACCGCGGAGACGATCGAGTCCGTGTCCACCTGCGCCGGCGGGCGATCGTAGAGCGACAGCGAGATCCTGGCGTACGTCATCTGGGTGCGCATGTCGAGTGCCCGGCCGAACTCGGTCGCCCGCCTGAGGCGGCGGACCAGCGCGGCCGGAATCCGCTCGCCCGTTTCGTGGTGCCGCGCGAAGGTCGCCAGCACCTCGGGATCCCAGCCCCACTCCTCCAGCATCTGCGACGGGGCCTCCACGAAGTCCCACTCGGTCCGGACGCCGCTGACCCCGCTCCAGCGCTGGCGCGCCAGGAGCGAGTGCATCAGGTGGCCGAATTCGTGGAGGAAGGTCTCGACGTCGCCGTGATCCATGAGACCCGGCTCGCCCGGCGTGCCGCCGGGAAAGTTGCAGACCAGCGCCGACTCGGGAAGCGCGCCGTCGGTGGTGCCGGTGCGGACCCGGAAGTGCGCCGCATGGCCGTACTTCCCGGGCCGGGGGTGCATGTCGAGGTAGAAGCGGCCGACCAGGCGGTCGCCCTCCAGCATCTCCCAGCCCTCGACGGAGGGATGCCAGACCGGCGCGTCCTGCATCTGCCGGAAGGTCACCCCGAAGAGCCGTGCCGCGACGTCGAGGACACCCTGCTTCACCTGCTCGTAGGGGAAGTAGGGCCGCACCTGCTGCGAGTCGAAATCGTACTCCGAGCGGCGGACCAGCTCCCGGAGGTATGCCGTCTCCCACCGGTCGATCCCGGTGGCGCCCGGGTGATCCTGCTGCTTTCGCCGCAGGAGGGTCTGATACTCCCGCTCCGCCGCGTCCTTCGACGCCTCCACGATCCGGTCGATGAAGGCGGACGCGTTGGCCGCCGAGCCCACCATCTTGTCGGCGAGCGCGTAGTCGGCCCAGGATGCGAAGCCGAGCAGGCGGGCCAGCTCGTCGCGTCTGGCGATCATCCGGTCCAGCACCGCCATGTTCCGGGGATACGCCCGGTTGTCGAACTCGGCGCGAACCCGCCGGCGCAGGTCGTCGCTGCGGGCGTAGGTGAGCACCGGGATGACATCCGTGTAGTCGGTCGTGAGCTGAACCTGCCCATCGGGGCCCGGCGGATGCGCCGCGACGAAGTCCGGGGGCAGTCCGTCGAGCTCGGCCGCCGAGGCGGCGTCGATCCGGCGGACGTCCTCACGGATGTTGCGGTCGAACTCCTGGCCGATCAGCACCAGCTCGTCGCGCAGTGCGCGGATCCGCGCACGGGTCGCCGGGTCCCGGTCCACGCCGGAGAGCCGGAAGTCGCGCAGGATGCGGCTCACGTAGTGTCGGGTGACGGGATCCGCCTCCTTCACGTCCAGCGCCTCGATGGCCTCGAAGACCCGCCGGTCGAGCGAGATCTCCGTCGCGAGCGCCGAAACCTTCCGGCCGCCCCGCTCCGCCGCCTGCCGCAGGGTGGAATCGGGGTGGACGCTCCGGATGAGCTCGGCCTCGCTCCCCGCCCGGTCCAGCTCCCGCATGAGGTGATCGTAGGGGGCCAGGGTGTTCGCCACCGTCCGCTGTCCGGCCACCGTCACCAGCCGCTCGATGATCATCCGCGCCCGCGCCAGCCGGCCCTCCAGCGCGCGCTCGAACGCCGCGGCGTCCGGGTGGCCGGTCCAGAACGGCGCGTTCTCGGTGTCGGGGGGATCGAGCGGAGCGGCGAGCGTGGCGGCGAGAGCCAGGTAGCGAAGCGGCATGAAGTCGGTCCGGGTCTGGGCGGTCAGCGAACGATGCGGGGTCGCGAGCGCATGCCGCCGACGACCCCGTCGGCCTCACAGTGCGCGCTCCGCTCGCTGTAGGCGATGCAGAATACTCCGTCGGAACGCCATCGATCGTACCACATCCGCATCACGGTGCGATCCTGTCCCGAGAAGCGCCGCGAAGGGCTGTCGTCGGTGTAGAGCGCGACGTGGGTGTGTACGGTGCCATCCCATTCGGGCGGGCCGCACCGCTCGATCGACGCGGTGGCGGAGATCCCCATCGAGTCGGCTGCATCGGGCCGCAGCGGAAGAATCCGGTTCACGAAGACCGTGTCGCCCCGGATGTCCGCCTCGAGGCAGGCCACCCGCTCCTGCCGTGCCGCGACGCTCTCCTTCCACAGCAGCTGCAGGCTCGCGCCCGCGTCGGGGCTGAACCGGAAGCCGGCCCCCGGCCCGGCGCTCTGGGCACCGGCCGTGGCGCAGAGCGCAACGGGGGCGAGCCATCCGGCGAGAGCCGCGCGCACGCCGCGGATCAGTAGGCGGAGCGGGGGAAGATCGCCACGCCCTTCGGGCCGTCGATCTCGCAGTAGGCGTCGGTCGCGGAGAACAGGACGCAGAACATGCCATCGGCCTTCCAGCGGCGCCACCATATCTGGTTCACCCCGCGGTCCGCCCCCGAGAACCGGGCGTAGGGGCGGGCCCCGTCGCGCAGCGCGACGTGGGTGTGCACCGTGCCCTGCCAGCGAGGCGGGGCGCAGGCTTCCAGCGACTGCCGCGCCGAGGCGGTGAGCGAGTCCGCCCAGCCCGTGAGTGGAAGGATGCGTGTGACGCTGACCGTGTCGCCGCGGATCTGGCCCGCCAGGCAGGCCACCCGCTCGGCCTTGGCGTCGCTGCTCGTGACCCAGAGCCGGCGGAGCTCGGCCTGGGCATCGGGCTCGAAGCGGAAGGCCAGTGGTGCCCGGCTCGCCCCAGCGGCCAGGAGCGCCACCGCGAGCGCCAGGGACCGGATCACGGAGCCCGGCCGACCACGACTCCCCAGGGGAGCTCGCCCACGGGGATCTTCTTGAGCACTTTCATGGACTCGGTATCCACCACGGTGACGTCGTTCGACGGGCCGTTGGCGGTGTAGAGCTTCCGGCCGTCGCTGGTGAGCGCGATGCCCCAGGGACGGACGCCCACCTCCACGCTGGCGATGATCGAATCGTTGGCGACGTCCACCACCGACACCGTTCCGCCGCGCCCGTTCGCCACGTACAGCCGCTTCTGGTCCGGCGACAGCTCCACCCCCATCGGCTTCGAGCCCTCCGGCATCTTCAAGGTCCTGAGGACCTTGTAGCCCTTCGCGTCCACCACCGAAACGGTACCGCCGGTCTCCGAGCTGACGTAGGCGCGGCTGCCATCGGCGGTGAACGCCAGGTCCCGGGGCCGGTCGCCGACCGTGATCCTGGTGATCACCGTCCCGCTGTCGGTGTCGAGCACGGTGACGTCGTGATCGGTCTCGCCGGTCACCCACACGGTCTCGCCGCTCGGGTGGAGCTCCACGCCCTCCGGCTCCCGACCCACCGGTACGGTCTTCAGGATCTTCCCGCTCTCGATGTCCACGATGGTGGCGGTGTTGGCGTCCTCGTTGGAGACGAAGAGCCGGGTGCCGTCCTTGCTGATGTCGAACGTTTCCGGATCGGAGCCGCCCGGCAGCACCTTGGTCACCTTCCGGCTGGCGACGTCGATCACCCCGATGCCGTCCTTGCTCTTGTCGGCCTTGAGCTTCTCGCATTCCTCGTCGGGCATCGTGGGTGGGCAGCGGGGCGAGCCGCTGAGCGCCACGAACACCGTTCGTCCATCGTCGCTGAGCCGGATGCCCCGGGGGCGGGTGCCGACGGGGATGCTCCCGACCACGCTATCGGTCGAGGTGTCGAGGATGGTGACCTCGCCCGACCCCTCGTTGCTCACGTACGCGAGCTCGCCCGCCGGGGTGTCGGAGGCGGCGGACGCGGAATCCCCGGCAGCGCCCCCGGAGCGGCCCGTGTCCCCTCCGCATGCGGTGAGGCCCGCGCCGCTCAGCAGGGCGAGAAGAACGGTCAACGCCGATCGTGCGTGGTCATTTGTCATCGAAGATCGCCTTGTCCCTGTTACGGGCCTGGTCGAGGCCCTGAATACGCGCGATACCCGTGGCGCCGACGAAGATGGCCCCCTCGATGTTCGCCTTCGCCAGGCGGGCACCGGTGAGGTCGGCCCTGGTGAAGTCGGTCTGCACCAGGTCGGCGTTCTCGAGATTCGCCCCCTGAAGCTTCGCGCCGGCCAGGGTCGCATGTGAGAAATCGGCCTTGTAGAGGTTGGCGCCACTCAGGTCCGCTCCGGTGAGGTCCGCGCCGACGAAGGTCGCGCGCATGACGCCCATGGATTGGTTGCCCGGATCGGCGCCGGCGTTGGCGTTCCTGAGGCTGGCGCCCCCGAGATTGGCGCTCCTGAGGTACCCGATGAGACGGATACCCGCGAGGTTCGCGCCGGCCAGATTGGCCTTCTCGAGGATGGTGGCAAAGAGGCTGGCGCCCTCCATGTCGGCCCGCCGGAAGTCGGCGCGGCGCAGCACGGTGCCGTCCATGTTCGCCTTGGTGAGCACCGCGTCGGTCGCCACCGCGTCGGTGAGGTCACAGCTGAAGAGGTTGGCACCCCCCAGCCGGGCTCCCGCGAGCTTCGCCCCGGTGAGATTCGCCCGCTTGAAGTCCACTCCCGTCAGGTCCAGGCCACTGAGGTCCACTCCGGACAGATCGGCCTCGGGGGCGGCGGCCAGGCGCCGGGCCAACCCGGCCGCATCGAGTCGGACGCCTGGGGTGTCCGCGGCCATCGGCGCGATCGAGCGAAGGATCCCGACCATCCAGAGCCCCGCGATGATTCCAGTCCCCATCGTGCCCTCACCGGTGGCGGCGTACACACACTACTCCCGCCGAGACGTGGCGGGGTCGTTTTGGGAACATATCCGCCCTCCGGCCGCTTGGCCATGCGATCCAATACGGCCGTGGAAGCTCGGTGTCACCCCGGCGTCGGACCGGCGGGGCAAAGAGAAAGGGGGGCCGACCCGCGGCCCCCCTTGTCTTCAGCCCTCGGCTTTTCGGGCCGGGCGCCCAGGCGACATCTTGGCGTCGCTTCGGGCCTTCACGTAGGTGTAGATCTTCTCGATGGTGCCGGGATCCATGCCGAGCGCGCACCAGGAAGGCATCCCCTTCTCAGGCCGGCCGGCACAGACCACCTGGAGAAACGCCTCCTTGGTATTGATGGGGCCGTCCGGCTTCAGGGAAAGAATGAGGTGGGGAGCGATGGTCGTCCCCAGCACGTCTTCGCCGTGGCAGCGGGCACAATTCAGATTGAACTGCTTCCAGCCGTCGTAAACCTCCTGGGACACCGTGTCGCGCGGCGCCTGATGGTACTGGTCGCGAAGGTCCTGCGCCTCGGCACGGGTGCCGACCATGAGGGCGGCGATCAGGACGCCGGCACCCGCGGCCAGCCGGCGCAGCGTGGCGGAGAGTGGTGTGCGCATGCTCTCAGACGGTCCTTTCATACCTAAGGATCGGGATCCGCCAGCGCGGCGCCGGCGGTGGGGTGCAGATTCGATATGGCCGGGTCAGCCGGTGGGCTTGGGCGGCGGAGCGTCGTCGTCCTTGCCTTCCTCGACGACCGGGAACACCGGGATGTTGTATTCCTTGAGGATCGCCTGGATCTCGGGCTGCCTGCGCTCGAGAAAATGGTTCAGGCTGTCGCGGAGCTCCCGGTCCCGCCGGCGCACACCCATCGCGATGTTGAACCGGAACGGGAAGTCGCTCAGCGAGTCGCGCTCGGGAAGCGGCGTGAGCACCAGGGGCACCTGGGACTTCTTGGCGAAGTACCCGGCCACCGGGCCCCACACGATCGCGACGTCCACGTCCTTGTTCGCCACCGCTTCGACGATGTCCTCGGGCCGATCCTCGTCGGTGTAGAAGGTGCTGTAGCCGGTCAGGTTGCCGACCACGCCGTAGCGGCTGAGCGCCATGGCGGGCGGGGTGTTCTCGGCGTCCGAGTGGAGGAGGTTGACGCCGATCTTCAGCTTCTTGAGCCGCGGGTCGGCGAGCGACTTGATGTCGAGGCCGCTGTCCTTCCGGGTGAGGAAGACGTAGCCGGAGCGGAAGTAGGGCTTGGTCACGCCGGCCATGTCGAGCCCGGAGGGCGCCTCGATCGCCACGTCGCAGTAGCGGCCGTTCAGCGCGCGGCTGAAGTACCCGCGCCGCACCGGCCACCAGGCGTATTCCACTTTGGTATTCCACTCCTTGCCGATCAGCTCCGCGATCTTCTGCTCGTACCCTTCGGCCTTCTGACTGGAGAGGGGCATGGCGTCGGGATCGGCACAGATCCTGAGGACGCCCGGGGTCAGCTGGTTGGTATGCAGCTGCTGGGCGGCCGCCCGGCTTCCCGGAAGGACCGAAACAGCGAGCAAAGCGAGGGCCACGCGCCCGGCGCTTGAGCGGAGCATAGCGGTACCATCCAATCCAGCTTGGGAGCCGCCGGCCGGGCCCGTCCCGGGAGGCGGAGCTCCGTGAAACGACCGGCGCCGACGGCGGGGGCGCATCTGCGCGCCCCCACCATCGGCGCCGTGCACTTCTCGTAATCTACCCCCACTGGAGCCGGAGGAAATCCCTCCGGCCCCCGTGGTGTCCAGCTTACTTGACGGGCAGGTTCTTCAGAGCGAACACCGTGAGAACGCCGCCCTGGGTGCTGAAGTTGCCGGCGTCGCCGAAGGCGCCGAGCGCGCCGAGACCGGCGGTCGGATCCTCAGCGCCGATACCCGCGGCCACGCCGATGCCGGCCCAGCCGCCGATGCCGGAGAGGACGGAGACGTACTGCTGGCCGTCCGGCCCGTTGTAGGTCATCGGGTTACCGATGATGCCCGACGGGGTCTTGTACTGCCACAGCGTCTTGCCGGTCTTCTGGTCGAGAGCCTTGAGCCAGCCCTCCATGGTGCCGTAGAACACCAGGCCCGTGGCCGTGGTGAGCGCGCCGCCGTAGGCCGCCAGCTGCTCCTTGGCCTCCCAGACGACCTTGCCCTTCATCGGATCCCAGGCGATGAACCGGCCGCGGTGGCCGCCCGGGCCCGGGAACATCCGCACGATCGCGCCGACGTACGGCTGACCGGCGGTGTACTTCACTTCCACACCCTCGTAGTCCATGCAGATGTGGTTCGCCGGCACGTAGAAGTAGCCGGTGATCGGCGAGTAGGCCGCCGGCTGCTGGTCCTTGAAGCCGATCGCCGCGGGGCAGATGCCCTCGGTGTTCTTCTTCGAGGTGGTGCCGTACCGGGGATCCTTCTCCGGCACGCCGGTGGTCAGATCGACCCGCTTGGCCCAGTTGACCGGACCGTAGGGCTCGGCCACGACCAGCTTGCCGTTGGTGCGGTCGAGCGTATAGCCGAAGCCGTTACGATCGAAGTGCGCCAGCAGCTTCTTCCCGCCGCTCTCGAAGAGGACGTTCTCGTTGACGCCATCGTAGTCCCACTCGTCGTGCGGCGTCATCTGATAGGCCCACTTCGCCATCCCGGTCTCCGGGTTGCGGGCGAAGATGGTCATCGACCACTTGTTGTCGCCCGGGCGCTGATCGGGGTTCCAGCTGCCCGGGTTGCCGGTGCTGTAGTAGAAGAGGTTCAGCTCGGGGTCGTAGGAGTACCAGCCCCAGGTGGTGCCGCCGCCCCGCTTCCACT
>CAMPKP010000105.1 GCA_946887295.1 uncultured Gemmatimonadota bacterium | reverse complement strand
GACCTGCTGAGCGGATGCGGACCTGCTGAGCGAGGGTGCAACCGGTCATATTACGTCGTGTCGCAGGCGGCCCATGCCACGAGGCAGTTTGTCGCCGGTGGCCGATCCGAGACATTTCAGGAGTGAACCATGAGCAAGCTGTCCCTCCCGCGTCCCGCCGCCGACGAGTCGGCCCCCTTCTACCACGGCTACATCTCCGAGGTCCCCGGGGAAGCGATCGGCAGGTATCTGGTGGAGCAGCTCCGCGAGCTGGAGGCGATGATCGCGCCGCTCGACGACACGGCCGCACGCGCCCGCTACGCAGCGGGGAAGTGGAGCATCAAGGAGGTGCTGGGCCATCTCGCCGACGCCGAGCGCATCTTCGCCTACCGCGCCCTGCGGATCGGTCGGGGAGACACCACTCCCCTCCCGGGCTTCGACGAGAACGCCTACGTCCCCGCGGGCGACTTCGACGCCCGCTCCGTCGTGTCGCTCATGGACGAGCTCCGGGCCCTGCGGCAGAGCACGATCGCGCTGCTGGATGGCCTGCCGGCCGAGGCGTGGACCAGGAGAGGGCAGGCCAGCGGAAAGAGCATCAGCGTCCGCGCGCTGGCTTACATCATCGTGGGGCACGTCACGCATCATGTTGCCGTGCTTCGCGAGCGTTACGGCGTGTCGCCGGCTCCCGGCACCATGGCGAGCGCCTGATCCGGAAGGGCGGCCATGAGACTTCGCATCTGCGACAATGGGCGGGAACGGCTGGTTCCGGCGTCCCCCGAGACGGTCGAGCGGGTGTTCGCGCCGGACGCGCCGATCGCCGACGGCACCGAGATCACGCTGGCCGACGGTGAGCGCTGGCTCGCGGCGCTCGCCGTGGGGACGCCCGGAGGCCCGGCCGAGTTCCTGCTCTCCGGTGCGGTGGGAGAGGTACCGACGGTCTCGGGCCGGGCCGGACGCAGCGATGCGGTCCGCCGCTTCCGGGAGTTTCTGGCTCGGTCCGGGAGCTAGTGTCGGGGTGGTGACGCAGCGGAAGGTGGCGCATGGCGAACATCGATGAGTGCGTGCCCGGCCGGCGCGCGCGGGTACTCCACGCCGGAGTACCTCGCGTCGAGGGAAAGACGGGAATCATCGTGGAGGTCTCTCGCACCAGGCGACCTCCCACGGGGCCGCTGCGCGATCGGGTGACGCTCGATGTCCCCGGTCACGGCGAGGTGGCCGTGAGCCCCGCGGACGTCGAGGTGCTTCCGGACGAGGGATGAGGTACCTGGACCATGTGTTCGACGCGCTGAGCCGGTCCTGCGGGGCCGCGCCCGGACGGGTATGGAACCGCGAATGGAGCAGCAATGCGTCGAGCTGTAACCGGATGGATCACTCTGGCGATCGGCCTCATCGGCCTCGGCGTGGGTGCTGTCGTCGGCGCGCAGTCGGCGCAGGTCCGGGAGCTGCCCGCGGGAACGATCCAGGAATGGCGCCGGTACGCCCGCGACGTGGAGCAGGGTATCCGCACCCCATCCGGCGCGACGACCCGACTGCTGACGGAGACCGCGATCGCGCAGCAGGCGCACGCGCGGTCGGCGATAGACCTTCTGCGCCTCATGGGCGCCGGGGTCGCACTCCTGGGAATCTGCCTGGCGGTGGATCTGATTCGATACCGGGCCAGACACACCGACGGGTCCGCGACTACCGAGTCGTGAACGGCGTGTTCCGCCGCGGGTAGCAAGGCCGTCTCCGCTGTTCCCGCTGTCCCCCCGTTGCATAGGAGAATCGCCATGCGATTGCGTACGCTCCTCCTCGTTGCCGGCCTGCTCGCGCTGATCTTCGGCGCCGGATTCCTGTTCATCCCGCAGACGCTTCTCCCTCTCTACGGGCTCCAGTCGGATCCCGACACCAAGATCATGTCCCGATTCTTCGGAGTCGCCCTGGTCAATCTCGGCGCGGCCCTCTATCTGATCAGGGACGTCCAGGAGGCCCCCGCGCAGCGCGCCCTCGTCGTGGCCGGCGTGATCGGGTCGGTGGCGGGACTGGCCGTCGCGCTTGCCGGCCAGCTCGGCGGCGTGGTCAACTCGATGGGATGGTCCACCGTGGTGATCTACGGGGCGCTGCTCCTGGGATACTCCAGCTTCCTGCGGAGCCGCCCATCGAGCCGGTGAAGGAAGTCGCGACCATAGGGTACGAGGCGGCGACGGTGCGGACCTTTCTGGAGGCGCTGACGGATCACCGGGTCGAGCTGCTGGTGGACGTGCGCGCCATGGCGAGCTCCCGGCGTCCTGGATTCGCGAAGACCGCACTGGCGGCCAATCTCCACGGGGCCGGAATCGAGTACCTCCATCTGCGCGGCCTCGGCACACCCGCCGAGGGCCGCGCGGCGGCCCGTGCCGGACATCATGCACGAATGCGCCGGATCTTCGAGGAGCACCTCGCCACAGAGGAGGCGCAGGCCGAGCTGGCCTCACTCGCCGACATCATCCGGTCGGGACGCAAAGTCTGCCTGCTGTGTCTGGAGGCCGACCCGGCGCACTGTCATCGCAGCATCGTGGCGGACGCGCTCGCTGCGCTGCTGCCGATGCGGGTGACGCACCTGAAGCCTGCCAAGCTGTGAGGGTGCTGGGACGGCGCTCCTGCGTATCATTGGGCTGCGCCTGGAGTCCGTCCATCTGATACTGAAGCGACGCGATCCGGACCCTGACACCTGGCACTCCGGCGATTCCGGTGAGAACGTCTGGATCCATGGAATGGAAAAACGTGCAGCACGCCCGAGCGGTTTCAGGACGAAACAACCTGTCGCACAGCGGGGATCCCCGACATGTCGCAGCCCGGCTCGAACAGGCCTAGTCCCAAGGGCTGGACCAGGGTCTCTTCGGGCCTTCCCATCGGTGTCGCTCTCGGGGCGGGAATCTGGATCCTGTCTGCGTCCGTGACGGGCCATTCGGAGCCGTGGGACGCGCCCGGCATGTACTACCCGGCCGCACTGCTGGCCGCCGGCGTGATCGGGGGCTCGCTGGTCCCGGCGCACTGGGCCGAGGTGGCGATCGGCGTCTTCACCGGCCAAGCCGTGGTGCTGCTCGCGCGGGTGCTGGCCGACCCGGGGGGCGGGGGGCCGTGGCCACTGGGAGTCGTGCTGCTCGGCGTCTACTCCCTTCTCGCCTTGTTGGGAGCGGCCGGCGGCGCGGGTCTCCGCCGGGCTTCAGCCGGGAACCGACACTGACATGCATGGAGGCACCATGAAGCCACGAGCCCCGCGATTCCTTCTCGTCGCCTTGATGCTGCTCGCCGGGTGCGGCGGTGACGACGCCTTTACGCCGACGGAGGAGAGCGTGGCGGGGACGTATCAGCCAACCGTGTTCACGGTGAACTCCGGCCTCGGACCCACGGATCTGCTCGCGGCCGGGGCCACCGTGGACCTGACGCTCGCCCCGGATGGCACGACGTCAGGCCGGCTCTTCATCCCCGGCGGCGCGGAGGACGGCGGAGACCTGGACGAGGATCTCGCCGGCACGTGGGCCCTGTCCGGCGAGACGGTCACCGTCGACCAGGCGGCCGACACTTTCATACGGGACGTGGAATTCAACGCCGGGCGCAACACGCTCACGGCGGAGGGCACGTTCGACGGCGTGACGGTCTCGCTGCAGCTGGTCAAGATCGAGTAGGATCGGGGAGGGGGAAGGGCATCAATGGGATCGTGCGGAGCGGGGCTGACGCTCGCTCTCTGTGCGCTTGGCGCCGCCGTATCGACGGTCTCGGCGCAGGCATCGGGTGGCTGGCCGCTCCACGGGCTGGATCTCGGCGGCCGGCGCTTTTCGCCGCTGACCCAGATCGACACCGCGACGGTGCGGCGGCTGGAGCCGCGGTGGACCTACCACAGCGGCGTCGAGGCGACTTTCCAGGCGACCCCGATCGTGGTGGACAGCGTGATGTTCGTCTCGCTGCCCTTCAGCGGCGTCGTGGCGCTCGACGCGCGAACCGGCCGGGAGCTGTGGCGGTACGAGCATCGACCCCGATCACAGACGCTCTGCTGCGGACCGGCGAACCGGGGGGTCGCGGTGGCCGGCGGCAAGGTCTACGTGGGAACGGTGGACGGACGACTGGTCGCGCTCGACGCGGCGAGCGGCGCCCCGGCCTGGGACGTCACCGTGGCCGAGTACCGGGGAACGACCGAGGTGAGCAGCCAGCTCCGGGCCGACGATCCGCTGGCGCAGGCCGGCGTCACCGGGTCCACCGGAGTCGGCATCGGCGCCGCGCCGCTGGTCTACGACGGCAAGGTGTTCGTGGGCATCGCCGGCGTGGGATACGGCCTGCATCCTGACCGCGGACTCGCGGTGGTGGGCGTCGCGGGCAAGTATGGGCGCCCGGGGCTCATGGCGGCGTTCGATGCGCGGACCGGGCGCGCGCTCTGGCGCTTCGATGTGACGGGGCCGGGATGGGAGGGATCGTTCCGTGCCTCCACACCGGACGGCGTGCCGCTGGGACGTGACGTGGCGCGGGAGCGAGCCGCCGCGCCCGCCCACGGCGACGCCTGGCGGTTCGGCGGCGGATCGATCTACGCCACGCCGGTGGTGGACGCGGAGCGCCACCTCCTCATCTTCGGCACCGGCAACCCCTCGCCCCAGATGGCCGACGCGTCGCGCCCCGGCGACAACCTGTACACCTCGTCGCTCGTCGCGCTCGACCTGCGCACCGGCCGCCTCGTCTGGCACTACCAGCAGGTGCCCCACGACCGCTGGGGGTACGACGCGGCGAGCTCACCCGTGCTCGTGGATCTGACCCTCGAGGGAAAGCGCATTCCGGCCGTGGCGCATGCGGCCAAGACGGGCTGGGTCTACGTCCACGACCGGCGGGACGGCCGGTTGCTGTTCAAGTCCGATCCATTCGTGCCGCAGCGGAGCCTGTTCACTCCTCCGCGGCCGGGCGAAGGCGTGGTCATCGCTCCCGGCATCGCCGGCGGCGCCAACTGGTCTCCCTCGGCGTTCGACCCCACTCGCACCCTGTTCTATGTCGCCGCCCTTCACCTGCCCACCAGGTACATCGCTCATGAGGTGCCCCGGCCGGACGGAAGCGTGCTCCGGTATGCCAGCACCCAGAATACCGGGGAGGCGTGGGGCACCCTGACGGCGGTAGATCTGGCCGGCGGCGGCCGCCTGCGCTGGCAGGTCCGGACCGCCGAGCCGCTCGTGGGTGGCGTTATGGCCACCGCGGGCGGGCTGGTCTTCGCCGGAGCCGGGAAGGGGAAGCTCGCGGCCTTCGACGCCGGCAGCGGCACGCGACTCTGGTCCTACCAGTGTGACGCCGGCGTGAACGCGCCACCGGTGACCTACGCCGTAGCCGGCCGCCAGTACGTGGCGGTCGCCGTCGGCGGCAACGCGCTCTTCGGATTCAAGCAGGGCGACATGGTGATGGCCTTCGCCCTGTCCGTCACATCGGCACCCGGGCGGCACTCGCGCTGATCCGGGACTCAGGTCCACGGAAGCATCTCACTCGCACAGGGAGGCCTCATGTCGAAGTTCCTCTGGCAGGTCTCGTACACGGCACAGGGCGCACAGGGCTTGAAGAAGGACGGCGGATCGGCACGCCGCGCGGCGGTCCAGCGGCTGGTCGAGCAGGCGGGCGGCAAGCTGGAGGCCTTCTACTTCGCGCTGGGCGAGGCGGACGTCTACGTCATCGCCGAGCTCCCCGACACGAAGACGGCAACGGCGGTGAGTCTGGCGGTCAACACCGCGGGCGCGGCCCGGCTGCGCACCGTGGTCCTGCTGACTCCCGAGGAGATGGATGCCGCCGTGAAGCAGGGGGTGGAGTATCGTGCGCCGGGTACGGCCGGGAAGTAGCTCCGCGCCCCACTCACTGCCTCCCGCACGACCCACCCGAGCCGAGCTCCTGGCGGCGGCCGGTCGCACCGTCCCGGACCTCATCGGCCCGGGCCTGCGGGTGCTCTTCTGCGGCATCAATCCCGGGCTCTACTCCGGCGCGACCGGCCACCACTTCGCCCGGCCGGGCAACCGGTTCTGGCCCTCGCTCCACGCCGCCCGCTTCACCGACCGGCTCCTGGCGCCCTGGGAGGAGCACCTGCTGCTCGAGCGCGGCTACGGGATCACCAACCTAGTGGCCCGGGCGACCGCGACGGCCGATGAGCTGACCGCCGACGAGCTCGTCGCGGGCCGGCGGCGGCTCGAGCGCCAGGCGCGCGGGCTGGCGCCCAGGTGGGTCGCGGTGCTGGGCGTAGGGGCGTATCGGACCGCATTCGGGCGCCCCCGTGCGACGGTGGGAAGGCAGCCGGAATCGCTCTCCGGCGCAGGGCTGTGGGTACTCCCGAACCCGAGCGGGCTCAACGCCCACTACCAGCTGCCCGACCTCGTGCGCGAGTTCAGCGAACTGCGGAAGGCCGGAGAGGCGCGGGGGGCGGGGCACCGTTAGTCTTCAAGCGAACCGACAACCCCTGGAGAAGTGCACATGCTCCGCCATCAGGAGCCCGAGAATCCGCCGGTCGCGATCGCCGATTCCGTCAGCGAGCGGCTGCTTCGGGCCCGGACCATCATCATCAGCGGCGAGATCACGCAGAAGCTCGCCGCCACCGTTTCCGGACAGCTCCTGGCGCTCGCCGCCGAGTCCGAATCGGACATCACCATCTTCATCAATTCCCAGGGCGGCCACGTGGAGGCGGGGGACACGATCCACGATCTCCTGCGCTTCATCCGCCCGCGGGTACGCATGATCGGCACCGGCTGGGTCGCGAGCGCGGGCGCCCTCATCTACGTCGCGGCACCGAAGGAGCAGCGGTTCTGCCTTCCGAACACCCGCTTCCTCCTGCACCAGCCCGCCGGCGGCGCCGGCGGAACGGCCAGCGACATCGACATCGAGGCCCGGGAGATCCTGCGGATGCGGGACCGGTTGAACCGGATCTTCGCCCGGGAGACCGGGCAGCCGCTCGAGCGCATCGAGGAGGACACCCACCGGAACTTCTGGCTCGGTGCCGAGGCGGCCCTGCGCTACGGACTGGTCGGACGCATCATCGAGCGCGTCACCGAGCTCGACGGTTGAGAGCGGGTCGCCATGGGTCTGCGTGAGGAGTTCGAGGCCAGCGGGAACTGGCTCTTCCAACGGCGGGGCTATCTGCCGCTGCTCCTGTTCCCGCTGGTGCTGGTCGCCGCCCACAGGTCCCCCTACCTCGCCGGGGACCGCGGGATGGGTCTCGCCTGGGAGATGTTCTGCCTGTGCCTCGCGCTCCTCGGCCTGGCGGTGAGAGTGGGGACGGTGGGGTTCGTCCCGAGGGAGACATCCGGACGAAACACGGCGGGGCAGGTGGCCGGGTCGCTCAACACCACCGGGTTCTATTCCATCGTTCGCCATCCATTGTATTTCGGCAACTATCTCATGTGGCTCGGCGTGGCCCTGTATCCCCGGTCCTGGTGGGCGCCGGTCGTCGTGAGCCTCGTCTTCTGGCTGTACTACGAGCGCATCATGTTCGCCGAGGAAGAGTTTCTCCGCCGCAGGTTCGGCCCGCCGTATCTCGCGTGGGCGGCGACCACGCCCGCGTTCATTCCGCGGCCCGCCCGCTGGCGCCGCTCGGCGTTCCGCTTCTCGCTGCTCACGGTCCTCCGCCGCGAGTATTCCACCCTGCTGTCTCTCATCGCGTCCCTGACCGCGCTGGAGGTCGCGACCGATTTCGCATATACCGGCCGCCTGGTTCTGGACCCGGTGTGGGGAACCGCCCTGGCGGTGACGCTGGTGCTCTGCCTCGCCGTTCGCACGCTGAAGCACCGAACCCGGCTGCTGCACGTCGAAGGCCGGTAGGATCTTCGAACGTGATCGCACCCGAAGAGGCAGTACCCGCGCCCCCTGCAGGCGCTCGCCACAACGGCTCGTACGTGCTCGTGGTGGACGATGAGCCAGGCGTCAGGCGCTTCGCCACGAGGGCGCTCGAGGACGAGGGCTTCGGTGTCCACGAAGCCGCCGATGGCGCCGAGGCGCTCGAGCTGGTGCGCGGAGGCGTGGTTGACTTCGGCGTCGTGCTCTCGGACATCGTGATGCCCAGGCTGAACGGGGTGCAGCTGCTCCAGTCGCTCTCCATGCTTCGGCCGGAGCTTCCGGTCATCCTCATGTCCGGCTATGGCACCGCTCAGCTGGCCGAGCACGACATCTCGAGCCCGTGCGGGGTGCTGAGCAAGCCCTTCTCCTCCGACGCGCTGGTGGCGGAGGTGCGTCGCTGCCTCCGCTCGCGGCCCGCCTGAGGAGCATGCGTGCCTAGCACTCGCTCCGAGCCTCCCCCGGGACCAGCTCCTCGGCGGTGGCGGGCCGGAAGAGGAGGTCGAAGGCCAGGAACAGGGTCTTGGAAAAGGGAAAGAAGACGAACGGAACGATGAGCATGAGGGCTGCGCCGCCATAGAGCAACGCGTCCCATGGCGGATCCGGCCAGGTGGCGAGCAGCACGCCAATGAAGATGGCGGCGAAGATCAGCTCCGCGGCCACGATGTTGAACATGTAGGAGCCGACCTGGTAGCCTTGCTCACCGCGCTCCATGGGCAATCCGCAGCGTGGGCAGCAGCGCCGCATGCGGAGCCAGGACTCGAAGATCGGCCCGCCTCCGCAGTTGGGACAACGCAGCCGCACCGCTCGCCAGAACAGCAGGACCACCCTGTGCAGGAAGCGCCACATGGCGGGAATATATCACGCGGTTCTTCCCAGCCGGGTGCCGTCTCTTGGCGGTCCCGTTACCGTCGAAGTCCGACTCCTCCGTCGCGGCGCCCCGCTCGCGGTCCTGAGGCGCTGCATTAGCGAGGACATCCTCACCGGGGATTGGCGGGTGCTCGACCTCCAGCAGGGGCCGTTTCACCTTCCGGCCCCGATGCGTATTCTGAACGAGGGTTGTACCGAGGGTGACGGGATGTTCGCCGACTGGAGCCTCGGGCTCTGGCGGAGCGGGGATCTCCGCGAGCTTCCGTCTCTCGAGTCCGACACGACGTCTTGGGAGGGAGAATGACCAGCGCGACGATCGCACTGCTCACCGAGGCGATTCAACCCAGGCCGGGACGCCAGGGGTGGCACGGAGGGCCCACACCGGTCGGAGCGCTCAGGGGCGTCACGGCGGAGCAGGCGCGCTGGAAACCGTCGCCGCGACGCAAGAACCTCTGGACGCTCGCGCTGCACATCACGTACTGGAAGTACGCGGTGCGGCGGCTGCTGGAGGGAAGCGAGCGCGGCGCGTTCCCCCGGCGGCCCTCGAACTGGCCCGCGCTGCCCGAGCGGCCTGACGATCGGAGCTGGGCGGCGGACGTGGCCCTGCTTCGGGTGGAGCACCAGCGTCTGGTCGAGGCCGCCTCCGCGGTGAGGCCGGCGCTGCTGTCCCGCCATCCGCCCGGCTCCCGGCGATGGACCTATGGCGAGCTCCTGGTCGGCATCGCGATGCACGATGCCTATCACACCGGCCAGATCCAGCTGCTGAAGCGGCTGTGGCAGGATCGGTGACCCCGCGCCGCCGGGCCGCTGGAGCCCTGGACGCCGGAGCCATCCGACACGGGTCACGGGAGATCGCCCTATGACGGAAGCCGACGCCCAGCGCTTCGCGCTCGAGTGGGTGGAGTCGTGGAACAGTCACGACCTGGACCGCATCCTCAGCCACTATTCCGAGGACGTCGAGGTCACGTCACCCCTGGTCGAGACGGTGCTGGAGCCGGGGCAGGCCTCGGTGCGGGGCAAGCAGGCGCTGCGCGCGTACTGGGGGTCGGCCCTGGAGCGGTATCCGGATCTGCGGTTCGTCCTCTTCCGCGCGTACGCCGGGCTCAACAGCCTCGTGCTCCACTATCAGAGCGTCCAGGGCCTGATCGCCGCCGAATGCATGGAGTTCGACGAGAATGGCGCAGTCCGCCGCGTGCTCGCGCACTACGCGCTCGGCGCCGACCCGGTGGCCGCCTGAGAGGGCCGTGGCTTCGGAGGGAGGCGGGGCGGGCATGAGGATGTGGATCGACGCGGATGCGACGCCACGGGAGGTGAAGGAGATCGTGTTCCGGGCGGCCAGGCGTCTCGGCGTCGAGACGACGCTGGTGGCCAACCGCCGCCTGCAGACGCCTCCGGGAAACCCCCTCGTCACCGCGGTCTGGGTGGATGGGGGCGCGGACGTCGCCGACCGGCACATCGTCGAGCACGCCCGCGCCGGGGACCTGGTGGTGACCCAGGACGTGCCCCTCGCCGCGCTGCTGGTGCCAAACGACATCACGGTGCTGGATCCCCGAGGCGAGGAGCACACCGCGGAAAGCATCGGCGAGCGCCTGTCGATCCGGGATTTCATGGAATCCCTGCGCGGGGCGGGCATGGTGACCGGGGGCCCGCCTCCCTTCGACGCCCGGGCCAGGCAGGCATTCGCCGCGGCACTGGACCGGGTGCTGGCGAGGCTCACGCGGTCACCCTGACGCACGCGGCCCGCTTCAGACTGGAAGCGGGCCGCGTCGATGATTCTGCACGGGGTGTCGCGGGTATTAGCTCTCCCGGGCCCGCCGCCGCCGCCGCCTCGCCGCCGCGGCCTTGAGCTGCCGTGCCGCGCTGGGCTTGACGTAGTGCCGGCGCTGGCGGAGCTCCTTGAGCAATCCCGCCTTCTGCACCTTGCGCTTGAAGAGTTTGAGGGCGTGCTCCAGGCGATCGCTCTCGTCGAGCCGAACTTCTATCACGCTGCCCTCCCGCTGAGTTGATCCGGAAGGCATCAAAAAGGGGGTCCGGCACATGTCCCGGGCCCCCAGGCCTCCTCGGAATGCCCTCGTGACCCGAGGGCGATGCATGCCAAGCTTAGCCTGCTGGCCGCCGGACGGCAACGTCGCGGGAGGTGCCCGGCACCGCCGGGATGGCCGCCCACCGGGCCGAGATCAGGAGCCCGTCACGGGAGCTGGCGCGGTTCTCGAGCCCGGTCAGATCACCGACGCCAGACACCCCAGAGCCAACAGCAGCGCGGCCATCCCCGCCCATCGTGCCCGCGTGCGATACATCGCTCCCGGCCCCGCCTGCGGCGATCCCGGCAGTCCGGGCACGAAGTGACGGAAGCTCGAGGCCAGGTCGGCTCGACTCGCCTCCCAATGGCAGTAGAAGGCGTAGAGTGCGAGAGTGACGGCTGCGGCCCAGCAGACTTCCAGCAACTGCGCGGTCATCGGATCCATCCGGGCGTTCGCATGAGAGGCTCGAGGGTGGCACGACGGGCCTCAGGAATGCAAACTGCTGCATCCGCGTGGCCAATCGGAGCCGAATTCCATGTTCCGGGAAGCTCCTGCATACCCCAGGCCAGACCGGCCGCTTCCTGCCCAAGCTTGATCGTGGGAGGCGCTCGCCCATCTTCCCTGTGGTAGGAAGTTCGGGTCGGACACATGGCTCGGGGGCGTCTCCCTGCATGCCGATACTGTCCTCTGGCGCAGGCTGGACCGGCCTGGTCACGAGGCCGCACGACTGGTGTATCACGCCCCGTTCTGGCAGCTGGGTGGCACCGCGGTGTTTGCCGATGAGGCGGGACCCTGCCGCCTGGAGTACCAGGTGGTGTGCGACGCCGGGTGGCGGACCCTTCACGCCAAAGTCACCGGGTGGATCGGCCGCCAGCAGGTCAGGGCGGAGCTGTACACCGACACCGCGCGGCGCTGGATCGTCAACGGCCGGCAGGCGCCGTCGGTCGCGGGCTGCGTGGATCTCGACCTCGCCTTCAGTCCTTCCACCAACACGATTCCGATTCGCCGTCTGTCACTGAACCCGGGAGAGCGGGCCGAGGTCAGAGCCGCGTGGCTCACGTTCCCGGCGCTGAGCCTGGAGCCGCTGATTCAGACGTACGTGCGCACCGGCGAGTCGACCTACCACTACGAATCCTCGGACGGCGGCTTCGCGACCGACCTGGAGGTCGGCGCCGCCGGCCTCGTGCTGGCCTATCCGCCGCTGTGGGAGTGCGAAGCCGGCTGCTAGCGGACACCTTCCGCGCGGGCTCCGACCTGAGTATGGTCGGAGCCATATGCTCACCACCGTGCGGACTGACGACGGAGCGCGGAGCCGATGCTGAACACCGAGGCCGACCCGAGGGTGTACTTCGCCGCCGAGCGGACGCTGCTCGCCTGGATCCGCACCGGCATCACGATCATGGCGTTCGGCTTCGTGGTAGCGAAATTCGGTCTCGTGCTCCGGGTGCTCCGCGCCGGTGAGGATGCACCGGTGCCAACGGCCTCGGTGTCGCACTTCCTGGGCGCGGCGCTCGTGGTCATGGGCATCGTCGCCATTTCGGCCGGGAGCAAGCGCTACCGGGAGTTCTGCCGCCGCCTGGGCCGTTCGTACATGCCATCCCCCCACGCCGAAATACTCCCGCTGATCCTGGGATGGTCGCTCGTCGCCCTCGGCGCGGCGCTCGTGGTCGTCCTGCTGACGTGACCCGGGCCTCGATCTTCTCCAAGCGATTCGCCGTGCCCGCCGGAGCGATCGACATGCAGGGCCACGTGAGCAACCTGGCCTACGTCGGCTGGATGCAGGACGTCGCCATCGAGCACTCGGCGGCGGTGGGATGGCCCATGGCGCGCTACCTCGAGCTGGGGGCGGGATGGGTCGT
>CAMPKP010000104.1 GCA_946887295.1 uncultured Gemmatimonadota bacterium | reverse complement strand
GCCCGCACGTTCTACGTGCCGGCCTTTCCGCTCGAGACGGTGTTCGATCCCACCGGGGCAGGCGATGCCTTCGCGGGCGGCTTCATGGCGTACCTGGCCCGGACCGCCTCGCTGGCCGAGGACAACATCCGCCGGGCGATGGTCTACGGCGCGGCGATGGGCTCCTACGCCGTGGAGCAGTTCGGCATCCGGGGCTTCGAGCAGATCGCGCTGGCGGACGTCGAGGCGCGGGTCCGGGCCTTCCAGGACCTGACCCATGTCCAGCTCGCCGAGGCTCTGCCGTGACCAGGCAGTACGCCGAGGCCGGCGTCGACCTGGAGGGCGCGGAGACCGCCAAGGCCAGGATCGCCCGCGCCGTCGCGACGACCCGGACGCCGCTCAGCGTGGGACGGATCGGCGCGTTCGGCGGCATGGTGCGGATTCCCGAGGGAATGCGGCGGCCCACGCTGGTGCTCAGCACCGACGGCGTCGGGACCAAGGTGCTCGTCGCACTGGAGGCCGGCCGGTTCGACAGCGTGGGCGAGGATCTGGTCAACCACAGCGTGAACGACATCCTGGTGCACGGCGCCACGCCCATCGCGTTCATGGACTACATCGCGGGTTCGGGGCTCCGCGTGGAGCAGATCGCGGGCCTGGTGGAGGGCATCGCCCGCGGCTGCCGGGCCCACGACATGGCGCTCGCGGGCGGTGAGACGGCGCAGATGCCCGATCTCTATCGGCCCGGCACCTACGACCTCGCCGGAACCATCGTGGGCGTGGTGGAGGAGGATGCCGCGATTCACGGCGAGGCCGTTCGCCCCGGTGACGTCCTGCTGGGGTACGCGTCTACCGGCCTGCACACCAACGGGTACACCCTGGCGCGTCGAATCGTATTCGAGCGTATGGGACTCGGCATACACGACCGACTCGGGGACCTGGATCGCTCCGTTGCAGACGTGCTCCTCGACGTGCACCGGAGCTACTTCCGGAGCGTGATGCCGGTCCTGCCACAGCTGCACGGACTGGCCCATATCACGGGTGGCGGCATCCCGGGCAATCTGGTGCGCATCTTGCCCCCCGGGTGCCAGGCGGTGGTGGATCCGGACTCCTGGAGCCCGCCGCGGCTGTTCACCATCCTGCAGCAGGCCGGCGGCATCTCCTCCGCTGAGATGCGCGACGTGTTCAACCTCGGAGTGGGCCTCATCGCCGTGCTGCCACCCCAGGCCGTGCCGGCCGCCCAGGCCGCCGCCGCCGCGGATGGGGTCGCCACCTGGACGATGGGCGAGATCCGGCCGGGAGAGCAGACGGTGCGGTTCGCCCGTCCGTGAGGGAGAATCGTATGCGCGCCCCGCTCCTCGCCTTCGCTCTCGCACTCGCGTCCTTCCGACCCGCGACCGCACAACTCCCGGACTGCAGCTCGCTCACCGGTAGCTCCCGCCGGATCTGCGATGCCGCGCTGGACGGAACCAGGGCCTTTCACCCGGTCGCTGGCCTCCTGGTGAGCGGCGGCAATCCGGTCATCGGCACCGCGAGCACCCAGGGAGGTCTCGGACGCTTCTCGATCACCGCGCGCGCCAACGCCGCGGACGTCGTCCTTCCCGACCCGGGTTATGACGGGGCCGCCGGCTCGGTGCCGTCGAGCAAGGACCTGTACGCGCCGGTGCCGCTGCTCGAAGCTGCCGCGGGGATCTACCAGGGCCTCCCGTCCGGCCTCCTGTCCGTGGACCTCCTCGGCTCCGCCCAGCTGCTGCCGACCGATCAGATCGACCATCTCACGGTGGACCCGGACGCGCGCCGCCTCGGGGACGTCGCGCTCGGCTTCGGTTACGGAATGCGAGTCGGGGTTCTGCGCGACGAAGGGCCGCTTCCCGCGGTATCGGTGAGCGCCATGCGGCGGAGCATTCCGAAGCTCGCGTACGGCGACCTGGACCAGGGCGACCAGTTCAGCTACGCGGTGGACCTTCAGGCGACCAACCTGCGCCTGATAGCCAGCAAACAGTTCGCCGCGCTGCAGGTTGCGGGCGGGGTCGGCTGGGATCGGTATACCGGGGACGCGGAAGTCCGGTTGCGGGAGCAGCCGGGCACCGGGTTGGGCATGGAGCTGAAGGAGTCGCGCGCCATGGCCTTTCTGAATGCCGGTCTGGAGCTGGCGGCGCTCTCCATCGTCGGCGAAGCCGGCTACCAGAGCGGGCGCGACCGGGAGCTTTCGACCGATTTCGAGGACTTCGATACCGGGAGCGGGAAGTTTTTCGCCGGCTTCGGCCTGCGAGTGGGTCTCTAAGGGCATGGACGAGCGGGAGGCGATGGCTCTCGCTCTCGATCTCGCCTGGCGAGGATGGGGCAGGGTGCACCCGAATCCGCTGGTGGGAGCGGTCGTCCTGGCCGACGGGGCTGTCGTGGGTGAGGGCTGGCACGCCGAGTTCGGGGCGCGTCACGCCGAGCCGGTGGCGCTCGAGCAGGCCGGCGCGAGAGCCCGTGGCGGGACGCTCGTCGTGACCCTGGAGCCGTGCGACCACCAGGGCAAGCAGCCGCCCTGCACCGAGGCAATCGTGCGCGCGGGAATCCGGCGGGTGGTGGCCGCCATGGCCGATCCCAATCCGGCAGCGGCGGGCGGCTCGGCGCGGCTCGATAGCCTGGGCCTCGAGGTTCAAACGGGCCTCGAGCGCGAAGCGGCGGCGGCACAGAACGCCATTTTCCTCCACCAGTTCCGAAACCAGTTGCGCCCTTTCGTCGCCCTCAAGCTGGCCACCAGCCTCGACGGGAAGATCGCGGATGCGTCGGGGCACTCCCGCTGGATCTCGGGCGAGGCAGCCCGCCAGTACGTGCACTGGCTGAGGGCGGGCTTCGACGCTATCGGAATCGGCGGCAGAACGGCTCGGGCGGACGATCCCCGGCTCACCGTGCGCGGCCCGGTGAGCCCACGGGTGGCGCCGCGCCGACTGATCTTCGATGCCGGGGCCGACGTCGACACCCGGCTGACGATTGTCCGCACGGCGAGAGAGACACCGACCACGATCGTCACGGGGATGGACGCCCCAAGCGACCGGGTGGATCGGCTGGCAGCGGCCGGCGTGACCGTGATACGGGCAGGCACGCTCGAGGAAGCCCTTCGACGGCTCCGCGCGGAAGGCGTGGGCTCGCTGCTCGTCGAGGGCGGAGGGCGTCTGGCCGGGGCTCTGCTCGGCCTTGGCCTGGTGGACCGCTACTACTGGGTGCAGAGCCCGCTCTGGCTGGGGGACCGCGGCGTTCCCGCGACGGCCGGCCTTCCCAGCGACCCGATCGCTCGGGCGGAGCGGTGGAGCGTGGTCGAGCGCCGGGCGCTCGGGGAGGACACGCTCCTCGTGGTGGACCGCCGCTGATGTTCACCGGCATCGTGACCGACATCGGCGTCGTGCGCGCGGCCGGCCATTCGGCGGGCGGCCTCGAGCTCACGATCGAGTGCGGGTATGCGGACCTGATCGAGGGCGAGAGCGTGGCGGTCGACGGGGCGTGTCTCACCGTCGCGGCCGTGGCGGAGCGGGGGTTCACCGCGCACGTGGTCCGAACCTCGCTGGATCGAACCCGCTTCGGCGAGCTCCGGCCAGGTGACCGGGTGAACCTGGAGCGGGCGCTTCGGGTGGGCGACCGGCTCGGTGGACACCTGGTCCAGGGCCACGTGGATGGGGTGGGCACCGTGCTGGGCCTCGAGTCGCGCGAGGACGCCAGGCTGCTGGATCTCGCGGTCCCCCCCGAGGTGGCTTCGGTCAGCGTCCCGCTGGGCTCCATCACGGTGGACGGCGTGAGCCTGACGGTGAACGCCGTGCCCGCCCCGGGAACGATCCAGATCTCCCTGATTCCGTTTACTTTAGAGCACACCACCCTGGCCGACCGCCGGCCGGGTGACCGGGTGCATCTGGAGGCGGACACGGTCGGGAAGTACGTGCGCGCCTTGATGGAGCGGGAACAGCGAACCGGTGAATGAGTCCATGACCAGCTTCGGCACCATCGAACAGGCCATCGAGGATCTACGCCACGGCAAGGTCGTCATCGTGGCCGACGACGAGGACCGCGAGAACGAGGGCGACCTCGTCTGCGCCGCCGAGCTGGTCACGCCGGAGACGATCAACTTCATGACCCTGCACGGGCGGGGTCTCATCTGCCTCGCCCTCACCGGCGAGCGCTGCGACCAGCTGGGTCTGCCGCAGATGACCGACCGGAACAGCGAAGAGCTGGCCACCGCCTTCACGGTCAGCATCGACGCCGAACGCCGCTTCGGCGTCACTACCGGCATCTCGGCCCGCGATCGCGCCACCACGATCCACGTCGCGATCAACCCGGCGACCGTTCCCTCCGACCTCCGGCGGCCCGGTCACATCTTTCCCCTGCGGGCCCGGCCCGGCGGGGTGCTCCAGCGGGTAGGCCAGACGGAGGCGAGCGTGGACCTCGCTCGGCTGGCCGGACTCATCCCGGCGGGCGTGATCTGCGAGATTCTCAACGCGGACGGGTCCATGGCGCGGCGCCCCGAGCTCCACGAGATGGCGCGGCAGCACGGGCTCACCTTCGTCACCGTGGCGCAGCTCGTCGCCTACCGGCTCCGGGCCGAGCAGCTGGTCCACCGCGTGGCCGAGGCGCGGATCCCGACCGAGTACGGCGAGTTCCGGATGATCGGCTATCAGAACGACGTGGACGGGGCCGAGCACGTGGCGCTGGTCTACGGAGACGTCGCGGGGCAGCCCAACGTGCTGGTGCGCATGCACTCCAAGTGCCTCACCGGGGACGTGTTCGGCTCTCGGCGCTGCGACTGCGGCTTCCAGCTCCACCGGGCGATGGAGCTGATCGCCCGGGAGGGCCGCGGCGCCATCGTCTACCTCGACCAGGAGGGGCGGGGAATCGGGCTGCTCAACAAGCTTCGCGCCTACGCGCTGCAGGACTCCGGCGCCGACACGGTGCAGGCGAACGAGCGTCTGGGCTTCGCGCCCGATCTCCGCAATTACGGCATCGGCGCCCAGATCCTCCGCGATCTCGGCCTCTCTTCCATCCGGGTGATGACCAACAACCCGCGCAAGCTGGTGGGCCTCGAGGGATACGGCCTGCAGATCGTCGAGCGGGTGCCGCTCCTGGCCGACCCCAACCAGGAGAACCGCGACTACCTCCAGGTCAAGCGCGACAAGCTCGGTCATCTCCTCTCTCACTGACGTGCCCGACACCTCCCTCCGCTTCCGCCCCAGCAGGCGCGTGGCGATCCTGGTGAGCCGGTACAACGAGCTGATCACCGCCAAGCTCCTGGACGGGGCGCTGGCGTGCTGCGCCGAGTCCGGCGTGCCTGCCGAGGAGGTGGACGTGGTCTGGCTTCCCGGCGCCTTCGAGCTTCCCGCTGCGGCCGCCGCCGCCGCGGAGAGCGGCCGCTATGGGTGCATCGTGGCGCTGGGAGCCGTGATCCGGGGGGAGACGCCGCATTTCGAGTACGTGGCGGGCGCGGCCGCGAACGGGCTCACCGAGGTCTCCGTTCGCTACGCGATGCCCGTCGGATTCGGTGTGCTCACGGTGGACACGCTCGAGCAGGCCATCGCCCGCGCCGGCGGCAGCGCCGGCAACAAGGGGCATGAGGCCGCGGCGGCGGCGCTGGGCGCTGCCGCGGCGGTCGAGCGACTCAGGTCGAGCCATGCTGCGGACTGAGACCAAGAGCCGTGCCAGGGCACTTCAGCTGCTCTACGCCTGGGAGCTTCGGGGTGCTCCCCCGATGCCGGTGGTGGCCGGCGGACTGTCCCGGCTCACCGGTCCCGAGCCCGCCCTGCTGGACCGTGCGGAGGAGCTCGCCGCCGGCGTGGCAGCCGACGTGGACTCGCTCGACGCGGAGGCGGCGCGGGCGTCGGAAAACTGGAGGATGAGCCGCATCGCCGTGGTCGAGCGGAACATCCTCCGGCTCGCCATCCTGGAGCTCCGACGGGGCGAAGTCCCGCCCAAAGTGGTCATCGACGAAGCGGTCCGCCTGGCCCACTGGTTCGGCGGCGCGCGGGCGCCCGGCTTCGTGAACGGGGTGCTCGACGGGCTCGCCCGAGCGGCCGGTCGGCTCTAGTCGATGAACGTTCTGCTGGTCAACTGGCAGGACCTCGAGAATCCGCAGGCCGGCGGCGCGGAGATCCACCTGTTCGAGATCTTCACTCGCCTGGCAGGCGCTGGTCACCGGCTGCGGCTGGTCTGCTCGGGGTGGGAGGGCGCGCCGGCGACCGCGCGCATCGGCGGCATCGACGTGCGGCGGGCGGGTCGGCGCAACAGCTTTTCGATCGTGGGGCGCGGCGCAGTCCGCCGGGCGATCCGGGAGGAGCGTCCCGACATCGTGGTCGAGGACATCAACAAGCTGCCTCTCTTCCTGCCCGCGATGACCGACCTGCCGTTCTGCGGCCTGGTGCCTCACCTTTTCGGCGAGACCGCCTTCCAGGAGGCGGCGTGGCCGGCGGCGTCGGTGGTGTGGCTGGCGGAGCGCCCGCTGCCGCGCCTGTACCGCCGGGCGGCGTTTCACGCGATCAGCGAGAGCACGCGCGACGACCTGGCGGCCCGGGGCGTGGCCCCCGAGCGCATCCGGGTGATCCACCCGGGGGTGGACAGCGTGAAGTTCAGTCCGTCGGCGGAGGAGTCGCGCGCCCCGGAGCCCCGGTTCTTGTACGTGGGACGGCTCAAGCGTTATAAAGGAATAGGGCTCGCCATCCGGGCGCTCGCGATCGCGCGCCGCGCTCGACCGGACCTGCGGCTGGACATCGCCGGAACGGGTGATCATCGGCCGGAGCTGGAGCGCCTCGCCGCCAGCCTCGGGCAGGAATCGGCGGTCACCTTCCATGGGTTCGTGACCGAGGCCCGCAAGGTTTCGCTGTTTCGGGGGGCCTGGGGAAACCTGTTTCCCTCGCCGAAGGAGGGCTGGGGCATCACGGTGGTGGAGGCGGCGGCCTGCGGAACGCCTTCGATCGCCTCGGACAGTCCCGGCCTGCGGGACTCGGTCCGGCACATGGAGACCGGCTACCTGGTTCCCCACGGCGACGTGGACGCGCTCGCCGCGCGGATGCTGGAGCTCGCCGGCGACGCGGCACTCGTGGCCCGGCTGGGCGCCGGCGCTCGGAGGTTCGCCGAAGGGCTTACCTGGGAGCGAGCCGCCGCCCAGACGGAGCGTCATCTCTTCGACATCATCGCCGGCTCGGCCTGAGGCCGGGTCAGGAGGCACTCGTATGCAGACGACCATCACCGTTCGCCACACCGAGATCTCGGACGTGCTTCGGGAGCGCGCCCTCACGGTCGTCGAGCGGCTGGGCAACATCGCCACCCGGCCCATCGAAGCGGCCGTCGTCTTCGACGCGGAGGGTCCGCTGCGCACCGCGGAGCTCCGGCTGCACGTGGCGCGCGGCGAGGTGCTCGTCGCGAAGGGAGAGGCCGAGGACCATCGCACCGCGCTCGACCGGGCGGAGGAGAAGCTGCGCAAGCAGGTGGAGAAGGTCTCCGCTCGTCCCCGCCGCACCAGGCCCTCGCAGGCCGAACCACTCTGATGCTCCGGCTCCGGGACTTCCTCTCGCGCCGCGGCGAGTCGCTCCAGCTCGAGGCGCTGACCGGCGAGCTGGGGCTGGACCGCCAGCTCCCGGACGCGGAGGTCGCCGGCCCCGGGCTGGCGCTGGCCGGCTACACCGGGCGCTTCGCGCCGAACCGGCTGCATGTCTTCGGCGAGACCGAGATCACCTATCTCCACTCGCTTTCCGCCGAGGACCGGCGGAAGGCGCTGGAGAAGTTCTTCGAGTTCGAGCTGCCCTGCATCTTCGTGACCAAGGGTCAGGAGATACCGGCGGAGATGCTCGAGCTCGCCCGGGCGAGGGGCGTCCCGATCCTGCGGACCAAGCTCAAGACCGCCGAGTTCTACCGCCGGGTGAAGCCGATCGTGGAGGAGGCATTCTCGCCCCGGACCACCCTGCACGGCTCGCTGGCGGACGTGTACGGCGTCGGGCTCCTCTTCGTGGGGCGCTCCGGCATCGGCAAGAGCGAGTGCGTGCTCGACCTGGTGGAGCGGGGCCACCGGCTCGTGGCCGACGACGTGGTGCAGGTCGTCCGCCGCGGAAACGACATCCTCATCGGGCGCGGCCACGAGCTGGCCGCGCACCACATGGAGATCCGGGGTATCGGGCTGATCGACATCCCGGCGCTGTTCGGCGTGCGCGCGGTGCGCCAGCAGAAGCGCATCGAGGTGGTGGTGCAGCTGGACGACTGGGAGACGGCCAAGGACTCCGATCGCACCGGGCTCGCGCGGGAGGAGACCACCATCCTCGACGTGGTGCTGCCGCGGGTGGTCGTGCCGCTCAATCCCGGAAAGAACATCACGGTCATCTCCGAGGTCGTGGCGATGATGCACCTGCTGCGCTACTCCGGCGTGGACGTGGCCGCCGCGTTCAACGCCAGGCTCATCAAGCGAATGAAGGAGCAGCGCGGAGTGCGGGAGTATCTTCAGGAAGACTATGAGTGACGGCCTGCGCGGGGTGGTGGTGTGCCATGGGAGCCTGGCCAGGGCGCTGGTCGAGGCGGCGGAGTCGATCAGCGGCGTGACCGGGGTGCTGGTGCCGGTCTCCAACTCCGGCTGCGACCGCGAGGCGCTGGAGAAGCGGGTCTCGGAAGCGGTGGACGGGCGGCCCGCCGTCGTGTTCGTGGATCTCGCCTCCGGCTCCTGCCTCTTCGCGGTGCTCAAGCGGCTGGGTGTTCTGCCGGGCGTCAAGGTGGTGACCGGCGTCAACCTGGCGATGCTGGTGGATTTCGTCTTCCACGCCTCCCTCACGCCCGCCGACGCGGCGGAGCGGGCGATCGCGGCCGGGACCAAGGCGATCCGGATTCCCTGATGGCCATCGTGCTCTTTCGGGTGGACGACCGGCTGATTCACGGGCAGGTGGTCGTGGGATGGGGCCGCCCGCTGGGGGTGAACCGCATCGTGCTGGTGGACGGGGAGGTCGCGACGAGCACCTGGGAGCAGGATCTCTACCGGATGGCGGTCACGCCGGAGATCGAGGTCGAGTTCCTCACCGTGGCGGACGCCGCGGCGCGGCTGCGCGAGTGGCAGGCGGACGCCCGCCGCACGCTGGTGCTCACCGGCGATCTCGAGACCATGACCGCGCTCCATGCCGCGGACCCGGTGACGGTGCACCGGATCAATCTCGGCGGCATCCATCATCGGGCCGGCCGTCGTGAGCGCCTGCCGTATCTGTACCTGACCGACGACGAGATGGCGCGCCTGGGAGCGCTGGAGGCCGCCGGCGCCGCCGTGGCCGCCCAGGATCTGCCGACCACACCCCCCGTCCCGCTGAAGGCCTTGGCATGACCGATCTCGCGCCGTCCGGCGCGCTGCTCCTCGTGATCTGGGGCATGCTCGTGGGACTCGATCTCGTGAGCGTGCCCCAGGCGATGATCGCCCGGCCGGTGGTCGCCGGCGCGGTCGCCGGCTGGCTGGCCGGCGACGTCGAGGCCGGACTCCGGGTCGGAGTGCTGTTCGAGCTCTTCGCGCTGGACGTGCTGCCGGTCGGCGCGGTCCGCTACCCGGACTACGGGCCGGCCACGGTGGCGGCCACCGCGCTGGCGGCCGACTCGCCCTGGCAGTTCGCGCTCGGGGTGAGCGCGGCGCTGGGCCTGGTCCTGGCCGTGCTCGGCGGGTTCAGCCTTCAACTGGTTCGGCGGGCCAACGCCCGGGCGATCCAGCACCACTCGGCCGCGCTGGCGGCGGGAGACGGGGGGGCGATCCGGCGGCTGCAGTACGGCTCGCTCGCGCGGGACGCGGCGCGCGGCGCCGGACTCACGGTGCTCGGCCTCGCCTGCGCCTGGGTCCTCGCCGATCCGCTCGCGCGACTCGACCGCTCCACCGCGCTCGGACTCACGCTGGTGGCCATGGGCTGCGGGCTCTCGGCCGTCATCGGCGGAGCGCTGCGGGGCGCCGGGCGGGGGCCCCGCCTGCGCTGGCTCGGCGCCGGTGCGCTCATCGGGCTCATCGTGGCGGCGCTGCGATGAACGGCGGATGGCGCGCGTGGCTGCGGCTCCTGGCCATCCAGGGCACCTGGAATTACGAGCGGATGCTCGGGGTCGGCATGGGGTACGCGGCGGAGCCGCTGCTCGAGGATCTGAAGACGGTGGACCCCGTCCGCCACACCGAGGCGGTCGTGCGGTCGGCGGAGTTCTTCAACTGCAATCCCATCCTGGCGGGGCTGGCGCTCGGCGCGACCGCGCGGGCCGAGTACGACGCGGTTCCGGGCTCGCAGATCGCGCGCCTCCGCACCGCGTTGTGCAGCCCCCTCGGCGCGCTGGGCGACCAGCTCTTCTGGGCCGGACTGGTCCCCCTGCTCGTCGGCCTCGCGCTGATCGGTGTGGTGCTCGGCGCCGGCTGGTGGGCGGTACTGGGCTTCCTGGTGGTCTACAACCTCTCGCGGATAGCGACCGGGGTGTGGGCGCTCCGGACCGGGCTCGAGTCCGGCATGACGGTGGGCAACGCGATCTCCCATTCCTGGATCTCCAAGGCCGTCGAGCGGGTCGGCCCCGCCGCCGGTTTCAGCGTGGGCGCGGCCATTCCGCTGGTGGGGGCGTGGTATCTCGAGGCCATCGGCTGGCCCGCCGCATTCGGAACGCTCGCGGTCGCCGCCACGGGCGTGGCCGTGACGCGCTGGTTCGGCCCTTCGCTCACCACCGTGCGCTTCACGCTGCTCGCGCTGGTGCTCCTCGTCGTGTTCCGGTGGCTGCTGCCATGATCGAGCGGGAGGCGACCATCGTGAACCAGGAAGGCCTCCATGCGAGGCCGGCGGCCAAGATCGTGCGGCTGGCGAGCACCTTCGATTCGGAGATCGAGCTGTTCAAGGACGGACTGGCCGTGAACGGCAAGAGCATCATGGGCGTCATGATGCTCGCCGCCGAATGCGGCAGCTCGATCGTCGTTCGCGCCGATGGGCCCGACGCGGAGCAGGCCGTGGAGGCGATCGCCCAGCTGGTGGCCGGCGGCTTCGGGGAGGCGTGAGCATGTCTCGTGTCGTGCGCGGTATCGGAGTCTCGCCCGGGGTCGCCATGGGCCCCGCGCTGATCGTGCAGTGGGACTTTCCCGACGTCCCGGACCGGGCCGTCTCGCCCGACGAGGTCGAGACCGAAGTGAGGCGGCTGCGGGAGGCGGTGGCGGAGGTCGTCGCCCACCTTCGCGAGCTGGGCCAGCGGGTGCTCCGGCGGGCCGGCCCCGAGGAGGCACGGATCTTCGATGCCCAGATCCTCATGGCCCAGGACGTGGATTTCCTCAAGGCGGTGGAAGTCCTCATCCGCAAGAACCAGCTCAGTGCCGAGACCGCCTACGAGTTCAAGGCGCTGGAGCTGCGGAACATCTGGGCCGGCGCGGCGCGGCTGCGCGAGCGCCTGGCCGACCTGCAGGCGATTCAGCTTCGCATCATCAACCGGCTGCTCGGGCGCTCCAGCACCGAGCTCTGGGGAATGCCGGAAGATGAGCAGGTGATCATCGTGGCCCACGAGCTCTCGCCCGGCCTGACCGTGCAGCTCGACCGCGAGCACGTGGTGGGACTGGTGAGCGAGGAGGGCACCCGCACCGCGCACGCCGCCATTCTGGCCCACAGCCTCGGCATTCCGGCGGTCATGGGCGCGGTGGGAGCCCTCGCCAGCATCCCCAACGGCACGACCCTGCTGCTGGACGGGCAGAGCGGGGTGATCGTACTGGATCCGACCCCGCACGAGCTCGAGACGGCCAAGACCCAGGTCAGCCGCAGGCACAAGCTCGAGCTGCAGCTCGAAGGGGTCGTGGACCAGCCGGCGGTGACACCTGGCGGCCGGCCGATTCTGCTGATGGGGAACGTGGACCTGCCGGAGGAGATCGAGCCGGCTCTGCGCCTCGGCGCCCAGGGTGTCGGGCTTCTACGCACCGAGTTCCTGCTGACCGGCCGTGCCAGCCTCCCGACCGAGGACGAGCAGGCGGAGTACTTCCGCCGGGTCGCTCTCGCCTTTCCCGATTGCACGGTCGTGATCCGATCGTTCGACCTTGGCGGCGACAAGTTCCCGGCGGCATTCAAGGCGCCGCAGGAGGCGAATCCGTTCCTGGGCTGGCGGTCCATCCGGGTCTGCCTGGACCAGCCCGAGGTCTTCCGACCACAGATCCGGGCGGTGCTGAGGGCGGCGTGGGGGCGGGACGTGCAACTGATGCTGCCGCTCGTGACACGAGTCGAGGAGGTCCTCGAGACCCGGGCCATCGTGCAGGAGGAAGCGGAGGCGCTCAAGGCCGCCGGCATCAAGGCCGCCGAGACCGTCCCGGTCGGGGTCATGGTCGAGACCCCGGCCGCGGTGCTGATCGCGGATCGGCTGGCCGAGGTGAGCGCGTTCTTCAGCGTGGGAACCAACGACCTGACCCAGTACACCATGGCGGTGGACCGGGGCAACGCCCGGCTGGCGGACCGCTTCACGCCGCATCACCCGTCCATCGTCCGTCAGCTCCACCGGGTCGCCGAGGTGGGCCGCGCAGCCGGCATTCCGGTGAGCGTCTGCGGTGAGATGGCATCGGAGGCGCTCAGCGCGGTCCTGCTGGTCGGCCTCGGCTACGACCGCCTCAGCGTGTCGCCCCCGGCGCTGCCGCTGGTCAAATGGGTGGTCCGCACGGTTCCCGACGAGGCGGCCCGGCGTGCGGCGGACATCGCCCTCGCCGCCTCGGGCGCCGAGGAAGTGTCGGCGGCGCTCCGCGAGACCGTCGGGGAGTTCATCGA
>CAMPKP010000103.1 GCA_946887295.1 uncultured Gemmatimonadota bacterium | reverse complement strand
GGGAGACAGCGAGAGCCCCCGCCTGAGCGGCGGGGGCCTCGTGAGATTCGGCTCTGCGTCGGATCGGGAAAGGCGCGGAGCGCCGGGGTCTCAGACCTTGCGGACGTTGGAGGCTTGGAGCCCCTTGGGCCCCTCGACGACCTCGAACTCCACGTTGTCGCCCTCGGAGAGCGACCGGAATCCTTCGGCGATGATGGCGGTGTGATGCACGAAGACGTCCTTGCCACCGTCCTGCGCGATGAAGCCGAACCCCTTTGCGTCGTTAAACCACTTGACCGTGCCCTTCGCCATTGTTGCAACCTCTTGACAGGGGAGCCCGAAGGCTCCGGGGAAACGCCCGGCCCTCGTGGCCGGGTGAAGAAGCCCCATCAAAAAAGCCGCTCGGACTTGGAATGTCCGACCGGCAAGGGATGATCAAGAATGCAAAGGTGAGACCGCGCTATGCATGGCCTAAGGTCATGCACGGATTGCAAATTGTCAATACGGCGGGGCGGCGATGTCAGGGCGGTGCGGCGATGTCGCCAGGCTTCGGAGCCCGGCCCGGTCCGATGAGGCAAATCCTTGTATTAGCACCGTCTTAGCACCGCATAAGCTCACCGCAACACCACCCCGGCGGCCCTGAGCTCGTGATCGAGAAGCCAGCGCTTCTTGGCCAGCCCGCCGCCGTACCCGACCAGCGCGCCGTCTTTGCCCACGACCCGGTGGCAGGGGATGAGGATCGCGAGGTGGTTGGCCGAGACGAGCCAGCCGATCTGCCGCGGGTGCAGACTGGTTGCGCGCGCGATATCGTCGTAGGAGCGGGTTTCGCCCAGGGGAATCTTCCGCAGCGTCTTGAACACCGCGACCTGGGCGGGAGAGAGATCGAACCAACGTTTCAGGTAATCGGGATAAGGGAAGGGGCGGGAGGATCCGGCGAAGTATTCGTCGAGCCACGCTGTCGCGATGCGGCAGGTGCCCTGAGCGATGTGCAGCTCGGGCACCGCGGCCCGCAGCCGCACCGCCCACTTGATCGTCATGGCACGGTGAGGGAACTCGACGGCCAGCGGCCCGGCCTCGCATTCCACCACCGTCAGCGTGCCGATCGGCGAGTTGTAGGACGTCCACTCGACCTGCATGGGATTCCCGGGGCGCGTGTGTCTCAGAATATACCCGGACAACGGAGCCGCGGGGGCGTGCCGTGGCCCTCCATGTATATTCAACACATGACTTCACCCCAGACGTTGGTGGTTCGCACCTTCGCCGACCGGGCCGAAGGGCTCTCGCACTTCGTGCTGCGGGCAGGGGAGGCGCCTCGCCTCCTGGCGTTCGACGACGTGCTGGGCTGCCCGGTGGAGACCGCGCTCGCCGCTCTGGAGTGGACCGGCGCGGTAGGGATCCTTCCGGACGACGATCTGCTTCACGCCGCTCGCCTGACCAGCGAGACCGCGGCCGCGGTAGTCGAGCGCAAGGGGCGCGACGGCCGCCAGTTCGTGTATCTCGGACCCCGGCTCGACGCTCCGCCCATGGACGTCTTCGAGGGCGCCATCCTCTTCGACGAGCCGGGGGTGAAGGCGGTCGAGTTCAGCCAGCGCGCTCACGCCCTCGCCCACTTCCTTCGCGCCACGTCAGGCGTGGGCGCGCTGCTCGCGCTGCTGGGCCGGCGGGCACCCGAGCTGCGCCACCTCCGGCGGTGGCTGGGACCGATCATCCAGGAGCTCGATGGACCGCGCCCGTTGGTCGCCGGATGGTTCGCGGCGAGCTCCGCCGGCTGCCTCTTCTCCTCGAGCGATCAGGAGATCAGCTACCGCTACATCGAGGTCGGACTCGAGTCCTGAGACTTTCCCACCTGAATGTGTTGATACACATCTCCACAAAACTGTGGACGGAGACGGTAGGGCGATGGGCCGGAGCGGGTTAGAAATCCACAAAATCAGTCCACTCCAGTGTTGTAACCCGAATAAAATCAGGCACTTGCGCGGCTGCACGCGGGCCCTATCTTAGGCTCCACGCGCTTGCACGGACACGTGCTGAGACCCCGAGTCACAGCGGCGGCCAGCAGGCGGGTTCAGGCGGGATATCAGGGGAGAGCGCCGACGCAACCAAGGGCTCAGGCACTCGCTGATCCTGGTGATCACCCCGGCTTGGACAGGTGAAGCCAGTCGCGTGCTTCATCCACCCCGATCTTGCGCCTCGGGGTGCAGTGCGAAAGGTCGGTCCGCGACCCGATCCGACTCGCAGCGCTCGAATGGATGAACCAGGTTGGATGGCCATCCGGCCTGGGGATGGATGCCAAGGCTTCACCTCGCCCTCCCGAGCGGCGAATCAGCCAACCGGTGGCAGGTGGGAGAAGAACGGCGGCAGCGATGTCCCGCCCTTGGTTAGTCCAATCGTAGGACGGCCGTCTAGCCACGACTAGGCGGCCGTTCTTCATTTTGGGAGCTGTCTCTTCCGTTCCGCGGGTCGCTCGATTCCAAGCCCCAATCGCTCCGCCCGCGGTAGACCCTGCGTCGGTCCAGCTGCCAGATCGTGCGGGCGCTGACCAGCTCGTCTGCCTGAAAATTGTCGGCATCGCTCACCGCGTCCGCAAGGCTGGCCGTCTTCGCGCTGGCGTTGTCCGCGCAGTGCAGCACCTCGGCCTCCAGGGTCATGGGCGGGACCGCGGCGCCGAACTCCAGCTTGCCGTGATGCGAGGCGATGAGGTGCAGCAGGATTCGGAGCTCGAGCTCGGTCAGGACCACCGTGCCTGCCGTGCGCCGCACCAGCATGAGCATGCCGAGGGCGACGTGACCAAGGAGGGCGCCCGCCTCCGTGACGGCGAAGCCCGCCTCCCAGGTGTAGGCCTCCAGCTTGCCGATGTCGTGCAGGAGGGCGCCGGCGGTGACCAGGTCGCGGTCGGCGCCGCAGAGATCCGCGATGCCGCGGCCGATCGAGCCGACCTCGCAGGTGTGCCGCAGCAGCCCGCCGAGCTCGGCATGGTGTCCGGACGGGCTGGCCGGACAGGAGCCGTAGTTGCGGCGGAACTCGGGATCATCGTAAAAGAGACCGATAACGCCGCGGAGACGGGGTGCGCGGATCCGGCTGCGCCACTCGTCCACCAGATGCCAGTAGGGGGCGACGTCTGCCACCGCGGGGAGAAGCCGCCGCCAGTCGACTTCGCCGCGTGAGAGCTGCCGGATCTCGCGCACCTCGAGCTGGCGGCGCCCGCGGTAGAGGCGGATCTCGCCGGTGACCTCGACGGGATCGCCCCGTGTCAGGCCTGCTACGGCCGCCCGCCTCTGGCTCCAGAAGGGGCCGGACGGGATGCGGCCGGAGGCGTTGCCCAGCGTGAGCACCACGCAGTCCTTCCCTTCGCCATAGGATCGGTGGTCCACCTCCAGGACGAGCAGGGAGTCCTGCACCGGCGATCCCGGGCCGAGGCGCTCGAGGTCGGTCAACGGATTACCTTTTCCGCATGCCGCCGCTGCACCTGGTTATCCTGGCGCGAGCTCCGGAGCCCCGCGACGCGCTCTTAGCTGCGTTGCGGGGCGCCGGGAACCATGCTGCGGCCGCCCCTGACGGGCCCGCCGCGGCGGATGCCATCGGGGCGCCCGGGTTCGACGCGCTCGTGGTGGACCTCGGCTGGCCCGAGCTCGATCTCGGGCGGCTGCGGGAGGCACTGGCGCCCTCGGGCGGCGTGGAGCCGGATTCTCTGGCGGCGGCGGAGCGGCGACACATCGCGCTCACCCTTCGCCATACCGGCGGCAATCGCCGGCGCGCGGCGCATCTGCTCGGCATCTCGCGCTCGACGCTGCTGCACAAGGTTCGGAAGTACGGTCTGGACGGGAGCTGAGCCGGGCCGATCCCGGAGGTTTTCTATGCCTGCCAGTTTGAGCCGTACCCTGCTCTGCGCCGCCCTGGCGAGCGCGGCGCCCGCGCGCGGCTTCGCGGCGCAGCTGGACGGGGCGATTCCCCCGATGCGAGTGGCCTCGGGCACCCTGAGCTTCGACGGCCATGCTACCGTCGGCGATTTCACCGGCACGACGACCACGGTGTCCGGCGAGATGAGCGGTGGCAAGGGTCTGGCGGCCGTGCGCGGGTGGGTGGAGTCGCCGGTCAAGACGCTCGACACCGGCAACGGGAAGCGCGACAAGGATCTCAACAAGTCCATGGAGTCGGGTAAGTACCCCACCATGCGATTCGAGCTGACCGGAGTGACGCCCCGTCCGAAGCCGGCCGACACCGCGGCGGTGGACCTGCAGGGGAAGCTGACGCTTCACGGGGTGACCCGGGACGTGACGCTCCGCGGCAAGGTCTGGAGGGAGGGCAATTCGCTCCGAATGCGGACCGATTTCCCGGTGAACCTCAAGGAGTACGAGATCGGCGGACTCAGCAAGGCGCTCGGAGTCCTGCGGATGGACGAGCACATCGAAGTGCACGTGGATCTGACATTCGCAGAGCGGTGAGGCGCCGGCGCGGGATGCGGGTGACGGCCCGGCTCATGGGGACCGCAGGATTCTGATGCGACCGAGGCGCGACACCACGACCGTGCGGAAAGCCGAGCCGAGGCTCAAGTGGAAGCTGGCGTTGGACAAGCCGGTGGTGATGCCGAGGGGGGAGAAGGTGAGGTCGCGAGGGGATTCTGCAAGGGTGACACCCTCCTGGGACGGGCCAGGGGAGGACCAGTGTGGCTGACCCGCGCCAACGAAAGTGATGCGAAGCCCCCCTTCCGCCACGGAAAGAATGGCCGGGCGGCCTGCAACAATTGCAGCGGTCCGGGCGCGCCGATGGGCGGAGGCGATATTTTGGGCCGCGGTTTCGACGCTGACCCCTTGTTTCAAGGCAGTGAGCCGAGGGAGCGCAATTGCCAGCAGCAGTGCGGCTACTGCCAGTGTTAGCGCGGTTTCGACAAGGGTGAATCCGGATTTCATGGCCCCAGATTAGCAGTACAACCGACCAATCCAGGACCACTGGGCTGCAAGCCGGTGCATTTTCCGGTGCCCTTGCCCTTCGGCGTCCCGGCGGCGATACTAGCGTTGTTCCGAACCCATAACGGCGGAAGGATTCTCTCTCTGTTCACGCCCCAGCAGCTCTTCGACGAGTTCGGGTCGTCGGCGGATGTCCTGGCGCACGCTCCCTTCCTGGAGCGGGCCCGGGTCGAACGCGAGCACGGCCGTGAGCATCCGGCCAGGCTGGCGCTGGGCGCGTATGTCGTCGCGCGGCTGGTGGACCGGCTGCTCTCCGGTCTGGAGGGCGTGGAGGCGCAGGAGGGGTTCTCGTGGCAGGTTGCGGCGGTCCGCCGGCATCTTGGTGATCTGCCGTCGGAAGCCCCCGAAGCGGCGCACCTTCGCGGTATCGCCGACGCGGTTCCCGGCAATCCGGCTCCGACGCCCGCGCTGCGGCTCTGTCTCACGGCGTACGCCTACTTCCTCGAGCATGAAGCCCGCCTCGATGAAGCGCTCGACGTGCTCGGGCTGGCCAGCCGGGCCCATGGCCGGTCGGTGCCGGCTGCCGAGTTCGCCGCCATCGCGCTCTTCGCGGGCAGGCTGAACCGCCTCCTGGCGCGCTGGTCCGCGGCCAATACCTGCTACTCGCGGGCCGAGGACGCGGCCGTCTCCACGAGCGACCTGGTGACGGCTCTCCGCTCCCGGCTGGGCCGGTCCGCGGTACTGCGCGGCCAGGGCAATCTGCCGCTGTCCCACGCCATGGCCGAGGAAGTCGCGAAGCGGGCCGCGGCCATGGATCTGCCTGAGGTCGAGGCGATGGCCTGGTCCGACCTGGGCGCCGTGCTGGTGCTGCAGGGGCGTCTGGAGGAGTCCGTCCAGGCGAAGTATCGCGCGTTCCGCCTCACCGAGGACAGCCTCAACCGCATGCGGGTCCTGGGCGACCTCGGCGTAGGTCTGCTGCGGCTGCGTGCCTATGACAGCGCCCGGCTGGCCTTCGAGATCGTGGCGGATTCCAACACCAGCTTCATGGTGCGGTCGAACGCGGTGCTGGAGCTCATGGATCTGGAGTCGGCGGTGGGCAACAGGATGGCGTTCGAGCGGCGCCGGGCGGAGGCCGAGGCCTCGCGCGATCGCATGCCCCCGAGCATGGCGGCCGACTTCCACTTCAAGGCCGGCGTCGGCATGCGGCGGTTCGGCCTGCATAAGCGCGCGCGCGACTTCCTCGACGCAGGACTTCACCTGGCCGAGGCGCATCGTCTCAACGTCTGGTATTTCAAGCTCGAGGGCGAGCTGAAGGCCCTCGATACGCTGGATGCCGCCGAGGCCACCAGGGCACGCGAGCCCGATCTCGCCACGCCGGAGACCTACGATGGCTCACCGGCTGTCGAAGAAGTGGCGGTCGGGCTCCGCGAGTACGCCCTCTCGGCGAGCTAGTTGTTGGAGCCCTGGCTCTCGAGATTGTTGGAGCCCTGACTCTCGAGTGCCGCGGCGGGAGTATCGGAAGGTCCGGTAGCCGAACGGCCGCAGGCGGTCGTCAGGGCGGCGATGGTCAGGCAGGCAACCGCGATCCAGCTGGAAGAGCGCCGGGACATGGGGAATCCTCTCAAGTGGCGGTTCTCGATCAGGGGTTACCGGCAATCTGGAGTCCGGGAAACCCCGGTTTAAGGGCCCTTTTGCGACAAATAGGGACCGTTTTGCGACATTTGCTTCTCGCTGCCGTCCCACCCGAACGCGTCTTCAGACTCCGGACCCTCGACGCCGACCGCTTCCAGTGGGTCTCCGCGAGCAATTGGCCCGAAGCCGTGGAGGCGATCCGCGCCAAGCCTGTCGATATGGCGGTGGTCGATCCCCATCTGGGCGGGGGTGAGCCCCGCCCGCACGGCATCGAGCGCCTTCGGCTCTTCTTCCCGTCACTTCCCCTACTGGTTTACACCGATCTCACGCCCGCGAACGCCGGCGTCCTGCTGCAGTTGGGACGCGCGGGAATCCGGCGGGTGGTGGTCTACCGCTTCGAGGACGCTCCCGGAGCCCTTCGGAGCGCCCTGCTGAGCGAGCTTGAGCAGAGCGCCTCGCAGCAGGTCATGCAGGCGCTGGGGGCTATCCTGAGCGAGCTGCCCGAGGAGTTGCGGGCGGCCCTGGAGACGATGCTTCACGCGCCCGGCGATGGCCCGACCGTGACGGCGCTGGCCGACCGGGCCCAGCTCACGCGCCGCACCTGCGAGCGCTGGTTCACCAAGGTGGGTCTCCCCTCGCCCCGCGTGGTCATGGTGCTCACCCGGCTGCTCTATGCCCACCGGCTGCTGCTCGATCCAGGGTACACGGTGGAGGACGTCGCGCTCAAGCTGGGGTACAGCAAGACCAAGACGCTGCAGATGCATCTGCGAGCCGTGTTCGGTCTCACCGCCGGTGAGCTGCGGGTCTCGCTGAGCACGGAGGAGGCGCTGGAGGCCGTCACCAGCCGGTACTTCACCCAGCTCGCGCGGGCCGAGGCCTCATGACATCCCGCATCCTGGTGGTCGACGACGAGCCGGCGCTGCGCCGCACGCTGGAGCGCGCGCTCCGCAACCTGGATTACGAAGTCGTCTCCGTGGGCGACCCGCACCTGGCCTACGAGCTCCTGGACGCCGCGGACTACGATCTGGTCATGCTCGACATTCACCTGCCCCAGATGTCGGGCGACACGCTGGCGATCGCGCTGCTGCGGCGCTGGCCCAGGCTGGCGGGCCGCATCCTCCTCATGACCGGCGATCCCTGGGCACTGCGGGCCAACTGGCCCGACGAGCTGCGCCAGTGCCCCCTGCTCGTGAAGCCGTTCACGCTCGATGCGCTGGGGTCGGCGGTGCTCACGGCGCTCACCGCGCTGGCACCGCAGCCGCAGCGCAAGCGGAACGGCGGATGACTGCAGGGCTCACCACAGCCGCTCCAGCCGACCCCCTCGCCGTTCTGCGGGAATACCGCGGCCTCGCTCCCTGGGGCCTGCGAGACCTCGCCGCCCTTTCCGCCGGACTCCTCGATGCCTCGGGTGTGGTGCCGGTCAACGCGGCCGCCCGGGCGCGGCCCAGCGAGCGAACGATCCGCTTCTACGTGACGAGAGGCCTGGTGAGTCCGCCCGACGGGCGGGGCACCGCCGCAGTCTACTCCTATCGCCATCTGCTCCAGGTGCTCGCCATCAAGCTTCGCCAGATGGAAGGTGCCACGCTGGACGCGATGGGCAAGGAGTTCGAGGGCCTCACCGGGGACGTCATCGAGCGGCGGGTCGCGTCGGCTCTCGGCCCTGTCATGCCGCCCCCCGACCGCCTGGCCCTGCTCCAGGCGCCGGGCACCGGCCGGGGCAGGGTGGGCCGCGCCCTGCTCGGCTGGCTCACGCCGGTCGAAGGTGCGGTGCCCGGAGGATCGGTCTGCCGCAGGATCGCGGTAGCTCCCGGCATCGAGCTCCTGATCGACGAGCAGCATCCGGTCATCCGGCTCAACGGCGACGTCGAGGCCATCAGCGCCGCCCTCCGCCAGACACTCGCCGGACTCGTCGGCTCCTGATTTCCTCTCGCACAAAGGCCAGTCCATGTCCACGATCGTGCTCCTGGTCGTCGTCGCGGCCGTCGTCCTGTGGGTGATCGGCTCGTACAACGGCCTCATCGCGCTGAAGAATCAGGTGCTCAACGGGTGGAAACAGATCGACGTGCAGCTCAAGCGCCGCCACGATCTGATCCCCAATCTGGTGAACACGGTCAAGGGCGCCATGGACTTCGAGCGGAGCACGCTGGAGGCGGTGATCTCCGCGCGGAACAAGGCGGTGAGCGCCTCGGGCGTGAAGGAGACCGCGCGGGCCGAAGGCGAGCTCACCCAGGCGCTGGGCCGGCTGTTCGCCCTCACCGAGGCGTACCCCGAGCTCAAATCCAATCAGAACGTGCTCCAGCTCCAGGAGGAGCTCACCAGCACCGAGAACAAGGTCGGCTTCGCGCGGCAGCTCTACAACGACGTCGCCACGCAGTACAACACCAGGCAGGCCACCTTTCCGACGCTGCTGATCGCCGGATTCGCCAAGGCGACACCGGCCGAGCTGTGGGAGATCGAGGACGCCTCCGAGCGCGCCGCACCCAAGGTGGACCTGTCGCTGAACAAGCCGACTCCGTGAGTGAGGACGCCAACCTCTTCGCGCAGCAGGAGGCCAACCGCCGCCGCTCGAAGTGGCTGGTCGTCGGATTCATCGTCTTCTTCGCCTGGGTGGGGTTCGGCGGCGACCTGGCCATCGGCCTCATGACCGCCGACGCCGCGCCGGGCGGCTACCGTCACGTCATCCCCTTCATCGGTCTCGTCTCCACGGTCCTCGCCGCGGGCATCTGCTGGTTCGCGTGGCGGTACGGCCCGGAGCGCGTGCTCTGGTCCACCGGGGCATGGGAGATCATCGAGCCCGCGACCCCCGAGCAGCGGCAGCTGGTGAACGTAGTCGAGGAGATGGCCATCGCTTCCGGGCTGCCGAAGCCGCGGGTGTGGGTGGTCCCGGACCAGGACCCCAACGCCTTCGCCACCGGCCGCGATGACCGCTCCGCCAGCATCGCGGTCACAGAGGGACTCCTCGCCACGCTCGGCCGGGACGAGCTCCAGGGCGTCGTCGCCCACGAGATGGCCCATGTGCGGAACCTCGACGTTCGGCTGATGACCCTGCTCGCGGGCATGGTAGGCGCCATCGCCCTCCTGTCCGACGGTATGGGTCGCACGCTCAGGCTCGGGGGACGCACCGGCTCGAGGCTCGGCGGCCGGAGCGGCGGCAAGGGAGGCGGCAATCCGCTCGCGCTGGTCGTGCTCGTGCTCTGGCTCGTCACCCTGGTCGTCGCGCCCGTGGTCTCGCGTATTCTGGCCATGGCAGTGAGCCGGAAGCGCGAGTTCCTCGCGGACGCGACGGCCGCGCAATTCACCCGCAACCCGATGGCGCTCGCGGCTGCGCTGGAGAAGCTGTCGGCCGCGGCCGGAGCGACCCGGTCGATCACCCTCGGCGCCGCCCACCTCTGCATCGTGGATCCGTCGCCGGGCCTGCTGTCGGCACGCGAGGGATTCCTGGCCGACGTCCTCGCTTCGCATCCCCCGATCCGGCAGCGGATCATTCGGCTCCAGGGCATGGGCTATCAGCAGGCCAAGCAGCGGGCAGCGGCCGGGTAGAGCGGTGCGCTACGAGGAGTCTGCCCCGCCCCCGGAGCTGCGCCACCTGGTGCACCGCGTCTGGCTGCTCCAGGGCGAGGCGCCGGCCGCCGGCGGCTCTTTCCAGCGGGTCATGCCGGACGGACGCGCCGAGCTGATATTCAACCTCGCCGATCCTTTCGAGTGCCGGCACGAAGATGGTGGCCGGGCCCAGCCCGTCGCTCTCCTGGTGGGGCCCAACCGGCACGCGATGGAGATCAGGCCGACCGGACGGGTGGACCTGATCGGCGTGCGGTTTCGGCCCGAGGCGATCTCGGCCTGGCTGCGGGTCGCCGGCGGGGAGCTGCTCGACCGGTCGTATGCCCTCGACGTGCTCCCCGCACCCCTCGAGCGAACGCTGCGGGAGCAGCTGGCGGACGCCCGCGGCGCGGAGGCGAGGCTGGCCCTCCTGCGGCGCCATCTCGTGCGGGGGTCCTTCCGGCCGGCGCTCGACCGGCGAGTCGCGTCGGCGGTGGACCTGGCCATGGCCCAAGGCCACGCTCGGCCGGCCGAGATCGCCGAGGCGGTCGGCATGAGCTATCGGCAGCTGAGCCGGCGCTTCAGGGAGAGCATGGGGTTCGGTCCCAAGCCGCTCATGCGGCTCGGCCGGTTCCAGCGTGCGCTCCGGGCGCTGGAGGCACCGGGGACCCGCTCGGTCGCGGCGGTGGCGCTCGGGGTCGGCTACTTCGACCAGGCGCACCTCGGGCGCGACTTCCGCCTGTTCGCCGGGATCCCGCCCGCGCGCTACCTGCGCGAGGCGAGGGAGCTGGCCCGGAACTTCATCGCCGACCTCGATGAAAGAGGCCGGGACGCCGATGGCGAGTTCTTCCAAGACCTCCGGGAGTCCGCGCGCTAGGTTGAGGCTTTCACCCAGGAGAACTTCCCATGCGCGCGATGGTACCCGCTCTCCTCGTGGTCGTTCTGGCCGGCTCGAGTCCCCAGGAAACTCCCGCGCCCGATCCGTCACGGCCCTCCCTGACCGACCTCCGCTTCATGACAGGATGCTGGCGCGGCGCGTCCGAGGCCGGAGCCGTGATCGAGGAGTACTACACGCCGCCGTCGGACAACCTGATCCTGGGCGTCTCGCGCTATACCAAGGCGGGAAAGGTGATCAGCTACGAGTTCACCACGATCGCCGAGGCCGGGGATTCGGATCTGGTCATCACCCCGAGGCCGGCCGGCCAGTCACCGGCTGATTTCCACCTGACAAAGCTCGAACGCGGTCTGGTCGTCTGGAGCAATCCGGCTCACGACTTTCCAACCCGGATTCTCTACCGTCGCGTGGCCGCGGACACCCTGGTCGCTCGCATCGAGGGGCCGGGACCCGGCGGCACCCGGTCCATGGAATGGCGGATGGGCCGCGCGACCTGCGGCGGCTGATCCCACAGCGACCTGGCCACCTCGCGGGCCGCCTTCCGCCCCTCCCTGATCGCGTAGTTGGTCCCCCGATCCTCGGGATATACCTGGGCCATCGTGCTCAGGTTGAACCCCCGCAGCGGAGTCGTGCGCGGTGGGATCAGGCGTCCGTAGCCGCGCTCCACGAGTGGCTGCGCGAACCGGGCGCGCCAGACGTGCGATGCCAGCACCCACCCCGCGCCCGCGGCCGGGAACATCCTGCGCAGGTGCTCGAGACAGAAGGCGACGACCTCGTGATCCGGGAGGCGGTACAGCTGATCGGTCTCCGGCAGATACTTCGAGAGATAGACCAGATGTCTGCCGCCGTAGGTGGAGGGCGGCTCGAAGTTGGTGTGCTCGATGACGCCGACAAAGGGAAATCCCGGGTCGTTCACGTTGAGCCAGTAGGTGTCCGAGAGGCTCCGGTCGAGCTCCAGTACGACGCATAGATTCGCCAGGTACCGCACGCGCCGCAGCGACGCCAGGTAATCGGCCGGCACGTGCGGGGCCAGCAGGTCGGCCACGATAGGGAGCGCGGGCGTGGCAATCACCGCATCGGCGTCCACGAGGCCGCGGGTGGTCTCGAGCGCGGTGACCCTCCCCTCGACGGCGTGGACGCGGGTCACGGGCTCGCCGAGACGGATCGATCCGCCGGCGGCGGCGATCCGCTCCGAGAGCTCCTGGCTCAGCGCCGCGAATCCTCCCCGGTAGTAGGCCAGCACCTCCGCTCCGCTTCGGTCGCGGCTCCCGCCGCGGAGCTTGAGCTTGTTCCAGAACCATACGGCGGAGATCTCCCCCGCGTGGATCCCGAACTTGCCCTGAAGCAGCGGCGACCAGACCACCTGGTACACCTCGCGTCCGCCGAGGCGGACGAGCCACTCCTCGGCGGACATGTCCTCCAGGGTCCGCCAGTCCCGCACCCGGCGCGCGCGTAACGCCAGGAGACCGAGCCGCACGCGGTTCACCGGACTCAGGGGTGTGAATCGAAGGAGGTCGAGCGGCGAGCTGAGCCGGAAGCGCTGCCGGGCGAAGTACATCCCGGTGCGGGTGGCACGCCGGAGCACCCGGTCCTCGCGGCCCAGCTCACGCACCAGCTCGGTGACGTGGGTGTCGCTGGTGAACCAGTGGTGATAGAACTTCTCCAGCCGCGTGCCGCCGACCTCGAAGCTCCCCGCGAGCCCGCCGACCTCCCGGTCGGCTTCGCAGATGGTCACCCGGACGCCGTGGCGGACGAG
>CAMPKP010000102.1 GCA_946887295.1 uncultured Gemmatimonadota bacterium | reverse complement strand
TGCGGCGATAGTTCTTCCGCCGCTTGAACTTGAATACGTAGATCTTGGGCTCCTTCCCCTCTCCCATCACCTCGGCCTCGACCGATGCGCCCTTGACCAGCGGGGCGCCCGCCTTGATGGTCTCGCCGTTGGACGAGAGGAGCACCTCGTCGAAGGTCACCTTCGAGCCGGCAGCCGCGTTCATGAGCGGCAGCCTGAGAGTCTTGCCCTTCTCGGCCCGAAACTGCTTGCCGAGGGCCCTGAAGATCGCGTACATGAATAGATCCGTATGATTTGGGTCGTCTAAACGTCAGCCTCCAAATCTATGTGGGCAACAGGCTTGACGCAAGTCGCAGGGACGGGGTCAGAGATCGAAGCGGATCTCCACGCCCACGTACCGGCTCTGCTCCCGGAAGAATTGGCGCTGGGTGGAAAGCCCGTCATGGGCGATGAGGGCGAGGCCGATCTCCCGGCTACTGGGCGCCGACTGGAGCACCACCCCCGTCTTGAAGGAGACGCTCACTCTCCAGCTCGTCGCCGCGTTGGCGTCGAGGTAGAAGCCGGCCACCGGCCGGACCGCCCCTCCCGAGTTCCGCCACGGGGGTCGGAAGTCCACCCCGAAGGACGCGCCCGGGCGCTTGAGCCGCAGCTCGTCCCGCAGAGCGTAGCTGGCGCTTCCGGTGATCCGCCAGGGCCCATTGGCGTGGGTGATCCAGCCCGCGAGCACTTCCCGCGTCCAGTCCAGCCGTCTCGCGTCGAACCGGTCTTCGTATTCGTCGCCGAGATGGCTGCTCTCGTGATAGGCCTCCAGCGTGAACGCCCAGGCGCCCAACGTCGCCGTGCCGTTGAGGCCCACCACCCAGTCGTTGCTGATGAGGGCGCTCTTGGAGTCCGCGAGGCTGAATCGGGCATACACCTGGGAGCCGAATCCCAGGGTGATCGGACGAGGCCCCCGCCGCAGGGCCAGGATCGGGAAGTTCTCGCCCAGGGCGACCTCGGCCTCGGCTTCCTTGCCGAAGCGGCTGTCGCCGCGCTGGGCCGAGATCACGCGTGCGGCGAGGCCGTGGACCCGAGGCGACGCCTCGGGACGCTCGAAGCTCGGGACGTTCGGGAAAATGCGGTCCTGCGCGGTGGCGATGACGGGCAGCAAGAGCAGGCAGACGAGTGCGTGCGACGTCCTTGTGAACCTGCTTGACATCGGCTCCCTGCCTTCAGATGTTGCTGGCCGACGCGGTTGGAACGGCCGGGCTGGCTATATGTTGGATGCCCTCCCGCGCCCGCGCAATGCTCCAGGCACTTCTTCGCGGAGTTCCCCATGCCGGTGTGGTCCCCGATCGTCGCCGCCCTCCTCGCCGCCGGGCCCATCCAGGCGCCTGCCGAGCCGAAGGTCACTGTGGCGGTGGACTCGAGCCGCAAGGAGCTCGTCATCACGGCGGGCCCCTTCGACCTTCCCAACATGCCTCCCATGGAGGATCACTCCATGATGGACCTGGGCATGTCGCACGACACGCCGATCCAGCGATTCCAGTGGCCGATCGACGGCTGGCTCCGCGGCTTCGAGCTGGAGCTGGTGGACGGCCACGGGAATCCGGTCCCCCGCGACGTCATCCACCACATGATCATGGTGAACTTCAGCCGCAGCATGCTGCTGTACCCCGCCTCGGAGCGGTTGATGGGCGCCGGCACCGAGACCGAGGACATCAAGGTCCCCAAGACCATCGGCGTCCCGATGAAGCCAGGCATGAACCTGGGGATGTACGTGGCCTGGCACAACGACACCGGGAAGGATCTCCATGGGGTCCAGATGAAGCTGAAGATGCTGTGGACGCCCAAGAACCAGAACCCGCCGCCGGTGAACGCGTTGCCGATCTACATGGACGTGAACCTGACGGTCGGCGGGAGCAATACCTTCGACGTTCCGCCCGGGAAGTCCGAAAAGGCCCACGAGTTCATCCTGCCCGTGGGCGGCCGCCTGCTGGGCATCGGGGGACACCTGCACGACTACGGAGTGCGGGTGCGTCTGGAAGACGCAGAGACGGGCAAGGTGCTGACCATGGTGGAGGCCACCCGGGACTCCGCCGGGAAGGTCACCAAGGTGAGCCGCCGCCTCTTCGGCGTGTCGGGGGAGGGTCTCAAGATGAAGGGCCACCATCGGTATCGCGTGGTGGGGGAATACGACAATCCCACCGGACGGACCCTCGTCAAGGGCGCGATGGCGCACATGGCGGGCTTGTTCACCCCGGACGACATGAGCAAGTGGCCCGCGATCGACGAGCAGAACCCGGAGTACCAGCGGGACATGGCGTCACTGTCGGCCCGCGGAGCCGAAGGCGGTCACGAGCACGGCGGCGGCCATGGTGATGGCGGCAGCGGCGGGCAGGAAGGGCACACGGGACACTAGGGTAACAGCCTCGGAAGGTCGAGTCGGTTACCAAGGTCGAGTCAGTTGCCTATGATGCGGCGGGCTCCCACCCAGCGATTGAACCACCAGCGCCCGTAGGGATCCTCGGCGCTGAGGGTGCTGACCTGCACGCCGCGGCTGGCACTGTGGATGAATCGGCCCTCGCCGACGTAAAGGCCCACGTGAGTCACCCGTCCGCCCCGGTTGGAGAAGGTCAGCAGGTCACCCGGCAGCAGGGCCCCCACCTTCCGCGACACCTCCGTCCCCTGCCTCGCCTGCTCCGCGCTGGTTCGCGGTAACGCGATGCCGTGCCGAGCGTAAGAATGCTGGATCAGTCCCGAGCAGTCGAACCCGCCTCCGGCGGCGCCCGTCCCGCCCCAGCTGTAGGGCCTGCCCATCGCCTCGGTGGCCGTCGCGACGACCGACTCCCGGAGGAGCAGCGGCCTGTCGTCGGCTCCTCCCGTCGACCCGCGGGCGGGCGGCGGGATGTCGGTCGCGGGCTGCACGGAATTGCCGGTCGGGCGATCGGCCGGGCGCCTGTGGGTGCCGCCGCCAAACCGTATGGAGAGACCCGCCGCGACCTCCAGCCCGCTCCGGTGATCGAGCGACAGCTCACGCCAGCGAGCCTCCGCGCCGAACGCCAGGAACGACGTCGGAAGGAGCTCGTACCCGGCGCCGGCGGACCATGAGCCCCACACGCTCGAGAAGTCGGTCGATTGCGGCGAGCCCAGGCCTCCGCCGACTCCGGCCACCAGGTAGGGTCCCGGCCCGCCGCCCTTGAACGCCGTGACGTCGGCCGAGAGCCCGGCGAATCCCCCGTCGCCGCCGTCGCTGCGACGCAGGTAGTCGCCGTGGAGACCGAGACCGAACATGGCCGCGATCGGCCGGCTCACGCCGAGCCGGTAGACGTCCCAGCCGCCCCCCTCGTAATAGCGGCCGACCTGACCCTCGATTCCCTGTGCCGAGACGGGAGCTCCGCTCAGTCCTGCGGCGGCGCCGAGCGCGAGCGCGAGCCGCACTGCCGCCGGCCCGCTCACTGGCCCTCCCGGACCGGGCGACCGCTTCGCAGGTTCACCAGATAGGCGTCACCCGGCACACACTGATTCGAGAGCCGTGCCCGAATCGTGCTGTCGTTCACCCGCTCCAGTGCGCTGCCGGTGTACAGAAGGGGAACCTGGATGCGAGTGCCTCCGCGGCGGATCTCGATGGCGCGGTCGACGCAGCGGGTACCGTCCGCAGCCGTGGCCTCGCGGGACAGGGTCAGCCACACCTCGACGTCGCCGGGCGCGGTGAGTACGAGCGAATCGGCGGGGGCCGAGCCGATGGCCGTGGCGGAATCCCGAGCCGACACGGCTGTTCCGGATCCGGCTTCGGCACCTCGCGTGTCGCAGGCGATCGTGTGAAGCAATGCCCCGCAGGCCATGGCGCTCCGCAGATTCACAGAGGGGGGTTGGCGGCGTCCGGCGCCGGCTCCGGAATCCGCATCTCGGTGGTATCGGGCGTGCCGTCTTCGGTAACCGCCAGGACCTCGCGGACCTCGGGGGAGCGGCGCAGGTACGCCAGCCACCCGATCAGACCGGCGAAGCCGGTGAGCGCTCCACACAGCGCGGTCACGGCGAGCCCTTGGACCGGATCCTCCATCCGCATTGCAACAAGTGCGCCGCCGACGGCCCCAAAAAACGAAGCCGCCCACGCCAGGAACGGTGTGAGCAGCCAGCCGAAGATACGGAAGAGGAGCCGGATCCAGCGCATGGGGTCAGCCGCGGCGGGTTCCCAGCGCGGAGACGGCCGTCGCGAGTGCCAGCCCCGGGAGGAACGCGAGCCCGAAGGTAGGCACGTTCCACGCCGCTCCGGGAAAACCGATGAGGACCGCGACCACCGCCAGCACTGCGGCCAGCCCCGCCGCCGTGCCGAAGGCCGCCGGCGCCGAGATCCGGCCGCTCCGTGCGGCCTGGTTCGCGAGGATCCAGGCGCCCAGCCAGGGAAGGAAAGTGCCCGCCATCCACCAGACAGGGTGGTACCACCAGTTGCTTCCCCCGATCTGCCACCAGCGGTTGGTATAGGTGCCGATGTGCTGCAGGAGGACGACGTCCACCAGGAGGAACACGAACGCGGCTCCGAGCCCGATGCCCGCGGCTCCGGCGATGCCCTCGATGGTGCGCGCCCGGGTCCAGATTCCCGGCAGGAGCGTGATCGGCGCGAGCCCCACGACGAGCAGCAGCGCGAGTGCCACCGTCTCGAGCGGCCCGGCGAGCAGGCGCGAGGCCAGCGAGATGAGCAGGACGATCACCGCCTCGAACAGGCCCAGCAGCACCGCCCCGCGGACGATGGAAGGGACGTCGGTCACATCGTGATCGCCGTGCAGCTCGGCCGCGGAATCCATCCGTTCTCCGGTTGAGGTTGGTGGGCGGAAGTATACCGGGTGGCGCGGGGACCGGCCAAGGGGAGTCTCAGGCCCCCCAGGCGACGACGACCGCCAGGTCGGTGACGGCCCATGCGCCCAGCGCGCGATACATCCGGGCCTGGTGGCCGGCCGCCGACAATGCGTCGGCTCTCCGGCGCCACGGGACCAGCACCAGAACCCAGGCGAGCGCAGCGACGGCGAGCGCACCCCACCGGAGCGCCCCCGGCGTAGAGGACCAGGATGAGCGCACCGCGCCATGGGCGAGCAGAGCGAACGCCAGGATCGTCGCGCCAAGCGCGACGTCCAGGCTGCGCCGCACGCCGAGGAGAAGAGCCAGCGTGCGGTCGCCGCGGCGAGCATCTTCCTCGAGCTGGTAGAGCTGCGTCAGGGGATACAGGGCCGCGAAGAGCGGGCAGAACGCGAGCAGCACGATCGCGTCGGTGCTCTCCAGCGGCCGGCCGGTCGCCGCCCACCCCGCGAGCGGAGTCAGGGTGCCGAACCCCACCATGTTGATCACCCAGTCGGCCCCCGCCACCGCCTTCAGCCTGAATGGGGGCACCGAGTACAGCACGGAGAGCGCGAAGCAGACGGCATAGACCGCCTGATAGAGGGCAGGCAGCAGAAGCGCCGCCGCCTGCCCCGCCGCCATGAGCGACAGCGCGAACGCCGCCAGTCGCCGCGGCGGCGGCGGCGGATTGCGCAGGTACGCGATGTCGCCCTCATCGCGATCGAATGCGCTGTTGAGGGCCAGCGTGCCGCCGTTCAGGCATCCGACCCAGAGCACGAGTCCGAGCAGCGCGGGGCCGAGCTGCTCACCCCTGCCGGCGCCGCTGAGTCCGACGGCGAGCAGGTACCCCACGGCGGTGTGCGCCGCCATGATCGGCCACTCCGCCGGACGCAGGTGCAGGATGTAGTCGAGGCGCGGCCCGAGGACGCGGTAGCCGGCCTCGCGTCCCCGGCTCACCAGGTGAGACCGAGGTGCCCGGCCGCGATTCGCAGGCCCTGGAGGGTGAGGTCCGGGTGGGTGTGCTCGATCGAGGTGGTGAGCGGGGCCACGACGGGAGCGAGGCCGCCGGTCGCGATCACGCGGGGCGTTTGGCCGGTGGGCCATTCGGCGCGGATTCGCCGCACGATGCCGTCCACGGCGTCGGCGGCGCCGTACAGCACGCCGGCCTGGATGCATTCCTCGGTGCGCCGGCCGATGACCCGGGCGGGAGCCTTGAGCTCCGTCGCCGGGAGCTTGGCAGCGCTTCGGGTGAGCTGATCGGCCGCCGTGCGAAGGCCCGGCATGATCACGCCGCCGAGGAAGCGGGCGTCTCCCGTGATGCAGTCGAACGTGGTGGCGGTGCCGAAGTCCACCACGATGACGTCGGCGTGAAGCAGCTCGACCGCCGCGAGGACGTTGACGATGCGGTCGGCCCCGACGGTCAGCGGCTCGTCGACATCCAGCCGGACCGGGAGCTTCGACCGGGCATGCACCGCGATGCCGGTCCGGCCCGTCGCGATGGCGACCCCCTCGACCACGCTCTGGGTGACGGTCGGCGCCACGGAGGCCAGGCAGACCGACCTCACCTCGTTGGGCGAGTGCCCCGCCTGGATGAGGAAACCGCCGATCGCGCCGGCCCATTCATCGGGTGTGCGGTCGGGGTTGGTCGTGAGCCGCCAATGGGCCTCGAGGGTGTCGCCCTGGAAGAGGCCGACGGTGATCTCGGTGTTCCCGATGTCGAGGGCGAGGAGCATGGCTCGAAGCTACGGCGTCCGGGAGCGATCGGCCAACTCCACGGAGCCGGCTCTGACCGTGACGGTGGAGCCGCCGTCGGCGGTCACCAGCAGCGCGCCCTCGTCGGAGATGCCGGCGGCCGTGCCGGTTACCGGGGTCCGCAGTCGGCGGCCGCGGAGCCAGTCCCGCCGTGTCAGGGCGGCGAGCTCTTCCTCATGGAGCCGCTCCGCGCCGTGGGTCAGACCGCGAAGCCGCCGCGTGACCTCCGGCTCCACCTGCTCCGCCCTCGCCCCGGGGAGCCACTCCTCGAGGGCCGCGGCCGTGCCTCTCAGGTCCTCGGCAACGACGTTGGAAACGTTGATCCCCACGCCCGCCACCATCCAGGCGAGCGCGCCCCCCTGCCATCGGGCCTCGCAGAGGATGCCGCCCAGCTTGCGATCGCCGACCATGAGATCGTTGGGCCACTTGATCCGGACGGACAGGCCGGCGTGCAGCGCTTCGATCGCATCCGCGACCGCGAGCCCGATCCGGAGTCCGGAGAGCTCGATCCCGGCCCCCGACGGGGGGCGGAAGAGCACGCTCAGCCACAGGCCACCCGGCGGCGAGCTCCAGGTGCGCCCACGCGATCCTCGCCCGCCGGTCTGCTCGGTGGCGACGACAGCGGTCCCCGCCTCGACCCCCTCGGCTGCCAGGGCGTGGAGCACGTCCATGGTCGAGTCTGCGGCAGCGAGACGGATGAGCGCGGGCATGCCTCTCAGCGCGAGAGCCACAGCAGCGCCGCGCCGAACACGATGCGATACCAGGCGAAGACCGCGAAGCTGTGGCGGGAGACGTAGGCGAGAAAGGCCTTTACCACGACGAGCGCCGAAATGAAGGCGACCACGAATCCGGTGGCGAAGAACGGCACGTCCGCCGGTGAAAGCGCGCTCGCGCTCTTCGCCAGGTCGTACAGCGTGGCGGCGAACATGATCGGAATGGCGAGAAAGAAGGAGAACTCGGTGGCCGCCGTCCGCGACAGTCCCAGCGCGTAGCCGCCCATGATCGTCGCTCCGGAGCGCGAGGTGCCCGGGATCAGAGACAGGACCTGGGCGAGACCGATGCCGAGCGCCGTCGTCTGAGGCACGTCGGTCACCTCCGGATACCGGGTGCGGGGACCCCACCGCTCGATGAGCAGGATGGCCACGCCGCCCAGGATCATCGTCACGGCCACCACCGGCGTATTGAAGAGCCGCTCCTTGATCCAGCCGTGAATCAGAAAGCCGACCGCGGCCGCGGGCAGGAACGCGATCGCGAGGTTGAGGAAGAACCGCTGGCTCGCCGGATCGTGCCGGGCGGCCGCCGCCGCGCGAGACAGGCGGCCGCGGTAGAGCCAGACGATGGCGAGGATCGCGCCCAGCTGGATGAAGATGTCGAAGGTCTTGGCCCGATCGTCCACCTGGCCGAGCCACTCGCTCACCACGATCAGGTGGCCGGTGGAGGAGACGGGGATGAATTCGGTGGCGCCTTCGACCAGGCCCAGGATGATCGCCTTCGCGAGCAGCTCAGGCGTCATGGCGGCGGCTCACCGAATCACCTCCTCGTAGAGCGACTCGTAGAGCGGCACGATGCGGTCCGCGGAGAACTCCCGGGCCTTGGCGACGGCCGCCTCCCGCATGGCGGCATGGCGCTCGGGCGAGCGCAGCAGCTCCACCGCTCGCCGACCCATGGCCTCCACCGATCCGACCGGCTCGAGGATTCCGTTCACCTCGTCGTCCACCACCTCGGGGAGTCCGCCGGCGCGGGTCGCGACGACCGGCGATCCGCAGGCCATCGCCTCCAGCGCGGCCAGCCCGAACGACTCGGTCTGGGAGGGCAGGATGAACAGATCGCTCGCCTGCAGCAGCGAGGCCACCGTATCCAGCCGGCCGAGGAACTTGACATCCTGACCCACGCCCAGCTCCCGTGCCTCGTTCTCGGCATCCACCCGCTCGGGTCCGTCGCCGATCATGACCAGCGTCGCGGGCATGGCGCGCTGGATCCGGGCGAAGACGCGGACCACGTCCTTGACCCGCTTCACTTCGCGAAAATTGGAGATGTGGGTGATCAGCTTGTGATCGTCGGGCGCGAGCCCCAGCCGGCCGGTGGGCTCGCCGGGCTGGTACTCGTCGAGGTTGATGAAGTTGGGGATGACTCTGAGGTCGCAGCTCACGCAGCCGAACGCGCGATAAGTCTCGTCCCGCAGGTAGGTGGAGACCGCCGTGACGGCGTCGGAGCGCTCGATCGAGAATTTGGTGATGGCGTAGAAGCTCGACTCCTGCCCCACGAGCGTGATGTCGGTGCCGTGCAGCGTCGTGATCACTCGGACATCGCGCTCGCCCCGCAGCATCTCCCGGGCGAGGAACGCGGTCGTCGCGTGGGGGATGGCGTAGTGCACGTGGAGGATCTCCAGCCCTTCCCGAACCGCCACCTCGTGCTGCTTGGAAGCCAGCGCCAGGGTGTAGGGGTAATGGTCGAAGAGCGGGTACCGCCCCATCCGGGTCTCCACCTGATGGAAGTACACCCGCTCGGTGTAACCCCGAAGGCGAAAGGGGGAGTCGTAGGTGATGAAGTGCACCTCGTGACCCCGGCGCGCGAGCTCGAGCCCCAGCTCCGTGGCGACGGCCCCGGAGCCTCCGTAGGTGGGATAGCAGGTGATGCCGATCTTCATGGGCCCCTTTCGCTCATCGCGCCTCCGCCCACAGTCGGGCGATGTCCGCGGCCAGTCTCTCGGGCGGCCGGGTCGCGTCGAGAGTCACCACCTCGCCCGCGAGCTGGTGGCGGAACCAGGTCTCCTGCCGCTTGGCGTACTGCCGGGTGCTGATGCCGATCGCTTCCGCAACGGTGTCCCGTCTGCGCCCGCCGTGAAGGTACTCGACCGCCTCCCGAATGCCGATACCGTCGAGGCCGGGCGCGGACGGCTGGTGTCCCTCCGCCAGTACGGCGGCGACCTCCTCGATCAGGCCGCGGCGCACCATCTCCTCCGCCCGCCGCGCGATGCGCTGATGCAGGACCTGCCGGGGGACGGTGAGCACCACGTACCAGGGCCGGATGGCGCCTGCGGCCCGCGCCACCTCCTGCCAGTGGCTCAGCGGATAGCCGGTGAGCAGCGCGACCTCGATGGCACGCGCCGCGCGCTGGCGCCCGCCTCCCCTGAAGCCCGGGTCGAGCCGCCCGGCCCAGCGCAGCAGCTCGAGCGGCTCCAGCCGCGCCGCGAACGCGTCGAGCGACCGCCTGCGGCCGGCCTCGAGCTCCGGCTCGTGAAACAGCCCGTCCACCAGAGCGCGGATGTAGAGCCCCGTCCCTCCCACGACGGCCGGGAGCTTCGACCGGTTCCGCGCCTCCTCGATCCACGCGGCGGCGTCACGGGCGTAGCGGCCGGCGCTGTACCTCGTGCCGGGGTCCACCACGTCGAGCCCTCGATGGGCCACGCGGGCGCGCTCCCTTCGGGTGGGCTTGGCGGTGCCGATGTCGAGCCGGCGGTAGATCTGGCGGGAATCGGCCGAGATCACCTCGACCGGCCAGTGGGCCGCGAGCGCGAGGGCCACGGCGGTCTTTCCCACCGCGGTCGGGCCGACGATCACCGGGACTCTAGCGTCGGCCAAACCGGCGCTCCAGCTCCTCTCTGGGCAGCTGGACGATGGTGGATCGGCCGTGCACGTCGTGCGGCGGCAGGTCGGTCGCGAAGAGGCGGAGCAGCAGCTCCCGCATCTCCCGCTCGTCGAGGCGCTGACCGGCCTTCACGGCCGCACGGCAGGCGTAGGTGGCCGCGAAGCGCTCCAGCCGGTTGGCCCAGCCGCCGAAGCGCCCGCGCGCCAGGTCGGCCACCGTCTCGCGGAAGCAGGCCTCGGCGTCGAACCTCCGGTGCGGCGATGGCACTGCGTGCACCGCCACGCTCCGGCCTCCGAACGGCTCCGCCTCGAAGCCGACCCGGCGCAGCTCCTCGCCGTGCGACTCCACCGCGTCGAGCTCTTCGTCGGTCAGCTCCAGGGTGAGGGGAAGCAGCAGCCGCTGGGCCGGGGAATCCGCTCCCGTCAGCTGGGCCAGGACCAGCTCGTACAGCACGCGCTCGTGCGCCGAGTGCTGGTCCACGATCACGACGCCTTCCGGCGCCTGGTAGACGATGTAGGTGTCGAATACCTGCAGCAGCGGGACGGTGAACCCGGCGGCGGGCTGCAGAGCATCTTCGTCGGCGAGCGCCGGTGCGAGCGGTGCGAAGAGATCGTGTCCGTCCACGACCTGCGCGCTCCCGAGGCGATCCGTCTGCGGCGACATTCCCGCAGGCCGCCAGTCGCCGACGCTCACGGCCGCCGCGAGCACGCCGAGGGCATCGCGCACCGCCTCCTCCACAACCCGCTCGGCGCCGATCCTGTCGCGGAACCGGACCTCGAGCTTGGCCGGATGCACGTTCACGTCCACCTGGTCGGGAGCCACCTCGATGTTCAGCAGTAGCGAGGGCCGGTCGCCGGGATGGATCGCCGACCGGTATCCCGCCTCGGCGGCCCGGATCAGGAAGGGATCCTTGAAGGGCCGGCCGTTCACGAAGAGCTGGGTTCGCCGGCCGGTGGGCTGGGCGTCGCCGGGGCGCTGGGCGAATCCGGTGACGCGGAAGGCGCCCGCCGCATACCTTACCGGAACCAGCGTGCCCGCGAGCGCGGAGCCCCAGACGGCGGCGAGCCGGTCCTCCAGGGTTTGCCCCGGCGGAACCACCAGGCGGCAGGCGCCGTCCAGGTGGAGCTCGAACCCCACCTCCGGATGGGCGAGCGCCAGCGTCGCGACGACGTCGTGCGCCGCGCGGGTCTCGCTCGATACCGATCGAAGGAATTTTCGCCGGGCCGGCGTGTTGTAGAAGATCCCGCGCACCACGACGGTGGTGCCTCGTTGGCGGGCGCCGTCCGCCACGCGGTCGAGGCGGCCGCCGGTCACGCTCAGCTCGGTGGCGCTGCCGCCGCCTTCGGAGGTGGTGAGACTGAAGCGGGAGACGGAGGCGATCGCCGGCAGGGCCTCGCCGCGGAAGCCGAAGGTGGCTACGCCGACCAGGTCGGCGACGCTCCGCACCTTGCTCGTGGCGTGGCGGTCGAGCGCGAGCACGGCGTCCTCCCGGCCCATGCCGCTGCCGTCGTCGCTCACCAGGACGAGCGTCTTCCCGCCCTGTTCCAGCTCCACCCGAACGTGGCGGGCGCCCGAATCGAGCGCGTTCTCGACCAGCTCCTTGACCACCGATGCCGGACGCTCGACCACCTCGCCCGCGGCGATCTGGTCGGCAACGGCGTCGGGAAGAATGGCGATGCGGCGGGCCATCGCGAGAATCTAGCCGCCGACGGCGGCCACCGCCTCGTCGGCGACCCAGCCTCGCTGCGCCCCGGGTGCCTCCACCAGGACCCAGCCGGGGGAGTGCCGGAGAATCCGCACGGCGCTTCCCGATTCGAGCGGGGAGATGGTCGGCGCCAGTCCGTGGGGCGAGAGGCGCAGCGTCGACCGCTCCAGCACGACCGCGAGCGGCTCGCGGAGCCAGCTTCGAAGCATCAAGCCCGCCAGCACCGCGGCCCCGGAGAACACCAGCAGGACGAGCCATCGCTCGCGCACCCGCGGCCGGAGCGTCCAGCCCACCCAGCCGGCGATCCACCCGAGGGCTCCGAGCAGCAGCAGCTCCTCGGGTATCACGGGTGGGGTCCAGCTCCAGCGAGCCGACGTGTTGTCCGGGGGCGGCGCCAGCCGAAGGGCCTGCCTGACGGCGGCCGAGCGCGGCGCCAGGCGTTGTGCCGCGAGCCAGGCGGCGCGCGCACGGCCGTCCTGGCCCAGCCGGTAGTACGCGGCGCCCAGATTGTACCAGTGGGCTGCCACGGCCGGCTCGCGCGCGGCCCGGTGAGCGAACGCGTCCGCCGCCGCCCCGAGGGAGCCGGCCTCGTACAGTGCCTCGGGCGAGGGCGCCTGGCCCGGCGCCGAGGACCAGAGTACGAGCAGCAACGGCAGCGCGGTCGTGCCGCGTCCCGCCCAGCCACGCAGCGAGCCGCCGATGCGGCTCACCAGATCGCGCACCTCGTCGGCGAGGGTCGCGTCGTCCGACCCGCTCGGCTCCGGACCGTAGCGTCGAGCCAGCAGGCGCTCGCGCGCGGCCGCGACCCTGGCCGCGAGTGCCGCGTCGGCGCCGGCCGCACGCACCGCGGCCGCCAGCCCCGCTCCCGAGCGTCGCTGCGGATCGGG
>CAMPKP010000101.1 GCA_946887295.1 uncultured Gemmatimonadota bacterium | reverse complement strand
ACGACAGCACCAGCCGCACGTAGTTCTTCTTCCCCTTCCGCAGGATCACGAACGGCTCCTCCGCCGGCCCGTGCAGGTCGCCCGCGCCGAGCGTGGCGTCCACCCGCTCGATCGCCTGCCCGTTGAGATAGAAGCCCCGCCCCTCGATGCCCCGCCGCGCGTCCGCCTTCGAGCTCGCGAGACCGCTCGCCAGCAGCGCGTCCAGGATCGGCCGCTCCAGCACCTCGGTCCGCGCCACCGACCTGGTCGGCATCTCCGGCAGCGCCTCGAGGTCGAGCGCACCGCCGAAGAGCGCGGCGCTCGCCTGCACCGCCTGCTCGGTCGCCTCGACGCCGTGGACCGTGGCGGTGACCTCCCGGGCCAGCAGCCGCTGCGCGATGCGCCGGCCCGGATCGGTCGTGTGCTCGGCCATGGCCGTGGCGATCTGATCCAGGCGGAGGAAGGTGAAGAGCTTGAGATAGCGCTCCACGTCCCGGTCGTCCGTGTTGACCCAGAACTGGTAGAACTGGTAGGGGCTGGTGCGCGCGGGGTCGAGCCAGACGTTGCCCGCCTCGCTCTTGCCGAACTTGGCGCCGGCGGCCGTGGTGATGAGAGGAAAGACCAGCCCATGGGCCTGCGCCCCCTCCCGCCGGCCCACCAGCTCGATCCCCGCGGTGATGTTCCCCCACTGGTCGCTGCCGCCCATCTGGAGCTCGCAGCGCTCGGTCCGCCACAGATGCCAGAAGTCGTACGCCTGGATCAGCATGTAGCTGAACTCGGTGTACGTGATGCCGGTGTCCATCCGGCTGCGCACCGACTCCTTCTGGAGCATGTAGTTCAGCGTGAAGTGCTTCCCGGTATCCCGCAGGAAGTCCATCAGCAGGATCCCCCGGAGCCAGTCGGCGTTGTTGCGCATCCGGGCGGCGTTGGACCCCTCGAAGGAGAGGAACCGCGCCAGCTGGCGGGCCAGCCCCTGGGCGTTGCGGTCGATCTGCTCCACGGTCATCACCGGGCGCTCCTCCCGCTTGCCGCTGGGGTCGCCCACCATGCCGGTGCCGGCCCCCACCAGCGCGATGGGGGTGTGCCCGAAGCGCTGCAGCCAGGCGAGCCCCATGACCGGCACGAGGCTTCCGACGTGGAGCGAGTCGGCCGTGGGGTCGAACCCCACGTAGGCGGTGACGGGGCCTTTGGACAGCCGGTCGGCCAGGCCCGGGGTCGCGTCCTGGACGAAGCCTCGGGCGGTCAGCGTAGTCAGCAGATCGGTCATAGCCGCGTATCGTACCCGCTGGAAACGGGCCTCGCAACAGGCTAGTTTGCCTCCATGGCCCGCCGGCTCAATCCATTTGGCGCGCGCGTCAGGCTCTCGCCTCGCGCGCGTCGGAACATCGTGGTTGCACTCTTCGCGGCGGTCGCCTTCGGACTGGCCGTCCTGATCGCGGCCTGGAACCGTGCCTGCGCCGGCAACAGCTGCCCATCCATCGCCGAGCTCGGCGCCTACGATCCCAACCAGGCCTCCAAGGTCTACGCGGCCGACGGCCGGCTCATCACCGACCTGGGGCAGGAGCGCCGCACGGTCGTCCCCCTGGGCGAGATGTCGCCCGTGGTCAAGGCCGCGTTCATCGCGACCGAGGACAAGCGCTTCTACGAGCATGACGGGATCGATTGGTACCGGGTGCTCGGCGCCATCAAGAACAACATCTTCGAGATGCGGGTCGCCGAGGGGTTCTCGACGATCACCATGCAGCTGGCGCGGAACGTCTGGACCGAGGACATCAGCGGGCGCGACAAGTCGCTGCGGCGGAAGCTGCGCGAGGCGAAGGTGGCGCGCGAGATCGAAGAGAAGTACCCCAAGGACAAGATCCTCGAGCTGTACCTCAACCAGATCGATCTGGGCAATCGCGCCTTCGGCGTCGAGGCGGCGTCGCAGCGCTACTTCGGCAAGTCGGTCCGTGACCTGAACGTCGCCGAGGCCGCCACCCTCGCCGCCATTCCCAAGGCCCCGTCGCGCTACAACCCCCGCAAGAACCCCAACCTCAGTGTGCAGCGCCGCAACACGGTGCTCAACCTGCTGCGCGACAACGGCCTCCTCAGCGCGACCGAGACCGAGCGGTGGAAGGCGTACCCCCTGCTGCTCTCCTCCAGCTCCGACTACAGCGGGACGGCCGAGTATTTCGTGGAGTTCGTCCGGCAGCAGCTCGACGCCCGGTTCGGCTCGGACCTCTATCGCTCGGGTTACCGGATCTACACCACACTGGACCTCGACACCCAGCAGGCCGCGGAGCGCGCGCTCGACGCCCGGCTGGAGGCGATCGAGAGCGGCGCCGACGGCAAGTTCGAGCATCCCACCTACCAGCAGTATCAGAACTCGAAGGCCGATGAGGGGGACGACCCCGACCGCACCACCACGCCGTACCTCCAGGGCCTGGCGGTGACGATCGAGGCCAGGACCGGGCAGATTCGCGCCATGATCGGCGGCCGCGATTTCGGCGACAGCAAGTTCAACCGCGCGACGCAGGCGCTCCGCCAGCCGGGCTCCACCTTCAAGCCGATCACCTTTTCGGCCGCGATCGAGGCGGGCTACCCCCTGTCGCACGTGATGGTGGACGACTCGCTCAGCCTGCTGGTGAAGCCGGACGAGCCGCCCTGGACGCCGCAGAACTACGATCTCGAGTTCGACGGGCCCATGACGCTGCGCCGCGCGCTCTACCTGTCGCGGAACATCATCGCCATCAAGCTCGGCATGGAGCTGGGGGAGCAGGCGGTGGTCAGCGAGGCCGCCAAGTTCGGCATCAGCACCCGGGTTCCGGCGGTGCCCTCGATCCACATCGGCTCGGCCGACGTGATCCCGCTCGAGATGATCGCGGCCTACACCACGTTCGCCAATCTCGGCGTGCGGACCGTTCCCAACTCGATCCTGCGGGTGGAGGATCGGAGCGGCAAGATCATCTGGCAGCCCGCGGTGCGGAGCGTCGCGGTGCTCGACAGCGCGCATGCCTGGCTGATGACCGACGTGCTGCGGGACGTGGTCCGCCACGGCACCGCGGTGGGCTCGGTCGGGTCGCGGATCAACTTCCCCGCGGGCGGCAAGACCGGCACGACCAACGACGGCTTCGATGTGTGGTTCATCGGCTTCACGCCGGACCTGGTCACCGGCATCTGGATCGGATTCGACCAGCCCCGGAAGATCAAGTCCAATGCCCAGGGCGGCGTGCTGGCGGCCCCCGCGTGGACCGCCATGATGCGCGAGATCTACGAGCGGCGCGCCATTCCCGCCGCGTGGCCGCGCCCGGCCGGGCTCTCCGCGCTCGACATCGACAAGACCACCGGCTACAAGGCGACGCCGTTCTGTCCCAAGGACGTGCACTACATCGAGTCGTTCATTCCCGGGACCGAGCCGACCGGGTTCTGCCCGATCCACTCGCCGTTCGGCAGTGTCGGCGGCGTGATGGGCGGGACGGGGCCGGCTCCATCGGGCGGCGCGGAGCCGTCCACGGCGCCCGCGATCGGAGTGCCGCAGGCGGACACCATCGGCGCGCCCCTGGTGCCGGCCCAGTCCTCTCCCGGGAGCGGCTCGGGAGTGATGGGGGGCTCGGGCCCGGCAGCCAATCAGCAGCGATAGGATGGCCGCGCGGCGCCTCGCGGCCCGCTGGGTGCTTCCGATCTCCGGGCCGCCGATCGAGCGCGGTGCGCTGCTGCTCGGCGCCGACGGCCGGGTGGTGGCGGTGGGGCCGGATGCGCTCGTGCCGCGGCCGCCGGAGGTCCCCGACGAGCAGTTCGCCGACGGCATCCTGCTGCCCGGTCTGGTCAATACCCACACGCATCTCGAGCTCACCGGCCTCGAGCTCGGCCGGCCGGATCCCGACTTCGGCGACTGGATCGCGCGGGTCCGGGCGATCAAGGAAACCAGGAGCGCGGAGGAGTTTCTCGCCGCGGCGGGGCGGGGGCTCGCGGACTGCTACGCCAGCGGAGTGACCACCATCGCCGACACCGGCGACTCCGGCTCGGTGATCCGGGCGATGGCGCAGGCCGGCGCCTCGGGCGTCGCGTATCAGGAGGTCTTCGGCCCCCATCCCGCGCAGCTGGAGGAGTCCCTCGCGGGGCTTCGGGGCCGGGTCGAGGAGGCCGGATGCTTCGCCGGCGGGCGGGTGCGGCTCGGGCTCTCTCCCCATGCTCCGTACACCGTGAGCGGGCCGCTGTACGCAGCGGTGGCGGACTGGGCCGCGAGCGACGGCCTGCCGCTGGCGGTGCACCTGGCAGAGTCGCGGGCCGAGTCCGACCTGATGGAGCGAGGCGCCGGCCGGTTCGCCGAAGCCTGGCACCGGAGAGGAATACCGCTCCCGGAAGGGCCCGGCCGCTCGCCGGTCGAATGGCTCGATCGGCACGGGGTGCTCACCGAGCGCACACTCTGCATTCATCTCGTACAGGTCGACCCGGCCGATCTCGGCCGGCTCGCCCGTCGCCGGTGCGCCGTGGCCCACTGCCCGCTGAGCAATGCGGCGCACGGCCACGGCGCCGCCCCGCTGGCCGGGTTCCTGAGCCACGGGCTCCGGGTGGGGCTGGGCACCGATTCGGTGTTGAGCGTCTCGCGCCTCGATCTGCTCGCCGAGGCGAGGGCGGCCCGCGCCCTCGCAGGCCTGGATGCCGAGTCGGCGCTGGCGCTGTGCACGCTGGGCGGTGCGGCGGCGCTCGGACTCGAGCGCGAGATCGGCAGCCTCGAGGCAGGGAAATGGGGCGACTGCGTGGTGCTGCGGGCCCCGCCGGTCGCGGGGTCCCCGACGGAGCAGGCGCTGACGTGCGGACCCGGGGACGTGATCGCAACCTTCGCAGGAGGACGCAACGTGTACCGTGCCGAGCCGGTGCGATCGTGAAGATCCAGCGCCACGCCGCGATCCTTCGTGTCGTCCGCGAGCGGCGGATCGAGAGCCAGGACGAGCTGCGCGAGGCGCTCTCGGAGAAGGGCTTCGTGGTGACCCAGGCGACGCTCTCCCGGGACATCCGGGAGCTCGGCCTCGCCAAGCTCGCCGACCCCCAGGGCGGGGCCTACTACGCCCATCCGCACCGGGCGGCCCTGCGACCCGATCTCGCCCATGTGCTGCCCGCGCTGCTGGTCAGCGTGGATGGCGTCGGACCGCTGCTGGTGCTGAAGACGGCGAGCGGCTCGGCCGGGGCGGTCACCGAGGCGCTCGACCAGGCGGGGTGGGGCGAGATCATGGGGACGATCGCCGGCGACGACACCGTGCTGGTCATCACCCGGAGCCAGAAGCTCCGCGAGGCGATCGCCTCCCGGATCCGGGGGCTGGTCAGGAAGTAGCGGCCGGCGGCTCCTCGAGCGGGACGATGGTCTGCAGCTTGCCGGTGGGCGCGAGCGGGATCTCCGTCACCGGCTGCACCTCGAAGCCGAGCCCGGGGCCGAACTCCTCGGTGAGCCGCCGCGCGATCTTCTCCGCCACCTCGGGCCGCCAGCTCGGCGAGGGCACGACCAGGAGCCGCAGCGCGTCGGTCGCGGTCTGGCGCAGCTGCCAGCGCCGCACCTCCGGGAACGTCTTGACCACGGTCGAGACCATCATTCCGTAGAGTACCCGGCCGTCCGGAGTGCGGATCACGTGCCGGGTGCGACCCTGAACGCGGCTGAGCCGCGCGAGGCCGCGCCCGCATCCGCATGGTCCCGGAATCCGGGCGGCGAGATCCCCCAGCCGGTAGCGCAGGAGCGGCTGCGCCTGGCAGCAGAGCTGGCTGACCACGACCTGGCCCGTCTCGCCATCCGGCAACGGACGGTCGTTCTGGTCTAGGATCTCGACGATCTGCATGTCGTCGTTCAGGTGCAGAGCCCCACGCTCCTCCGGGCACTCCCACCCCAGCGTGCCCAGCTCGGCCGCCACGTAGACTTCGAGCGGCGCGACGCCGAACGCCTCCTGCGCCATCACTCGCCCGCGGTCGCTGAGGGGCATCGCCGCACTGAAGACGACCTTCGGCCGGAGGTCGGTGATGCCTTGCTCCAGCAGGGCATCCGCGATCATCTCGAGACTGATGGCGTAGGAGCTGAAGGTGTGGGGCTGCTTCTCGCGCAGGATCTCGATCTGCCGGTCCACCGGCTCGAAGCTCGAGATGTGGCGGATCTCGGGCAACACGCCGAGCCGGCGAAGCAGCGCGACCGGCCCGGTGCGCGCCACGGCGCGGCCGGTGCTGATGTTGACCTGGCTGTCGAAGATGCCGTGGCCGAAGGCCTGCAGCACCCGCGACCAGAGGGCCGAGACCTCCGCCTGGTCCTGCACGCTGCGGAACACGCGAAGCGGCTGTCCGGTGGAGCCGGATGTCGTCACCGGGAATAGCCGCTCGACCGGCTCCGCCAGCATCTCGGCCTCCCCTGCCGCATGGAGAGTGCTCTTCTCCAGCACCGGCAAGCGGACCAGCTCCGCTTCGTCGGCGGGCCCGCCGGGATCGAGGCCCGCCTCCCGGAAGAGTCGGCTGTAGTGGGTAGTCCTGGCGGCCGCCCTGACGAGCCGGCGGAGGCGCGCATGGCGCAAACGGGCCAGCTCGGCCGGGGAGAGCCACTGCTCCCGCCGCCGGGCCCTGGCGGCCGCGACCAGGGTCAGGAACTGGGTAGGTGAAGGCACGGGAGCAAGGTAGCCTGCGAAGGGGCCGCGTGCAGGGTCGGGCACGGGGCGCTTCCCTTGCCGGGCCCACCGGCCATCATTACGATTTTATGGAACGATCGCGCCGCTCTCCATGGGCTCGCGCCGTCGGATGTGGTGTGTCCGCCCCTTCGGTCTTGCCCCGGAGAAGCAGCGTGCGGTGTCTGGCGTTGAACGCCTCTTTCGAGCCGTTGACGATGGTCCCGGTGCGACGGGCCCTGCGCCTCGTCATCGAGGGCAAGGCGGAGATCGTCGAGTCGGACAGCGACGTCGTTCGAAGTGAACGGCTCACACTGCCCAAACCCGCGATCATCCGCCTCGTCAAGTTCGTGCATGTCCCCCGCCGCTTCCGTCGCCAGGTCACCAACACATTCCTCTTCGCGCGAGACGCCTACCGGTGCCAGTACTGCCACCGGGGCTACGGCGAGCTGCGCCACCGGGAGTGCCTCACCCGCGATCACCTGATTCCGCTCTCGCGGGGCGGCGACAACGAGTGGACCAACGTGGTGACCGCCTGCAGCAGCTGCAACACGCGCAAAGGCAACCACCTGCCGGAGGAGTGCGGGATGCACCCCTGGGCCGTGCCCCGCGAGCCGCACTTCGTCCACCTGTCGTGGGCGGTGCGGCGGCTCTCCTCGCAGCAGGCGAAGTACATCAAGATGTTCTACGGCGACGAGGCGCTGCGGGCTCTCGGCGGAGCCGCCTGACTCATCGCACCACGAAGCGCCGGGTCCTGGCCTCCAGCCTCAGACTCGGCAGCCCCGCCAGCCGCAACAGGAACCGGGTCGCACCGCGCCCCAGCGCGTCGCCGATACCTTCCCGCCCCGGGGCCCCGTCGAGATCCCCCTCCAGAAAGCGCTCCAGCTCGTCCAGGTCCGAGTCGGACAGCGTGGACACCTCCAGCGTGGCGGTGTAGTAGTAGCTGCCGCTCTCCGTGGGACCCACGTTGATCTGATAGGCGAAGGCGAGTGCCGCGGTGAGCGCGTCGAGGGTGGCGTAGCGCCGCTCCTGGACCCTGCTGCCGAAGATGGTCAGCAGCGTGTACTGGTCCAGCAGCGGCTCGTGCCGCACCACGACGTCCCAGTACACCTGGCGGGTCAGCTGGTCCAGCCACCCGTTGCGCGAGCGCCAGATCTCGACCCGGTAATGCAGGCGGACGGGCAGGCCGGAGCGGAGAGTTGAAAGCCAGCGCCCGTCGCCCAGCAGGTTGTCCGTCCGGACCACCGGCACTCGGGTCCCTCGGGGCGCCGAGTCGGGGGTCAGCCGGACATCGAGACGCACGGAGTTGCCGGTCTGCGCGCGACCTTCGCGCGGCGCCACGAGCGCGAGCGCCGCCACCGCGATCACGAGAAGGGCCCGCAGCCGGCCGGCCACTAGAATCGGCGCTGGAGCCGGACCAGGAACCTGACCGACTGGTCCTCGGAAATTCCCTTGACGATGTACGCGCCGATCTCGCCGGCGTCGAGCCCGACGCCCAGATCCACTTTCCATTCGTCGAACGAGGGGATCCGGTTCACCGGCACCTGGCCCGGCCCGCTGCCGGCCAGCCAGCCCTTGCCCACGTCGCCGAGCAGGACCAGATCGGCCTCGTCGATACCGATGAAGCGACCGCTGCCGCTCTCCCCGCCGCGGGTACGAAAACCGAGGTTGAGTCCCAGCCTGGTCCGGACCTCGACCTGGGCGGTGATCACCCGGTCGCAGAGGGCGGTGAGCGCGGGGTCGGTGAACCCGCTGGGCGCGCAGTTGAAGGCCCGGAAATCGTAGCCCGGCAGCAGGTCGGGACCGCCCAGCGAGACGCGCCGCTGCACCGGGAGCCGGTCGCCGCCGACCCAGCCGTCGGCCCGGAGGCGGCCGTTGACCCGGAGGGAAGGCGTGATCCGCGAGTAGCGGCGCAGGTCGAAGGACACGCGGTCGAAGGCGTAGCGCCGCCCCAGCGGCACTTCGGGCCGCACCACTCGCGGCAGCTCGACGGGAGTGACGTCGCCGGTGCTCGAATGCTCGAATCGGGCCTGAATGAGCCAGCCCGTGCTCGGCAGGTACCGCTCGTTCCTGGTGTCGAGGTCGACCTGCACGGCCGTGGTGATGTAGTGGCCGTCGTCGATGGGAGGATTGCGCCGCCAGCGGTCGCTGTTGCGGAGGAGCGACCAGGGGTCGGTCGCGCGCACCGTGCGCTCCTCATCGCGCCGGCGGGAGAGCTCGAGGCGGAGCGGGCGGGCGAGCTGCACCCAGGCCTGGCCGCCGTATCCCCGCCGGTCGAAGTAGTCCCGCAGATCCCGCTGCAGCAGGAACGCCGACCAGCCCGCCTCGCTGGGGGAGAGCGGGTGGTCCTCGATCGGCGTCAGCTCGCTGTAGACCCGGCCCGCCAGGCCGAATGGGCCCAGGCGGAGCTCGCCGCGGGCCTGATAGCCGAAGTCGGCCAGCCGGGTATCACTCCCCGCGGTCCGCAGGATTCCACGGAGGTCGAGCTTGAGGGCCGAGCGCCTTCCTGTCCGGAGATCGAAGGTGGGGCCGAAGACGATGGGAAGGCCCTCGATCCGGTTGTAGGTCCCGCCCGTGGCGAGGAGCAGCGTGGTCCGCACCTTGCCCGTCTGAAAGCTGGTCCGGGCGGCCGCCAGGTTGCCGATGGGCCGCCTTCGCTCCCTGATCTCGAGCAGCCCGTCGTCGGTCAGCGCCACCGGCGCGGCGTCCCAGTAGACCCGCTGCCGGCCTTCGTGGTGCGCGCCCGGGTCGCGGATGAGGCGGCCGCCGATCACGAGGATGTCTCCCCGGACGTCCGCGCCCTCCATCAGGTGCAGGGTTCCATTCGCGACCGCGATGGGACCGTCGATCCGACCGGCCACTCGCAGGTTGCCGCGGTAGAGCGCCAGGCTGCCGACGAATCGGCTGCTGGCGGGAAAGGTGACGTCTCCCTGCACCCGGGTGGTCGCCGAGTCGTTGTAGAGCCGGATGAGCTGGGCGACGGCCTCCGGCGGCGGACCGACCCGCTCCAGGCTGTCGGCCGGCGGGGCGTCCGGGTCGATCACGATCACGCTGTCCTGGGCGCGAAGCGGAGAAGTCAGCACGATCAGGAACAGCACTCCGGCGACCGCTCTCACCCGTCTCCCTCCGTGGTCTTCTCGATCCCGAGGCGCCGCATCCGCCGGTAGAGGTTGGCCCGGTCGGTCTTCAGCACGCGCGCCGCCTCCGCGACGTTCCCCTCCGCCTGCGCCATCGCCGCCGTGATCATGCCCCGCTCGAACTCGTCCAGCGCGTCGGACAGCGGAAGCCCGAGGGCGCCCGACGGCATCTGGGCCGACGGCCCGCCGCGGATCACGCCGCGCACCGCAGCCGCATCTACCGTCGGTCCGCAGAGGATGCTGAGGCGCTCCACCAGGTTCGCCAGCTCGCGCACGTTGCCGGGCCAGGAGTAGGAGCTCAGGGCCTCGAACGCGGCCGGCGTGAAGGTCACCGCCTGCCGGGGGCGCACCCGCTCGGCGAGGTGCGCCACGAGCGCTGGAAGGTCCTCCAGGCGCTCCCGCAGCGGCGGCAGCGCGATCGGGAAGACGTTCAGCCGGAAGAAGAGGTCCTCGCGAAAGTTGCCCGCCGAGACCTCCTCCTCCAGCCGCCGGTTGGTGGCCGACACCACCCGCACGTCGGTGTGCAGCGTGGTCTCCGCCCCGATCCGCTGCAGCTCGCCGGTCTCCAGGGTCCGCAGCAGCTTGGCCTGCGCCTCCGCGCTCAAGTCGCCGATCTCGTCGAGGAACAGGGTGCCCTCGTGAGCCAGCTCGAAGCGGCCCAGGCGCCGCTCGGTCGCGCCGGTGAAGGCGCCACGCTCGTGGCCGAACATCTCCGACTCGACCAGGTCCCGCGGGATCGCGGCGCAGTTCACCGTCACGAACGCGCGATTCATCCGCCGGCTCGCCGCGTGCACCGCGGCGGCGACCAGCTCCTTCCCGGTGCCCGACTCGCCGGTGACGAGCACCCGCGCCTCGGTGGGCCCGACCCGGTCGATCAGGGCCCGCACCTGCTGCATCGCGGGGCTGTCGCCGATGAGATTGGCGCGCCGCGCCAGCTCGGCCTGGAGGGCGCGGTTCTGCGCCCGGGTCCGGTCCAGCTCGAGCGCCGCGCGGACCGTGACCAGCACCGCCTCGGGCGTGAGCGGCTTCTCCAGGAACTGGAAGGCGCCCAGCTTCACCGCGCGCACCGCGTCGGTGAGCTGGGCCTTGCCGCTCATCATGATGACGGGCGTGAGCCTGCCCCGCTCGCGCAGCCGCGAGAGCGTCTCCAGCCCGTCCGGGCCCGGGGGCATGAGCAGATCGAGCAGAATGACGTCGGGGTCGGCCTGGTCCACGGTCAGCAGCGCCGCGTTGCCGTTGGGCGCCTCCACCACGGTGAGCCCTTCGTCCCGGAGCAGCGCGCCGAGCATCCGGCGGATGTTGGCCTCGTCGTCCACCAGCAGGACCTGGCCCGACACGGGCCTCACAGGCCGCCCAGCCTCACCACGAAGGTCGCGCCGCCGCCCGGCGTGCGCTCGGCGGAGATGGTGCCGCGGTGCAGCTCGACGGTCTGCCTGGCGAGCGCGAGCCCGAGCCCGGTTCCGCCTTCCTTGCCGGTGCAGTAGGGATCGAAGATCCGGTCGGCGATGTCCGGGGGAATCCCGGGCCCGTGGTCCCGGATCACGACCAGCGCGCCGCCCCTGTCGGGAGTCGCGGAGATCTCGATCTCACCCGCGCCGCCGCACGCCTCGACCGCGTTCCGGATGATGTTGCTGAACGCCCGTCGGAGCGGATCGTAGTGCCCCTGGACCACGGGCGTGGAGGGATCGAGCGCCAGCCGGCCGGTCATGGTCGGGGGTATCGAGGTGCGCGCCAGCTCCTCCAGCAGCTCGACCAGATCCACCGCCGCGGCGGGGCCCTCGGGCAGCCGTCCGAACTCGGTGAACTCCCGGGCCAGCTGCTCCAGCCGCTCCGATTCGGCGGTGATCACCTCGATGGCCTCCTGCGTCGCGGGGGTGGGGGCGCGCGCCAGCTGCGCGACCGCCAGGCGTATCGGCGTCAGCGGGTTCCGCATTTCGTGCGCGACCCGCCGGGCGGTCTCGCGGAACGCGCGGAGCCGCTCCGCCTCGATCTCCTGCGCGCGGGCGTGCTCCATCGAGGCGGCCATCTCCCGAAGCGCGGTGCGCAGCGCGGTGAACTCCGGGGCGCCCCGGCGCGGGCGGTCGGGAGGCAGCGGCTCCATCCGCCGGATGTGCCCGGTCCACCCGATCAGCTCCTCGATGGGCCGGCTCAGCTGTCGCGACAGGTGACCTCCGAGTCTCACCGAGGCGTAGAGCGCCGCGGCGCCCAGCAGGAAGACCGCGAGGCCGAGGCCGGCGTAGTAGTAGCGGCCGTAGGTCTCGGCCCGCTGGAACTGGCCGATCGCGGTGTTGAGGGTGCCCGCGTGCGCGGAGAGCGCCGCCTTCTGGTCGGGCGCGAGATGGGTGGTGTCGAGGGCCCGGAGCAGGGCACGGCCCGTCGCGCCCACCTCCTCCAGTGCCTGCCGCGGTCCCGCGACCGGCGTGGCGGAGCGGATCGTGAGGCCCCACCCGAGGATCGCCGCAGCGGTCGGAGCCGCGCCGAGACAGATCAGGATGAGGAGTATGCGCTGGTGGAAGGAGAGCCGCATCGGCTCTGAAGATAAGCCGCGAGCCGGTACAGGGCCCCCCCGAGCGTCGCGCCCAGCACTCCCCCCAGCCATTCGGACCAGTCGGCGGGAGGATACCCGGTGACGAGAGGGATCAGCCACAGCCCGGCGACCAGGGCCGCGGCGACAGCCCCGATCCCCCGCACCGGCTGCCGGGTGAAGCCGGCCCAGTATCCGACCGGAAGCACGAGGGCTCCCAGCCAGATCGCGGTGAGAACGCGGAGCCGGGATCCCGGCTCCAGCCCCCACCAGAGGAGGCTGGTCCACCCGAGGAACGGACTCAGCGTCACTTCGGTCGAGCGCTGCTGCCCGGAGTAGCTGGACGTCATCCAGAGCCGGGGTCCCTCCCTCCCGGCCTGCAGGACCAGTGGAGTCCCCGGCTCGGCGGGAAGGCCCCCGGCGAAATGCAGGGTCACCGGCGACAGCCGCAGGCGCCGGCTCACGGTAGGCACGTTGAACGCGACGGCCCGACCATCCTGAATGACGGCGAGCACCGCCTCCGACCCGGCGCGGATCGCATGCACCATGATTCGGCCGTCGGGCGCACCCGAGACTCCA
>CAMPKP010000100.1 GCA_946887295.1 uncultured Gemmatimonadota bacterium | reverse complement strand
AGACACCGCGGACCCCGTCGCACTCGCCCATCACGTGATGGAAGAGCACGTAGGCCGTGCCGGGCATCGAGGGAGAGGCCATGGCGCCGATGATGGCGTCGGTCGCCAGCGTCACCTTGAGCTGCTCCGACTCGAACCACCGGTCGAGGATCGGCGTGGCCGCTCCGGCGAGGATCTCGACCGCCTTCTGCCCGTCGTGCCCCAGCTTGAGGAAGCCGAGCCCCAGCCTGGCGAGCTGGGCCAGGTTCCCCGGCCGGAGGGACCAGGGATTGGGCGGCGTCATCGTCAGGGTCGGCTCGAGGAAGTCGGCCACCCGCTCCAGCATGGCCTCGTACTTCGGCAGCGCCTCCGCGTCCCTGGCGGAGAACTTCGACACCTCGCGATGGGTCATCGCCTTGTCGGGGCCCAGCAGGAGCGAGCGCCCGTCGGGAAACGGCGTGAACGACGAGGGACTCCGCGGCAGCATCTCGAAGCCGTGCCGCTTGAGCTCCAGGTCGCGGATGATCTCGGGCCGGAGCAGGCTGTTGACGTAGGCCGCGGTGGAGACCTTGTAGCCGGGCCACACCTCCTCGGTGACGCAGGCCCCGCCGAGCACGTCGCGGCGCTCCAGCACCAGCACCTTGAGCCCCTTGCGGGCCGCATAGGCGGCGGTCACGAGGCCGTTGTGGCCCCCGCCGATCACGATCAGATCGTACTTGACTGACATGGACTTGGTCGGGTTGTGAGTGCCGGAATCTTACCGCGGGGCCGCGGTTCCTGCCAGGGATCTTTGGAACGGTGTTTCACAAACGACGGATGCACGGAGCGGTGGGGCACCGTGCGCGAGGGCGGAGAGCGTGCCGGCACGCCCTCCGCCCTCCGCTTCCGCCTTCCGCCCGGTCGTCTCCTGCTTCCGCCCGGTGTCTCCTACCAGTCCAGCTGGATCTCCGTCCGAGCGTACGCGAACCGCCCGTTGTATCCGAACGGCGACGCCGCCGCCCAGGGGAAGGTGCCGAAGTTGTTGTTGAACTCGGCCGACGTTCCCCCCAGACCGGTGTCGCGGTCCGAGCTCGGCTGATCGGGGTAGGTGTCGAACAGGTTGCGCACGCCCAGCGCCAGCTTGACGAGATTGAACTGGTAGCCCAGCTCGGCGTCCACCAGCCCCTTGCCGCCGTAGTTCTCCCGGCAGAGATCGCAGAAGCCGGGCTGGGCCGAGGAGAACCCGCCGTAGTAGGAGAACCGGCCCAGCGCGCTCAGCCGTCCGATGGTGTAGTTGCCCTGCATCGTGGCCCGCCAGTCGGGCCGCTCGTCCTCGATGGCGATCACCGACACGGTGTCGAGCAGTCCCGGCTCCGTCGAGCCCGCGGCGCGCAGCAGGGCGGGAATGGAGTCCAGGCGGACGATGTCGTTCTTGGTGAAGTTGAGCGAGGCGTTGAGATCGAGCGTGCCGCTCGCGCCGGCGGGCACTCGAAGGCTGCCGGTGAGGTCCACCCCCTGGGTCCGGGTATCCAGTCCATTGGTGAAATACTGGACCCCTCCGATGTCGCCGAAGCCGGCAGCCGCGAGCAGCCCCCGCTCGACGTCCTCGTCGAAGGTGGCACCGAGGATGATGCGGTCGTCGATCCGGATGTGGAAGTAGTCGGCCGTGACGGTGAGGTTGTCCACCGGCGTGAAGGCGAGCCCGGCGCTGAAGTTGAGCGAGGTCTCCTCGGTCAGCGGCACGGCTCCCAGCGCGAGCGCGGCCGGATGGTCCACGGGGAAGACGCCCACCTCCACGAACTGGTCGGCGATGACGTTGGTGACCACCTTGCTGAACGCCACCTGGCTCAGCCCCGGGGCGCGGAAGCCCGTGCCGCCCGCCGCGCGGAGCACGAGGCGCCGCGAGGGCTGGTACCGGAGCGCCACCTTGCCCGACACCTTCTCGCCGAAGTCGTTGTAGGACTCGAAGCGCGCCGCCACGTTGGCGAGCAGCTTCGGCGTGAGGTCGGTCTCGGCGTCCGCATAGAGCCCGAAGTTGTTCCGGTCCCGCTCGCTCGCGTTGTCGGGCGTGAACCCCGGGAAGCCCGAGGAGCCCGCGGGCGCCGGGGCGGTGCTGTCCTGGTCGAGGTGGAAGCCGTTCACCCACGAGGCCGGCTCGCCCTCGCGGATCTTGTAGCTCTCCCGCCGGAACGCGGCGCCGAACGCCAGGTTCAGGGGCGCCGGCAGGCCCACCTCCACGGGCCGCGCCACGTTGACCGCGGCGATGAACTCCCGGCGCAGCAGCCGCCCGGAGAAGAACTCGGTCCGGTTCGGGATCCCGGGGTCGTCGGCGGTGCCGAGGAGGCCGTCCGCGCCCGGCGCGCAGGCCACGGCGAGACAGGGACCCAGCGAGGCGTTGAGGGTGGTCGTCATGTTGTAGTCGAACCCGCTGTGCCCCAGCTCCGCGCCGACGTCGTAGCTCCAGCCCGAGACCACGCCGCGGACGCCCCCCGTCGCCGAGTAGTCGGTGGCGGTGCCGCTGAAGGTGGGCAGATAGCCCAGCGGGAAGATCTCGCGCCAGTTGCGGGCGTTGCCGGCGTAGCGCCGGAAGGCGTTGCCGGTGCCGTCCCGGTGGGCGTACCCTCCGAAGCTGTAGATCTCGGTGGTGCCCTCGTCGTTGAGCGGCATGCGGAAGTTCGCGAACGTCAGCACGTCCTTCTCCAGCCCGTCGCCCCAGTGGTGGTTGGGCTGGGGAACCGGGTTGCGCTTGTCGATCACCTGCCCGTTGCTGGTGTCGATCGAGTCCGGCACCCCGGTTCCCGCGTCCTCGAAGACGTCGGCCCACGCGCGATTGGTCGGCTGCCGGTCGCGGAACTCGCCGAACACCCCGAGCGAGCCCCGGCCGATGCCGATGCCCCAGCCGCCGTTCACGTTGACCGTGGTCCCGTCGTCCTTGTAGTCGTCGGTGGTGTAGCGGCCCGCGTCACCGTTGATGAACGGGGAGAAGGCGCCGTCCTTGAGCACCAGGTTCACCACGCCCGCGATCGCGTCGGAGCCGTACTGGGCCGACGCGCCGTCCCGCAGCACCTCGATCCGGTCCAGCGCGCTCGCCGGCAGGGTGTTGAGGTCCACGCCGCTCGAGCCCGCCGGCATGCCGTAGTTGAAGGTGTTCACCACCGCGGTCTGATGCCGGCGCCACCCGTTCAGCAGCACCAGGGTGTGGTCGGGGCTCAGCCCCCGCAGGGTGAAGGGCCGGACGATGTCGCCGGCGTCGGTGACGCTCTGCCGCGGAAAGTTGACCGAGGGCGAGACCGACTGGAGGATGATGCTGGTCTCGGTGGTGCCCTGCCGCTGCAGCTCCTCGGCGGGGTATATGTCCACCGGCACCGCCAGCTCCTCCTCCGCGGTGTGCCGGGCGCGGGAGCCGACCACCACGTCGATCGGCGCCAGCTGCACCGCGCTCCGCGTCAGGGTGAAGTCCCGGGTGACCGCATCCCCCCCGACCACGTCCACCGGCTCGGTCGCCGAGCGGTAGCCGATGAGCCGGACCCGCACCGTGCGGGGGCCGGCCGGCACGCCGCGGATCTCGTAGGCGCCGCCCGATCCCGAGGTCGATCGGAGCGTGGTGCCCTCGACGCTGACCGCGGCGTTGGCGAGCCCGGTGCCCGCGCTGTCGGAGACGGTACCCCGGATCGTGCCGCCCTGCGCGCTGAGCGGCACGGCCGTCGCAGCGGCCAGCAGCAGCCCCGCGATCACCCCTACGATGCGTCGCACCATTGGGCCTCCGTATGTCGTGTTGAGGGAGCGAAGGGGCGGACGCGGCCCCGCTCCTAGATACCGGGCGGCGGAATCATCGTCAAGCCGCTCCCGGTGCGTCTAGACATTCTTCCCGGCGTCTAGCACATTGCGTGGCACTCCCATCCCAGTGCTGCCCCCCTCGTCGGCGGAACCGCGACGTTTCCGCCGAAGCCGCCGGGCAGTCTCGTCCGACAGGAGATGGCTCCTATGAAAGCTGGCATGTGTCGGTGGCTGCTGCGCCGGGGCGCGTGGGTGAGCGCCCTGGCGCTGGCGTCGGTGTCCCTCGCGGAGGCGCAGCAGAGCTCGGTCGGCGGCGTCGTGACCGATCGGTCGACCGGGCAGCCGCTCGAGGCCGCCCGGGTCATGCTGATCGGCCCCAACCGCATCGAGGCGACCAATCAGGAAGGTCGCTACCTCTTCCGCAACGTCGCGCCCGGCAGCTACGCCGTGCGCGTGCTCCGGCTCGGCTACCGCCCGGCTACCGACAGCGCCAGCGTCGCCCCGGGCGAGGCCGTCGCGCTCGACTTCGGGCTGGAGGGCGCCCCGGTCCAGCTCGACGAGATCGTCACCACCGCCACCGGCGAGCAGCGGAAGCTCGAGGTGGCCAACGCGGTCTCGACCATCGACGCGGCCCGGGTGGCCGAAGAGTCGCCCATCGCCGAGTTCGGCAACCTGCTCTCCGGCCGCGCGGCGGGCGTGCAGGTGCAGAAGAGCGGCGGCACCACCGGCACCGGCACCCGGATCCGGATCCGCGGCTCCAACAGCGTCTCCCTCTCCAACGAGCCGCTCTACTACATCGACGGCATCCGGATGGAGAGCAATCCCACCTCGAGCAGCCTCGACATCGGCGGGTTCGGCCAGGGAGTCGGCGCGGGGCCGTCCCGCATCAACGACCTCAATCCCGAGGACATCGAGACCATCGAGATCGTGAAGGGCCCCGCGGCGGCGACGCTGTACGGGATCCAGGCCTCCAACGGGGTGGTCCGGATCACCACCAAGCGGGGCCGCGCGGGCAAGGCGCGGTGGAATCTCTACAGCGAGATGGGCGCGGTCACCGACCAGAACACGTACCCCATCAACTACAACGGCCGGGACGCCGACAATCCCGACTTCGACGGCTTCTGCACCCTCCAGTTCGAGATGGACGGGTTCTGCGCCCAGGACTCGGTGAGCCGGTTCTCCCCGCTCGACGATCCCTTCACCAGTCCGCTCAAGGCCGGCCTGCGGCAGCAGTACGGGGCCAACGTCTCGGGCGGGAACGAGCTGCTCACGTATTACGTGTCGGGCGACTACGAGAAGGAGGACGGGGTCTACCGGCTGCCCCGGTTCGAGGAGGACTCGATCCGGGCGGACCGCGGCTTCGTGCCCGACAACCAGATCCGGCCCAACGCCCTGGAGCGGGTGAGCCTCCGGGCCAACGTCGGGGCCAACGTCCATGCCAACGCGGATATCCAGGCGAACATCGGGTACACCTCCAGCGACACCCGCTTCGTGGAGAACGACAACAGCTTTCTCACCATCACCGGCAGCGCCGAGGCGAGCGGGGTTCCGTTCGACATGAATCGGGGCTGGTTCTTCACCCCGGCCGAGCTCTTCGCCGAGCTGGCCAACCAGGGGACCGAGCGGTTCATCGGCGGACTCACCGGGAACTGGCGGCCCAGCTCGTGGCTGACCACCCGGGCGACCCTGGGCTACGACGTGACCAACCGGACCGACATCCAGTTCTTCCCCACCGGCCAGGTCGCGGACTACCTCCAGAACCGCCTCGGGGCGCGAAGCGACAACCGGTTCCAGACCACCCAGACCTCGGTGGACCTGGCCGCGACTGCCCGCTTCAGGCTCACCCCGAGCCTGGCCTCGAAGACCTCGGTCGGCGGCCAGTTCTACCGCGACCTGGTGAGCGGCACGTTCGCCACCGGCCGGATCCTGCCGGCCGGCTCCGAGACGATCAGCGGCGCCGGCGTCACCACCGCCCGGGAGGAGACCATCGAGTCGCGCTCCCTCGGCACCTACGTGGAGCAGGAGTTCGGCCTCAAGGAGCGTCTGTTCGTGACCGGCGCCCTGCGGTTCGACGACAACAGCGCCTTCGGCCGGAACTTCGATGCCACGATCTATCCCAAGGCGAGCGTCTCCTGGCTGGTGTCGGACGAGCCGTTCTTCGGCAGCCGGTCGTGGCTCAGCACCTTCCGGGTCCGGGGGGCGCTCGGCGTCTCCGGCCAGCAGCCCGGGACGACGGACGCCCTGCGCTACTACTCCCCCGTCGCCGGCAAGCGCGGCGGCGAGGCCGGCACCGGCGTCAGCTTCGCCAACCTGGGCAACCCCGGCCTCAAGCCGGAGCGGAGCCGGGAGATCGAGCTGGGGTTCGACGCCTCGATGTTCAGCGAGCGGGTGAGCGTCGAGTTCACCTACTTCAACAAGAACACCCGCGACGCCCTGATCGAGCGGAACGTCTCGCCCGACCTGGGCGCCTCCGAGACCCAGTTCTTCAATCTCGGCGAGATCAAGAACTACGGCGCCGAGCTGGCGATCAACACCCGGATCATCGACGGCAAGAGCATGGCCTGGGACCTGTCGATCAGCGGCTCGGTGTACGACAACAACCTCGTGGAGCTGGGCGAGGGGGTCGAGCCGATCATCTTCGCCTTCGGACTCCAGCGGCACGTCGAGGGCTACCCGCTCGGCGGGTACTGGGCCCGCCCGATCACCGGCTTCGGCGACGCCAACGGCGACGGCATCATCGCCGCCGACGAGATCTCGGTGGGCGACGAGGCGGTCTTCCGCGGCCGCGCCCTGCCCAACAAGGAGGCCTCGCTCAACAGCGCCCTCACCCTCTTCGGAGGCTCGGTCCGGATCGGCACCCAGTTCGACTATCGCGGCGGCCATTACCTCGACAACGCGATCGAGTCGTTCCGCTGCACGCCGGTCTTCAACTGCCGCGGCCTGAACGACCGCACCGCGCCGCTGGAGGAGCAGGCCAACGCCCAGGCGGTGGTCAACGAGGCCACCGAGTGGGGCTACTACGAGCCCGCCTGGTTCATCAAGCTGCGCGAGCTGTCCCTCACCCTGTTCGCCCCCGACAAGTGGGCCCGGAGCTTCCGCGCCAGCCGGCTGAGCCTGACGCTCGCCGGACGGAACCTCTGGACCATCACGGACTACAGCGGCGTGGATCCCGAGATCAACGCCTTCGCGCAGTCCAACTTCTCGACCAGCGACTTCGAGTCGCAGCCGCAGGTCCAGTACTGGACCGCGCGGATCAACGTCGGCTTCTGAGGGCGACTCGACCATGCCATCAATCAAGGACCGACTCCCGGTGAAGCCGATCGTGACCGCCGCGCTGGCGGCGATGGTGGCCGCCTGCGGCCTGCTCGACACCAACCAGCCCGACATCGTGGAGCCCGGCGACGTGACCACGCCGTCCGGCGCCGAGGCCCTGCGGGTGGGGGCCATCTCCGACTTCGCCCTGGCCCACGACGGCGACGGCGACCTCGACGCCGGCGTGACCGAGGGACACGTGCTGCTGAGCGGGCTCATGGCCGACGAGTTCGTGCTCTCGACCACGCCGCCCACCGAGCAGGAGCTGGACCAGCGGCGGGTGTTCAGCAACAACTCGACCCTGTTCGCCTACTACCACAACCTCCACCGGGCCCGGGCCGCCGCCGAGACCGCGGCCGACGCGCTCCGCGAGTTCGGCCCGGCCCCGGACGAGGACCCCCGGATCGGCGAGATGCTGAGCCTCGACGGGTTCGCGCGGGTCTATCTGGGCGAGGCGTTCTGCTCCGGCGTGGCGTTCAGCCGCCTCGAGGGCGACGAGCAGGTGTACGGCGAGCCCCAGACGACCGAGCAGATCTTCCAGAGCGCGGTGGAGAGCTTCGACGCGGCACTGGCGGAGCCGGGCACGCTGCTGGCGGACTCCGACGAGGCGCTCGAGGTCTTCAACCTGGCCTCCGTGGGCAAGGCTCGGGCGCTGCTCGATCTCGACGATTTCGCCGGCGCGGCGGCCGCGGTGGCGGCGGTGCCCACCGAGTTCGAGTACGTCACCGAGCACGCCACCAGCCCGCCCCGACTTCAGAACGCCGTCTTCGGGTACAGCGACGGGTGGCTCTGGTCGGTGTCCGACGCGGAGGGCGGCAACGGCCTTCCCTTCCGCACGGCGGAGGACGACCGGGTGCCCTTCGACGACGCCGAGGACTTTGGGCTCGACGGGTCCACCCCGCAGTTCACCCTGACCAAATACCCCGGATTCGACGCGTCGGTCGTCATCGCCAGCGGCATCGAGGCCCGGCTCATCGAGGCGGAAGCGCAGCTCCGCGGGTCGGACTTCTCGGGGATGACCACCACCCTCAACGACCTCCGCGCGCTCCAGGGCCTCGACCCGCTCGACGAGCCCGGCAGCGCCGACGAGGCGACGGACCTGCTGTTCAGCGAGCGCGCATTCTGGCTCTTCGCCACCGGCCACCGGCTCGGCGACATGCGCCGTCTGATCCGCCAGTACGGTCGCGGTGCCGAGGCCGTGTTCCCGGTCGGGCCGTACCTCAAGGGCGGATCCTACGGGCCGGACGTGAACCTGCCGCTGCCGCAGGAGGTGCAGAACAACCCGAATTCGGTGGGGTGCCTGGATCGGAATGCTTAGGGGAGCGGAGCGGCGGAGCTAGTACACCGCCAGGAACGACCTCGACAGATCGCTCTCCAGGGTCCATTTGACCCACTGCCCCGGCTGCACCAGCAGGTTCTCGCTGGTGAACGTGGTCGGCCCGCCGATCGGATCGGCGCGCAGGCGGACGTCGTTGCCGATGCCGAGCTTGCTGTAGGGAAAGACGAAGGTCTTGGTGTTGAGCGAGCCGACCATGCCCAGCCGGTCCACGGCGGTGCCGCGGACCAGGTAGATCACGACGTCGCTCCAGCCGTGATTCTCGACCTCGAGCGCCAGCTCGCGGTCGGAGCGTGACGGCTCGGCGTCCTGGTCCTCGGCCTTCGCGGCGCAGCCGACCAGCAGGGCGACCAGCCCCAGCTTCCGCATCGCGGCCCCGCTCGAACCCCGCATGTCTCGGCCCTCCTAGCGCGCCCCGGCCTTCGCCCCCGCCGGCGTGGTGGCGCCCAGACGCTCGCCGTACCAGGCAAGATACCGCTCCATCCGGTCCAGCACGAACGAGGGCCGCCGGATCCCGTGGGACTCGCCCGGATAGATCACCAGCTCGGTGTCCCGGCCCAGGCTCTTGAGCGCCTGATACATCTGCTCGGAGTTCACCAGCGGGACGTTCCAGTCCTCCTGGCCGCAGACGAAGAGCGTCGGCGTCACGATGCGGTCGGCCCGCAGGAAGGGCTGGGAGACCCGCTTCCACGCGTCCAGGTTGGCCCAGGGCTTCCCCAGCTCCATCTCGTACTCCAGCGCGTACATGTCGGTGCCATACCCGAGGAGCGCGTTGCCCTGCCCCGCGCCGCTGATCGCGGCCTTGAACCGCCGGTCGCGGGCGATGACCTGGTTCGTCAGGATGCCGCCGTAGCTCCACCCGCCGATCCCCAGGCGCCCGGGGTCGGCAATGCCGCGCTCGACCGCGTAATCCACCGCCGCGAGCACGTCGTCGCCGTCCTTCCGGCCCCACTCCGCGTAGATGGCCGCGGCGAACTTCTCGCCCCGCCCCGAGCTGCCCCGCGGATTCACGCCGAGCACGACGTAGCCGTTCGCGGCCAGGACCTGCCAGTCGAGGTTGGCGAAGTCGTGGAAGTACTGCCAGACCGGTCCGCCGTGGATCCGGAGGATGGTGGGGTATCGGGTGCCCTCGCGATAATCCGGCGGCTTCACCATGAAGCCGTGGATCGGGGTGCCGTCGCGGCTCCGGAACGAGATCTCCTCGACCGGAGCGAGCCGCACCTGCTCGAGCCAGGCGTCGTTCTGCGCGGAGAGCTTCCGGAGCTCGCGGCCCTCGACCGCGAACACCTCGGTGGGTCGCGTCGTGGTGCTGGAGGTCAGCGCCACCCGGCCGTCCCGGCCGACCGACAGATCCTCGATCGCCCGCTTGCCTTCGACCAGGCGCTCGACCTCGCCCCCGGCGACCGGCACCCGGGCCAGATGGTAGACCCGGTCGTCCTCCAGGAGAAAGAGGACCGACGCGCCATCGGGCGAGAAGGTGGGCGAGAGCACGTTCCGGTCCAGCGCCCCGGTGAGCACCCGGGCCGGGCCCCCGTCCGCCGGCACGACGGCGACCTTCTGCCCGCCGTAGTAGATCAGCTCGGGCTTCCCTCCCTGGACGTAGGCGATGAGCCTGCCGTCCGGGCTCCAGCTCGGCGCGCGGTTGCCCCACTCCGGGTCCATGTCCGCCCCCGCGAATGTGGTCAGCTGGCGGGGCTCGGCGCCCGGCGTCGCGTCGACGACGTAGAGATCCCAGTTGTCGGTCCGATCGTACTCGGAGCGCCGGCGGCTCAGGAACGCGATCGACCGGCCGTCCGGCGACCAGGACGGGGCGTATTCGTCGTAGTCGCCGGGCGTGACGATCTCGGTCTTCCGGTCCCGGAGCGTGAGCAGGTAGAGATGGTCGCGCTCCTCGCCGATGTACCCCACTCCGTCGTACTTGAAGCGGAAGCGGCTCACCACGATCGGCTCGGGGCGCCGCTTGGTGCTGTCCTGGCCGGGGAGCGGCTTGTCGGGATCGGGATCGGACGCGATGAGGGCGAGGCGGGTGCCGTCCGGAGACCAGGCATAGTCCGAGACGCCGCCGGGGAGATCGGTCAGCCGCTCGGCCTCGCCGCCCCGGCGGTCCAGCAGCCACAGCTGCTCCACTTCGCGCGCGTCGTCACGGGCCGAGAGAAAGGCGAGATAGCGGCCGTCGGGGCTCCAGCGCGGCGCGTGCTCCCGCTTTCTGGTCCAGGTGAGGCGAACGCTGCGGCCGCCGTCCCAGCTTGCCATCCAGATGTCCGCGTCGCGCTTGTCCTCGACGGTGTCGGCCGTCGAGACGGTGTACGCGACCCACTTGCCGTCGGGCGAGAGCTGCGGATCGCTCACCTCCCGGATCCGGTTCAGGTCTCCCGTCTCCACCGGACGCTGTGCGGCGAGCTGCCCGGTGCACACCCCCGCTATCACTGCGAGAAGCAAGCCTGCGTGTCTCAAGCCATCCTCCCCTCAAGGCGCCCGATGAACGACTCCGCCCTTCATCACGAACGGGACATTCTCGAAGCTCTGGAGATCGGCCAGCGCGTCCCCCGGCACCGCGATGATGTCGGCGAGCTTGCCGGCGGTCAGGGATCCCACCCGGTCCTCCCATCCCATCAGCTCCGCCGCCGACAGCGTGGCCGAGCGGATGGCCTGCAGGGGGGTCATGCCGTAGCGTACCATGTAGGGAAGCTGGCGCGCGGCGAAGCGGTGGGGATAGACCCCGCTGTCGGTGCCGTACGCGATCCTGACCCCGGCGGCCACCGCCTTGCGGAAGCCGGCCCGCTGGGTCTCGGTGGTCTCGTCGTTCTTGCGCAGGATCTCCTGGGGCCAGCCCTGCTCCCGCCCGGTCTTCGCGATGTAGTCGCCGTTGTAGATGTCCGCCACCAGCCAGGTGCCCCGCTCCTTCATCAGCGCGATCGCCTCGTCGTCCATCAGGGAGCCGTGCTCGATGGAGCGGACCCCCGCGCGGACCGCGCGCTTGATCCCCTCCGCTCCGTGCGCGTGCGCCGCGACGAAGGTGCCGTACTCGGCCGCCTGCTCCACCGCCGCCCTGATCTGCTCCTCGGTGTACTCCGAGGTCCCGGGCTTGGTCCCCTCGGTGAGCACCGCGCCGGTCGCGATGATCTTGATGAAATCCGCGCCGCCGTTGAGGATCGCCCGCACCCGGGTGCGGACCTCGTCGGCGGTGTTCGCGACCCCGAACCGGTAGTCGAAGGGGATGGTGACGTCGTGGGCGGCGCCGACCAGCTCTCCCCCGCCGCTGGTGACCGTCACGTAGGCGCCGGCCACGGCCATCCGCGGCCCGATCACGGTGCCGTCGTCGATGGCGTCCCGCAGCGCGGCGTCCACCAGGGCCCGGTAGGTCCCGACGTCGCGCACCGTGGTGAACCCCGCCAGCAGCGTGCTCCGCGCATTCCGCACCCCGCTGAACGCCTCCTGCGCGCCGGATCGCTGCAGCGGCAGCAGGGCGTCGGCGTCGGTGAGATCGCCGATCATGTGGGCGTGGCAGTCGATCAGTCCCGGCAGGACGGTGTAGCGCGACAGGTCGATCACCCGGGCCCCGCCGGGCGGCCGAGTGCTCCCCGGCTGGATCGCCTCGATCCTGTCGCCGCGGACCACGATCAGCTGGTCGCGCCGCACCTCGCCCCGCTCCACGTCCACCAGGCGGCCGGCCCGGATCGCGACGACCTGCGGCGGCGGCGGAGACTGGGCGGCTGTGAGCGCTGGCGCGCAGACCGCGCAGGCGGCCAGCAGAGCGCTCAGCCGGGCGAGGCTCATGGCGGACTCCGGAAATGTGTCGGACGAAAATGCGCGGTCGGATGGTACCGCGCGCCCAATATACCCAGGGGGCGCCGGACGCCACGAGCCACCGGGAGGTGGCCGTGGCGCCGCGCGTCGGCTACTGGCCCTGCTCCCGCTCCTCCGGTGTCTCGACGTCGACCTTGGGGAGCTTCACTTCCTTCTTCTCGCTGTTCACATCCACATCCGGCACGCTGATCGTGTCCTTCACGGTGCCGGTCTCGACGCTGGGCGTCTCCATGGTGTCGGTCTCGGTGCCGATGACCGGCTTCTCCACCTGGTATTCGCCTTCGCCGGTCTTCTTGCAAGCGCTGGTGAGCACTAAGCCGGCGATCGCCGCAGTCAGGGCAATGCTACGCATAGGACCTCTCGATTGAGTGACCGTCGGTGGTACGGAGTTCAGTGACCGTCGGTGGTACGGTTTCAGTGACCGTCGGTGGTACGGAAACGACCCCAATGTGCCACCGGGGGGCGGTCCCCGCCGTGTCATCCGTCACGCGCCCGCGCTCACCCCGCAAGTTTTCCTCATGCCTCTGTAGAGAATGTTGACAACGATTTCACAAACTGCTGAGGAGCCAACCTGTTACACTGCTGGAACCGGCTCATTCTTTTTCACACCGCATCGCGGATCGACCCGACTATACCCTCGCCGCCGACCCTCAACCACGCGACAACCCCGCCCCAAAAGCAGAGCGGCCCCCGGTCTGCACCGGGAGCCGCCGACCTGCCGCGCCCCCTCGAAGGGGCGCTGCTCTCAGTCCTGGACCAGGATCAGGTACTTCGACGGGGCCCAGAAGTCTTCCGGCTGGGTGATCTGTA
>CAMPKP010000099.1 GCA_946887295.1 uncultured Gemmatimonadota bacterium | reverse complement strand
TCGTGCACGTACACCACGACCTTGTCCCGGAGGCTCATGCCGGCGACGGCCTCGGTCGAGATCAGCGAGGCCGCGATCGCACCGGTGCTCCGAGCGGCCGGACTCGACCTGGCCGAGGTGAGGAAGTCCGTGCGCCCGGTGGCGCGCGACCTGCCCGGACTCACGGTGACGGTGGAGCTGAAGGAGACCGTCACCGACTCGCTCAGTGCACCCAACACCGTCGGCATACTCGAGGGGAGCGACCCCGCGCTGCGGGACGAGTACCTCGTGTTCTCCGCGCACATGGACCACATCGGCGTGACGCCGGGCCGCGCCGACAGCATCAACAACGGCGCGGACGACAACGCGTCGGGCACCACGGGCGTGATCGAGCTGGCCGAGGCGTTCAGCCGGCCGGGGGCCCGGCCGAAGCGGTCCATCATCTTCCTGACGGTGAGCGGCGAGGAGAAGGGTCTGTGGGGCAGCCGGTACTTCAGCGAGCATCCTCCGGTGCCGGTGGGGCAGCTGGTCGCGAACATCAACCTCGACATGCTGGGCCGGAACTGGCCGGACACCATCGTGGCGATCGGCAAGGAGCACTCGGATCTCGGCGCCACCCTCGAGCGGGTGAACGCGGCCCACCCCGAGCTCGGGATGGTCGCGATCGACGACCGCTGGCCCGAGGAGCGGTTCTATTTCCGGTCCGACCACTACAACTTCGCCCGCAAGGGCGTTCCGGCCATCTTCTTCTTCAACGGGGTCCACGAGGATTACCACCGGGTCACCGACTCGCCGGAGAAGATCGACGGCGAGAAGGAGTCGCGGATCCTGAAGCTGCTGTACTATTTCGGCCGGGAGATCGGCAACGCCGCGCGCCGGCCGGCGTGGGATCCGGAGAGCCGGAGGCTCATCGTGGAGGACGAGTAGCGCGCCCGGAGGAGCCCGGCTAGCGCCGGGTCAGCAGCACCCCCGCGATGATCAGCGCCGCGCCCACCGCCTGCAGCGGCATGGGACGCTCCCCCAGGAAGGCGGCGGCGCTGGCGACCGCGATGAGCGGCGTCAGGCACATGTAGATGACCGTGCGGCTCGGCCCCACGATCTTCACGCTGCGGTTCCAGATCAGGTAGGCCACCAGCAGCGAGAACACGGTGGCGTAGCCGAGCGCGGCCCACCCCTGCCATCCCACCGCGCTCCAATCCATCTCGAGCAGCTCCGGCAGTCCCGCGAGCACGAGGCCCGGCGTCCCCGCCACCGTGGTCACCATGGTGACCCGAAGGGGCGAGATCTCGTCGGGCAGCACCCTGAGCCCGAGGGTATAGCCGGCCCAGCAGATCACGGCGCCGAGCGTCAGGAGATCGCCCGCGCTGGTCGCCTCGCCGAATCCGGTGCCGCGCGCGGCGACCACCAGCACCACGCCCAGCGTCGCCACCAGCACGCCACCCAGCACCTTGGGTCGAAACGGCTCGAACCGGAGCGCCACCGAGAGCAGCGCCACGATGGACGGCATCGAGGCGAGGATGAGCGCGCTGTTCGACGCGGTGGTCAGGGCGAGCCCGGAGATGAACCCGAGCTGGTAGAGCGTGTTCCCCACCACGCCGAGCACGATCAGCCGGGCGAGCACGCCGCGCGGCAGCGGCTCGGGGCCCTCCAGACGGCGGACGATCGGGATCAGGAGCAGGCTCGCCAGCACGAACCTGACCGCGGTGAACGCGAGCGGCGGGAACCGGGAGAAGGCGCCCTTGGTGACGGTGAAGTTGACGCCCCAGATGAGGGCGACCAGGAGCATGCCGAGGTCGGCGGCGACGGGGGGGCGGCGGGCGGTCACCGGAGAAGAGTACCTACCCCCGGAAGTGGGCGTGCCGCGGACCCGCTGCCCGGGCATCGCGCGGCCCCGCTATCTTCCGCCCATGTCCCAGTCCCGTATTCGCAACTTCTGCATCGTGGCCCACATCGACCACGGCAAGTCGACCCTGGCCGACCGCCTCATCGAAGCGACCGGTGCGGTCGAGAAGCGCCAGATGCGCGAGCAGATCACCGACACGATGGACCTCGAGCGGGAGCGCGGGATCACCATCAAGCTCAACGCCGTGCGGATGAGCTACACGGCGCGCGACGGGAGCGAGTACGAGCTCAACCTGATCGACACGCCGGGGCACGTGGACTTCACCTATGAGGTCTCGCGGTCGCTGGCGGCGTGCGAGGGGGCGATCCTGGTGGTGGACGCCTCCCAGGGCGTTCAGGCTCAGACGCTGAGCAACCTCTTCCTGGCGATGGACGCCGGGCTGGAGATCATCCCGGTCCTCAACAAGATCGACCTGCCCGGAGCCGAGCCGGAGAAGCGGGCCCAGGAGATCATGGACCTGATCGGCTCGCGGCGGGAGGAGATCCTCGCGGTCTCCGCCAAGGAGGGGACCGGCGTGCCCGAGCTGCTCGAGGCCATCGTGGCCCGGGTTCCCCCGCCCCGCGGCAAGGAGGATGCGCCGCTCCGGGCGCTGATCTTCGATTCCTACTACGACCGCTACCGCGGCGCGATCCCCAGTATCCGGGTGGTGGACGGCGCGGTGCGCGAAGGGATGGAGATCACCTTCGGCGCCCACCCGGACGACGTGTACCAGGTGGACGAGGTGGGCTACCTCCAGCTGGGCCAGCGGCCGGCCCCGGTGCTCGAGGCGGGCGAGGTCGGCTATCTCGTGGCCAGCCTGCGCGACGTGCGCGACGCCCGGGTGGGCGACACGATCCTCGACGCCCACGAGCGCGCCACCGAGCTCCTCCCGGGATACCGGGAGGTGAAGTCCATGGTCTTCGCCGGCCTCTACCCGACCGATTCCGACCAGTACGAGGGGCTCCGCGACGCGCTGGAGAAGCTCCGGCTCAACGACGCCAGCCTGCAGTACGAGCCCGAGTCCTCCACCGCCCTCGGCTTCGGGTTCCGCTGCGGGTTCCTGGGCCTGCTGCACATGGAGATCGTGCAGGAGCGGCTCGAGCGGGAGTTCAACCTCGATCTGATCAGCACCGTGCCGACGGTGGAGTATCACGTGTACAGGACCGACGGCGAGATGCTCCTGCTGGAGAACCCGAGCAACCTGCCCGACCCGGCGTCGATCGCCCGGATCGAGGAGCCCTGCGTGAAGGCCCGGATCATGGCCCCCGCCGACTACATCGGCGGCATCATGAAGCTGGGGCAGGAGCGGCGCGGGGTGTACAACGGGATGCACTACATCGACACCAGCCGGGTCGAGTTCCACTTCGACTTCCCGCTGGGCGAGATCGTCCTGGACTTCTACGACAAGCTGAAGTCGCTCAGCCGGGGCTACGCGTCGCTCGACTACGAGATGGCCGGCTACCGCGAGGCCGACCTGGTGAAGCTCGACATGCTCATCAACGGCGATCCGATCGACGCCTTCAGCGTCATCATTCACCGCGACAAGGCGCAGGAGTACGGCCGCAAGGTCGCGGAGAAGCTGAAGGAGCTGATCCCGCGCCAGCTCTATCAGGTCGCCATTCAGGCCGCCGTCGGCAACAAGATCATCGCCCGCGAGACCATCTCCGCCTTCCGCAAGGACGTCCTGGCCAAGTGCTACGGCGGCGACATCACCCGCAAGCGCAAGCTCCTGGAGAAGCAGAAGGAGGGGAAGAAGCGCATGAAGCAGATCGGCGCGGTGGAGATCCCCCAGGAGGCGTTCCTGGCGGTGCTGCAGGTGGACTGATGGCGGAACGGCGTTCCGCCACCCTGGTGATCCAGACCGCCTTCCTGGGCGACGTCGTCCTGAGCACGCCGCTGCTCGCCGCGCTGGCGGAGCGGCACGGGCCGGTGGACGTGCTGGTGACCCCGGCCGCGGCCGGGCTGCTCGAGGGTCATCCCGCGGTGCGGGCGGTGATCCGGTACGACAAGCGTGGCCGCGACGCGGGACCCGCCGGGCTCTGGCGGCTCGCGGCCGGCCTGCGGGCGCGGGGATACGCCCGGGCCTACCTGCCCCACCGCTCATGGCGGTCCGCGGCGATCGCGCTGCTCGCCCGGGTGCCGGAGCGCACGGGCTTCGCGGACAGTCCGGCCGCGATTACTTATACCACGCGCGTCAGGCGACTGCCCACCGGTCATGAAGTGGAGCGGCTCCTCGCGCTGGCGGGCCGGAGCACCCGGGCGGCGGCGCCGGTGTCGCTCGCGCTCCGGCCCGACGATGCGGCCGCCGCCGACCGCTGGCTCCAGGCGCACGGCATCGCGCCGGGATTCATCGCGATCGCACCAGGTTCCATCTGGGGCACCAAGCGGTGGCCCTACTATCCGGCGCTCGCGGCAGCGCTCGACGGCCCGCTGGTGGTGGTCGGGGGAAGCGACGACGCCGCGCTGGCGAGCGAGGTGGTGGGCGCCGCCCCGGGGCGCGCCTGGAGCGCGGCGGGCGCGCTGAGCCTCAGGGCGTCGGCGGCGCTGATCCAGCGGGCGCGCGTGCTGGTCACCAACGACTCCGCCCCGCTGCACCTCGCGACCGCGGTCGGCACCCCGGTGGTCGCCCTGTTCGGGCCCACCGTGCCCGAGCAGGGGTTCGGCCCCCGCGGAGCGCGCAGTCTTGCCCTGGGCCACGCCGGTCTCGCGTGCCGCCCCTGTTCCGCCCACGGCCCGCAGATTTGTCCGCTGGGCCATCACCGCTGTATGCGCGAGCTCCCGGTCGAGACCGTGGCGGAGGCGACGGTCATGGTGGCGGGAGCAGAGGAGCGGCGTGCGATTCGTCCTCGGCATTGACATCGGCGGGACCAACCTGGTGGTGGGGTGCGTGTCCGAGGACGGCGGCACGCTCCACGCGCTGGGGAGCGAGCCGACCCATGCGGAAGCCGGCTCCAATGACGTCGTGGACCGGCTCGTGACGCTGGCGCAGCGCTGCATCGCGGAGACGCGGCGGGTGCGGCCCGGGGCGGAGATTCTCGGCGTCGGCGTGGGCGCGCCGGGCCCGCTCGACACCAGGAGCGGGGTCGTGCTCCTCACCCCCAACCTGGGCTGGGTGAATCTCCCGCTGCGGCAGATCATCCGCGACCGTCTCGGCCTTCCGGCCGAGCTGGACAACGACGCGAACTGCGCGGTGCTGGGGGAGTGGTGGGTCGGCGCGGCCCGCGGCTGCCGGCACGCGATCGGGATCACCATCGGCACCGGCATCGGCGGCGGGATCATCCTCGACGGGCGGCTCTATCACGGCGCCTCCGACGTCGCGGGTGAGATCGGCCACGCGACGATCGACACCGAGGGCCGCCGCTGCAAGTGCGGTAACTACGGCTGCCTCGAGGCCTATGCGTCGGGCCCCAACATCGCCATGCGGGCCATCGAGGCGATCGAGGCGGGCGCCGAGACCCGGCTGCCCGGCTACGTGGGCGGCGACATGTCGCGGATCACGGCCCAGACCGTCTACGAGGCGGCGCACGACGGCGACGAGCTGGCCCTCGAGGTGGTGAACGACACCGCCAAGTTTCTCGGCGTCGGAGTCGCCAATCTGCTCAACATCTTCAATCCCGACGTGGTCGTGATCTGCGGCGGGGTCACCCTCGCGGGCGACCACCTCTTCATCCCGTTGCGGCGGGAGACGGCGCGCCGGGCCTTCAAGCCCGCGGTCGCCGCCTGCCGCATCGTGCCCGGTGAGCTGGTGGGCACCGCGGGCGTGTACGGGGCGGCCAAGACGTTCCTGGATGCCTAAGGTCGGCATTCTCGGGTCCCTGGTCTGGGACCAGATCTACGGCCGCGACCCGCTCGCGACGCCGGTCGAGGAGTGGGGCGGCATCGCCTACGCGCTCGCGAGCCTCGACGCGAGCGTCGCGCCGGGCTGGGAGATCGTGCCGTTGATCAAGGTCGGACAGGACCTCGCCCCCCAGGCCCGCGAGTTTCTCGGCGGGCTCGAGCGGCTGACGCCGGGCGCCCGCTGCGTCGAGGTGCCGGCGCCGAACAACCGGGTCGTGCTGCACTACTACTCGACCGAGCGCCGCACCGAGCGCATGTCGGGGGGAGTTCCGGGCTGGACCTGGGCCGAGCTGGGGCCGATGGTCCGGGATCTCGACGCGATCTACCTGAACTTCATCTCCGGCTTCGAGCTGGCTCTCGGCACGGCCCAGGCGCTCCGGCAGGGCTTCGCGGGACCGATCTACGCGGACCTGCACAGTCTCCTGCTCGGCATGCAGCACGACGGGGTGCGGGTCCCCCGGGCACTGCAGGAGGCCGCCGCGTGGCTGGGATGTTTCGACGTGGTCCAGCTGAACGAGGACGAGATGCGGCAACTCTCTCCCGATCCCCTGAGTCTCGCCGTCGACGCGATCGCCGCCGGCACGTCGCTGCTCGTCGTCACGCTCGCGGCGAAGGGGGCGGCGTACGTGGCGGCCCCGGGTTTCGACGGGTGGGCCGCGGAAGGACGGACCTCCGTCGTCCCGGCGTTTCGCCCTTCCCCGGTCTCACCGCCGCCCGCGCCGCTCCGCACCGCGCTCATCCCCGCGCCGGCGGTCGAGATGCTCGATCCCACCGGCTGCGGCGACGTCTTCGGTGCGGCGGCGGCGGCCCGGCTGTTCGCCGGCGACACGGTCGAAGCGGCGATCCGCCATGCCAACGCCATGGCCTCGCGCAACGCCGCGTTCCGCGGCGCCGGAGGGCTCTCGCGCCATCTCCGCGGCGAGCTGGTGACGCCGTGACCCGGGTGATCGAGGTCCCCGCCCATTTCGACGACCGCAACTTCGATCAGTTCGCGGCCGGCTTCGGCGCGTGGCCGAGCGAGGAGAAGCTCCTGATCGACGCGCGCGCGGCGCAGTGGGCCTCGCCCTACGGCCTCATCGGGATGCTCACCGCGGGACAGGCCATCGCCGAGGCGAAGGGTGAGCGCCCGCTCCTCACGGTCCCCGCCAGTGACGACGTCAAGCGCTATTGGGCGCGGGTCGGCTTCTTCCGCCACGCCGCGGAGCTGTTCGAGCTGCATGGCCGGGTGCCCAAGGCCGCGGCGACCGGGCCGAGCGACGTCCTGCTCGACGTCACGCCGGTCCGGGCGATGGAGGACGTGCACCAGGTGGTCGAGAAGATCAGCGAGAGCGCGTCGCGGATCCTCCACGGCGAGCTGGGCCTCGAGCGCAACGCGACGATGCGATTCAGTATGGCGCTTTCCGAATCGTGCCAGAATATTGTGGAGCACGCCGGCACCGGGGGCTGGGTGGCCGTGCAGGTGTACACCTTCCGGCGGCGGCTGGGCCGGCGCGTGGCGGTGATCGCCGTCAGTGATGCTGGTGTGGGGTTCCGCCGCTCGCTCGAGAGCACCCACGCCAAGCGCTTCGGCGAGCGATGGGGCGACGGCGCGGCGCTCGAGGCGGCGCTGATCCAGGGCGTGAGCCGGTTTCGCGACCCGGGGCGCGGCCAGGGACTCGCGGGGATCAAGGGCTTCCTCGACCGCTGGAAGGGCAAGATCTCGATCCGCAGCGGCACCGCGCGGCTGTCCATCGTCCCGGCCTGGGACGACGACGTTCCCCTGGCCGACCACCTCCCGTTCTTTCCCGGAGCCCAGGTGCAGATCACCATCCCCGCCCAGGAGGCCGAGAGCAGATGATCGAGACCATTTGGATCGGTCACCTGCTGCGCGAGACGGCGACGTCGCCCTACCGCCATCTCGTCACCCGGCCCACCGGGGCGGCGGTCCGCACTCGCATCGAGGACGCGCTCGCCCGCTCCGATTGCCTCACCGCGCTCCTCGACTTCTCCGACATCGAGCTGCTCGACTTCAGCTGCGCCGAGGAGATCGTCGCCAAGCTGCTGCTGGCCCAGGCGTCGCCCCGGCCCCGGTTCGTGGTGCTCCGCGGCCTGCGGGACGACCAGCACGACGCGATCGCCCAGGTGCTGACCCATCACCGGCTGGCGGTCGCCGCGCTCATCGCGGACGGAGACCCGCTGCTCCTCGGCTGGGTCTCTCCCGACGCGCGCGCCGCGTTCACCAGCCTGTGCCGTCTGGGGCGCGCCTGCGCCGCCGACCTGGCGGCGCACCTGGGCTGGACGGACGCCCGGGCGGCCGAGGCCCTCGAGGCCCTCACCCTGCACAGACTGGTACGCCCCGACGGCGATCTCCGGTATCCCCTGCTCGTCGCATGAGTCCGCGCCGCCCCGGGCTCTCGACGCTGGCGATCCACGGCCTTCCGCGCCGCCGGCCCGACTGGTCTCCGGTCGCGCCCCCGCTGCTGCAGAGCAGCACCTTCACCAATCCGGTCGGCTCCGAGGACGACGTCCTCTACGCCCGCTACGGGAACACGCCCACCCAGCTCTCGCTGGCGAAGAAGTACGCGCTCCTGGAGGGCGCCGAGGAGGCGATCTTCGTCGCCAGCGGCATGGGCGCCACGGCGCTGGCCCATCTGGCGGTGCTCCGTCCGGGCGACCACCTCATCAGCAGCAGCTGGATCTACGGCGGCACCCGCCGGTTCTTCGCCGAGGAGCTGACGCGGCTGGGGATGGAAGTCACCTTCGTGGACCCGGCGCAGCCCCGGCTGTGGCGCCGGTCGGTCCGGAAGACCACGCGGGCCATCTTCGTGGAGACGCCGACCAACCCGGTCATGCGGGTGCTCGACCTGACGCCGCTCGCCCAGGTCGCCCGGGAGTTCGGCCTGGCGCTGCTGGTGGATGCGACCTTCGCCAGTCCGATCAACTTCAGGCCGCTGGAGCACGGGGCCGACGTCGTCATCACCAGCGCCACCAAGTACCTCAACGGGCACAGCGACCTCGTCGCCGGGGCGGTGGCGGGCTCGGTCGCGCTGGTCGAGGAGGTGAATCGCCTGCTCCGGGTGTGGGGACAGGCCATCGATCCCCACACCGCGTGGCTGGTGGACCGCGGGCTCCGGACCCTGGCGGTGCGGATGGAGCGGCACAACGCCAACGGCCTCGCCGTCGCCCGCTGGGCGGAGCAGCATCCGGCCATCGTGCGGGTCCACTATCCCGGTCTGCCCTCGCACCCCGATCACGCCCACGCCCGCACGGTGCTCGCCGGGTTCGGGGGCATGGTGGGGCTCGAGCTCAAGGGCGGCGTTCGCGCCGCCGAGCGGATGCTCAAGCGGCTCAAGCTGGTCATCCACGCACCCAGCCTCGCCGGCGTGGAGAGCCTGGTCTCCGAGCCGCGCCTCACCTCCCACCGCGATCTCGGGCCCGAAGGCCGCGCCGCGGCGGGCATCCCCGACGGCTTCCTTCGGCTGAGCTGCGGGCTGGAGGACGGCGAGGACATCATCGAGGATCTGCGGCAGGCGCTCGGCAAGGAGGCGTGAGCCGGCGGCCGCGCGAGCGCGCGCGGTTTCCACTTCTCTCCCCTGTTCCGCTGGTGTAGCTTTTCGACCGTGATCCGCTTCTCCCACGTCGACAAGTCATATCCCAACGGCGCCCTCGCCCTCAAGGACATCTCCTTCCGGGTCGGCAAGGGCGAGTTCGTCTTCCTGACCGGCCATTCCGGCGCGGGAAAGTCCACGATCATGAAGCTGCTCTTCGCCGAGCAGAAGCCCACGTCGGGCGAGGTCCGGGTCTCCGGCTACAACGTGAGCGCGCTGCGGACGGACGAAGTGCCCAAGCTGCGCCGGCGGCTCGGCATCGTGTTTCAGGACTTCCGGCTCCTGGAGGACCGCACGGCGGCCGAGAACATCGCGTTCGCGCTGGAGGTGATCGGAGCCCGGCGCGATACCATTGCGGCCAGAGTGACCCGGGTGCTCACCCAGGTCGGCCTCCTGGCCAAGAGCCGGGCCTACCCCCGCGAGCTCTCCGGCGGCGAGCAGCAGCGGATCGCGATCGCGCGGGCGCTGGTGAACGACCCGGCCATCCTGATCGCCGACGAGCCCACCGGCAACCTCGACGAGCGCGCCACCCGGGGCGTCTTCCAGCTCCTCCGCGACATCAACACCGGCGGCACGGTCGTGGTCATGGCGACCCACGATCTCGACCTGGTCCGGCAGACGCCCTACCGCACCATCGAGCTCCGCGACGGATCGGTGGTCTACGACACGGCGGTGGACGAGACCGAAGAGACGGAGGTGTCGTGAGACTGCTGACACGCGAGGCGCTGCTCTCCTTCCGCCGGGCGCCGCTCCTCTCCACGCTCTCCATCACCACCATCGCCTTCTCGCTCTTCACCCTCGGCCTCTTCGGCCTGGTGGCCATCAACCTGCGCGAGGCGCTGCGGGGAATCGAGGAGCGGGTCGAGATCGTCGCCTTCGTCATGCGGGGGACCCCCACCGAGACGATCACCCTCGCCACCCAGGACATCGCGGCATTTCCCGAGGTCCAGGACGTGGGCTTCGTCTCCGAGGAGCAGGCGCTCGAGCGCGCCCGGTCCGAGCTGGTGGAGTTCCGCGACGCGTACCGCGACCTCAAGGCCAATCCCCTGCCCGCCTCGATCGAGGTGCGGATGAAGGAGGGCTACCGGCAGTCGGCCAGCGTGGAGCAGGTGGCTGAGCGGATGCGGGGGTTCGCGTTCGTGGAGGACGTCCGCTACGGCCGCGACTGGGTCCAGCGCCTGGACCAGCTCCGCAACGTGACCGGCCTGGTCGGGCTGGTGATCGGCCTGGCCTTCGCCGCCGTCGCGGTGGTCATCATCGGCGTCACCATCCGGCTCACCATCCTGCAGCGGGCCCGCGAGATCTCGATCATGCGGCTGGTCGGCGCGACCAACTGGTTCATTCGCGGCCCCTTCCTGCTGGAGGGCGCGCTCAAGGGCCTGCTCGGCGGCTTCCTCTCCCTCGCGCTCTGCTACGCCGGGTATCTCCTCTTCCGGGACACCACCGGAGGTCCCTTCGCCGGGCTCCTCTTCTTCCGGCCGGAGCACATGCTGGTCATCATCGTCTTCGGGGTCCTCCTCGGCCTGTGCGGCAGCCTGGTGAGCGTGGGGAGACATCTGAGGAATGTCTGACCGGCGGGCGGGCGCCGCGGGATGGGGAAGCGGTTGGCTGCTGGTGGCGCTCGCGATGCTGGCCCTGCTCTGCGGGCCTCTCGCCGCGCAGGACACGCCCGAGCTGGAGCGGAGCCGCCGCAGACTGGAGGAGATCCGGCGCGAGCGCGACCGGCTGCAGGAGCAGCAGCAGCGGCTCCAGGGGCAGGTGCACGACGTCAACGACGAGCTCCACAACCTGGAGCGGCAGCGGGAGTCGACCCAGAAGATCGTGGATGAGATCGAGCGGCAGATCGGCGGCCTCTCGGGCCGGCTCGACCGCACCAGCGCGGAGCTCATCCTCGCCGAGGACAACCTGGCGGAGCGCCGCGCCGTCCTCGAGCGGCGGCTGGTGGACATCTACAAGCGCGGGCCCCTCTACACCTTCCAGGCGCTGCTCGCCGCCGAGTCGTTCGGCGACCTCCTGAGCCGCTACAAGTACCTCTATCTCACCAGCCGGCAGGATCGGGCCCTGGTCGGCGACGTCGAGAAGCTCCGCAATCGCGTCGTCGACCAGCGGGACGACCTGCTGGACGTCCGGAAGCAGCTCGACCGCACCCGGGAGGAGCGGGCGGCGGAGTACACCAAGTACACCGAGCTGGCCCGGGCCCGGGCCCGCCGCCTGAGCCAGCTGCGCCGCTCGGCCAAGAGCACCGAGCAGCGCCTCGACTCGCTGCAGCGGGACGAGGCCCGGCTCAACAACGTCCTCGCCGCGCTCGAGCGGGCCCGGCGCGACGAGGCGTCGCGCGGGCTCCGCGGGGCGACGCCCGCGCCCGGCTCGATCACGACGGCCGATCTCGGCCGCCTCGACTGGCCGGTGGAGGGCGCGATCGTCTACCGCTTCGGGCGCGACACGCTGCCGAGCGGGGGGATCATCCGGTGGAACGGCGTCGGCATCGCCGCGGGCGCGGGCACGCCGGTCAAGTCGGTGGAGGCGGGGAAGGTCCGGCTGGTGGGACAGTTCGGCACCTACGGGCTGACCGTGGTGCTGGAGCACGGCAACGGGTACTACTCGGTGTACTCACACCTGCAATCCGCCGCGGTCGAGCTGGCGGCGACGGTGGCGAGAGGCCAGGTGATCGGCAACGTCGGCGGGGAGAACTCCGATTACGGCCCGCATCTGCACTTCGAGATCCGGGGCGAGAATCAGGTGGCGCTGGATCCGACGGAGTGGCTCCGCAGGCGATAGGACCGGATCAGTCGGCCACGCCGACGCGCTCGCCCGCCTGCGCCTTCCCCCGCGCGAGCGCCGCTTCGACCAGGGCGAACATGTCGTCGGCCTGGGTCACTGCGGGATGCGGGTAGGTGACGATCCCCGCGCTGAACGGCGCATCGCCGGCGGTGGAGCCGGGCGGCGGCGCCCCGAGCTGCTCCCGCATGCGGGCCACCGACCGCCGGGCGCCGTCCACATCGGTCTCGGGCAGCACGATGGCGACCTCACCGCCGACGTAGCGTGAGACGAAGTCGGGCAGCCTCAGCTTCCGGCGCAGCTGCTCGGCCACCCCGCCGGGCTCGGCACCGGGCGAGCCCATGTCGAGAAGCACCAGGCTGAAGCTGAGCGAGTAGCGCCGGGCGCGCTCGAACTCTTCCTGGAGCCGGAGGTCCAGCGAGTCGTCGGCCACCGCGGAGGCGGGCCGGGACGCGCCGTTGCCGTTCCCGTTGCCATGGCCTTCGCAGCGGGCCGGCTCGAGGGCCTTCGCCGCCGCCTCGGCGAGGGTCTCGGCGAACTGCAGCTGCGCCGGGCTCAGGCCCGGATGCTCCGGGCGCCGGCGGACGAGCAGCACGCCGTGCACCCGGCCCCCCGACACGGCCGGGATCGCGATCGCGCTGCCGCCGGGACCCGAGATGGTGCGACGGGAGCGAATCGCCTCGGAAACTTCCGGGTGCTCCACGGGGTTCAGCAGGCTGTCGTCGCCCGCCGCCACGGAGCCGGGTCCGACCTCGGCGACCACGCGAGCGCACTCGGCCCCGGGCTCCATGACGGCGAAAGCGCAGGAGAGCAGATCGAAGGCCCGCGCCAGGCGACGGACCAGGGCCAGCACCACCTCGTCGGGCCGGAGCGTCATCCGCCCTTCGGCCACCAGCCCCTCGAGCGAGCGCCGCACGGCGCCCTCGCGGATGGTGCTCCGGGGGCACTGGCGGTCGCGGATC
>CAMPKP010000098.1 GCA_946887295.1 uncultured Gemmatimonadota bacterium | reverse complement strand
CTACCGCAGTCGTGGGGTGTAGCGGTTCAGCGTCGCGTAGGACGGCGGCCATGAGAGGGTGTGGCCCAGGTCGGCGGCGGCATGGCGGGTCCAGTAGGGATCCCACAGGTGCGCCCGCGCCAGCACCACCAGATCGGCGCGGCCGGCCGCCAGGATGGTGTTGACGTCCGCGGGCGACGAGATGTTCCCCACGGTCATCGTGGGCACCCGCGCCTCGTGCCGGATCCGATCGCTGAACGGGGTCTGGAACTGCCGGCCGTAGACCGGCTTGCCCTCCGGGACGGTCTGCCCCGCGGAGACGTCCACGATATCGGCCCCGGCGGCGACCACCATCCGGGCCACCTCCACCGAATCATGCGCCTCCATGCCCCCGGGAGCCCAGTCCACCGCGGAGATCCTGACGGACAGCGGTCTGGCCGCGGGCCACTCGGCACGAACCCGGGCCACGATCTCCAGCGGATACCGCATCCGGTTGGCGAGCGGCCCGCCGTACTCATCGGTTCGCCGGTTGGTGAGCGGCGAGATGAACGAGGCCAGCAGGTATCCGTGCGCCAGGTGCAGCTCGAGCAGATCGAACCCGGCCTCGTCGGCCATCCTCGCGCCACGGACGAAATCGGCGGTCACCTGGTCCATGTCGGACCGGGTCATCTCTCTCGGCACCTGGTTGTGAGGCCGGTAGGGGATGGGAGACGGCGCGATCAGCGGCCAGTTGCCCTCGGCGAGCGGCTCGTCCTCCCCTTCCCACAGCACGCAGGTCGAGCCCTTCCTGCCGGCGTGCGAGAGCTGGATGCCGATCTTCGCCTCGCTCTCCCGGTGCACGAACTCCACGATCCGCCGCCAGGCGGCGACATGGGCCGGCAGGTACATCCCGGCACAGCCCGGAGAGATCCGGCCCTCGCGGCTCACATCGGTCATCTCGGTCATCACCAGCCCGGCGCCGCCGATCGCGCGGCTGCCGAGATGGACGAGGTGCCAGTCGTTCGGCAGGCCGTCGTCCGCCCGGTACTGGCACATGGACGACACCACGATCCTGTTGGGCAGCACCAGGTCGCGCAGCCGGTAGGGCGTGAAGAGCGGGGGAGGGCAGGGATCGAGCGGCACGGCACGCCCGCTCTGCCGCGCCGACTGCTCGGCGAACCAGCGGTCCACCTGTGCCACCAGTGCGGGATCGCGCAGCCTCAGGTTCTCGTGGGTGATGCGAAGGCTGCGGGTGAGCAGGTTGAAGGCGAACTGCAGCGGCTCGGTGTCGTGGTAGCGCTCCATCGACTCGAACCACTCGAGGCTGGCCTGGGCCGCGCGCTGGAGGCTCTCCACCTGGGGCCGCCGGCCGGCCTCGTAGGCGGCGAGCGCGGCGGGAATCGAATCTCCACTCTCGAGCGCCCCGGCCAGCGCGATGGCGTCCTCCATCGCCAGCTTGGTGCCCGAGCCCACCGAGAAGTGCGCGGTGTGGGCGGCGTCGCCCAGCAGCACGACGTTCCCCGAATGCCAGCGGGCGTTCCGGACGGTGGGGAACCGCCGCCAGATGGAGCGATTGGCGAGGAGCCGGTGGCCCTGCAGCTCCTCCTGGAACAGCCGCTCGAGGTACGCGACGGTCGCCTGCTCGTCGTTCTCGTCGAGACCGCTCGCCTTCCAGGTCTCCTCCCGGGCCTCGACGATGAAGGTCGAGCGGCCCTGGGCGTACTGGTAGGCGTGGGTGCGCCAGAGTCCGGCCGGTGAGTCCTTGAAGTAGAAGGTGAACGCGGGGAAGGGACGGGTGGTGCCGAGCCAGACGAAACGGTTGCGGCGCCAGTCGAGCTGCGGTTGGAACCGGTCGGGCAGGCGGTCGCGGATCAGGCTGGCGGCTCCGTCGGCGGCGACGATCAGGTCCGCGGAGGGGAGGCCGCACCCGGAGAGGTCCCTGATCTCCTGCTGCCAGTGAACCTGGACTCCCAGCCCCTGGGCCCGCCGGGCGAGCAGCTCCAGCAGCGTCTTCCGTTCCAGCCCCGAGAACCGGTGCCCGGTGGACCGCATGACGGTCCCGCGATAGTGGACCTCGATGTCCTCCCACCGTGCCGCGGCGGCGGCCATCGCCTGGTTGGTCTCGGGATCCGCTTCGCCCACGTTCTCCAGCGTCTCGTCGGAGAACACCACTCCGAAGCCGAAGGTGTCCTCGACCCGGTTCCGCTCGTAGACCGTGACCTGGTGCCGCGGGTCGCGGCGCTTGAGCAGGATGGCGAGGTAGAGTCCGGCCGGTCCCGCTCCCACGATCGCGACGTTCACCCGGCTGCCGGCTCCCACGCCGGCGCCGTCAGCCGTCGCCGGCCGTCGGCGGTGCGCGGCGTCTCGTCGCCGTCGAGGTCGAGATGGTCCCAGAGCTTGCAGGTCACCGGCTTGTGCACCTGGTCCAGACCCTCGCAGTAGTTGGTGAACACACAGCGCCGCACCTCGCCGCCGAGGCCGAGCCTCAGCTTCCGGAACCAGTCGGGGTCCGCCAGGCTCTGGCGGGCCGAGGCGACTACGTCCGCCGTGCCGGACCGAAGCAGCTCCTCCGCCTGCTCGAAGGTCGAGATGCCGCCCGACAGGACGACAGGCGTCTCGTACCCCGCGGCGCGCACCGCCTCACGCACGGCGCGGGTGGCCCCGCGGTTCCGGCCGAACGGTCCGCGCTCGTCCGACCGGACGGTCGGCATGCACTCGTAGCCGCTGGGCCCGGTGTAGGGATAGCGGGCCCAGCCCACCCTCGGCTGTTTGGCGTCCTCGAACTTGCCCCCGCGGGAGACCGAGAGGTAGTCCACGCCCGCCCGCGCGAGCTCCGCGGCGAACCAGGCTGCGTCCTCGGCGGTGCTGCCTTCCGGGATGCATTCCTCGCCCAGGAACCGGCACCCCACCACGAATCGGTCGCCTACTGCGCTGCGCACGGCGCGGTACGCCTCGAGCGGCAGCTTCACCCGGTTCGCGCGCGATCCGCCGTAGCCGTCGTCCCGCTGGTTCAGCGCGGAGAGAAACGACGCCATGGTATAGGCGTGGGCGTAGTGCAGCTCCACTCCATCGAACCCCGCCTTTTCGGCGCGCGCCGCCGCGCTGGCGAACAGTCCAGGCAGTACCCGCGGCAGCTCCCGAATGTGCGGCAGCCAGGTATCGGTGACCCGTTCCCGCTCGCCGAATCGAAGGCTCTCCAGCTCCCGATCGCCGAGGAACCGGGGCCACTCGGCCTCCGGTAGCAGTGCCAGCGCCTCCCTGACCTCGGCATCGGTGCCGGGCAGCAGCGCGCGATGGTGATCGGTGAGGACCAGGAACTCCCGGAAGTATCGCTCCGGTTCCGGTCGGCGGCGTATCCGAAGAAAGTCGATGATCTGGATGAACAGCCGGGTCCGTCCGCCGCTCGCCCGGCGGACGGTGCGCACCAGCTCGGCCAGGCCGGGGATGAACCGCTCGTCGCCGATGCGGAGCAGCGGTCCGCTCGGTATGTCCCGGATCCCGGTCGCCTCGACGACCAGCGCGCCGGGCTGCCCCCGCGCGAAGCGCTCGTACCACGCCAGCACCTCCGGCGTGACCGACCCGTCATCGGTTGCCCGCCAGGGCACCATGGCCGGTATCCAGGTGCGCTCCGTCAGCTCGAGCCGGCCGGAGCGGAGAGGACTGAACCAGCGCGAGCTCGCCGCCTCACCGGCGGTGGGCGGGTGCGTTGGCGGGATGGAATACTTGGTGAAAGGTTCGGGGTGCCACATACCTGAGGCCCTCCCGAGGCCCCACAACCATCGACCTCGGTAGGCGGGCCGCGTGCCTCGATCCGCCGCCCCTTGGGGCTTGAGGCTATTTGAGCAGCTCGCCGGCGATGATCAGCTGCTGGATCTCCGTGGTCCCTTCGTAGATCCGGAGCGCACGCACCGCGCGATACAGGCGGTCCACCGGGTGCTCGGCCAGGACCCCTCGCCCGCCGATGAGCTGCACCGCGTCGTCCACCGCGCGCTGTGCCATCTCGGTGGCGAACGACTTGGCCATCGCCGCTTCGCTCGTGATCCGCTCCTGGCCCTGGTCCTTCTCGTATGCCGCCCGATAGGTCAGGAGCCTGGCGGCTGTGAGGTCGGTGGCCATCCGGGCGAGCTTCTGCTGCACCAGCTGGAACTGCGCCAGCGGCGCCCCGAACTGCTGTCGCCGCTTCACGTGGGCCAGCGACTCGCCGAGCGCCCGCGCCGCCATCCCACAGGCCGCGGCGGCGACCGTGGGCCTGAGCCGGTCCAGGGTCGCGAGGCCCAGCCCGTAGCCGCGCCCTTCGGCACCGAGCAGCGCATCGGCGGGAACCCGGCAGCTCTCGAGCGCGATCTCCCCCAGGGGATGCGGGGCGCTGAGCACCTGAGCTCCCGCGAAGCGGAACCCCGGGGCATCCGCAGGCACGAGAAAGCAGCTGATCCCCTTCGCTCCCATGGCCCGGTCGGTGGAGGCGAACACGACGTAGAGGTCGGCGATGCCGGCATTGGAGATCAGGGTCTTGGCTCCATCGAGAACGTACCCCGGTCCCTCGCGCCGTGCGGTGGTCGCGATCCCCGCGACGTCCGAGCCGGCCTCGCGCTCGGTCATGGCGAAGGCGGTCATCACCTTTCCCTCCGCGATCGGCCCGAGCCATCGATCCTTCTGCGCCGGCGTTCCGCCCAGCAGAATCGGCGTGGTGCCCAGCCCCTGGAGGGCGAACACCGCATCGGCGAGCGCCGACGCCTCGCCGAGCGCCTCGCGCACCAGGCAGCATCCGCGGAGATCGAGGTCGAGGATCGGCTGGAGCCAGCCGCCGGCGCCGAGCAGCCCGACCAATGCCCGCGCCTCCTTCCGGGCGGAAGCGTCGTCGGCAGGCTCGGAGCGCCCGGCGATCTCGCGGGTCGCGAAGCGGCCGGCGCGCTCGGCGAGGACCGTGTGGTGCGGCTCCAGAAAGGTGCGGACCAACCGGGTGTCCGGCATCGCTTACTCGAACTTCGGCTCGCGCTTGGCGCGGAAGGCCTCGTACGCTTCGCGGAAGTTGGGGTTCTGCATGCAGGCGGCCTGGGCCCTGGCCTCCCACTCGATGGCGGAAACCAGATCCATCGCGGCCTCCTCGTTGAGCGCCTGCTTGGTGACTCCGAGTGCCACCGACGGCCCCCGCGCCAGGCGGGCGGCGACGTCGGTCGCCTCCGCCATCAGCCGCTCTCCCGGCACCACCCGGTTGTAGAGGCCGACCTGGGCCGCCCGCTCCGCGCTGACGAAGTCCCCCAGCATGAGGATCTCGCTCGCGTGCGCCAGGCCGACGATCCGGGGCAGCAGCCAGGCGGCGCCCATGTCGGCGCCGGCGAGTCCCACCCGCGAGAAGAGGAAGGCGATCTTGGCGCTCTCCGCCGCGATCCTGATGTCGCTCGCCGCCGCGATCACGGCGCCTGCGCCCGCCACCGTTCCATTGAGCGCCGCCACGACCGGCCGGCGGCACTGCCGGATGGAGAGAATCAGGTCGCCGGTGAGGCGGGTGAACTCGAGCAGCCCCGCTGCGTCCCTGGAGAACAGCGCGCCGATGATGTCCTCGACGTCTCCGCCGGTGCAGAAGGCGCGGCCCGTGCCGGTGATGAGGATGGCGCGGACGCCGGGTTCGGTATCGAGCGCCCGGAAGGTGTCCCTGAGCTCGGTGTAGACCTCGAAGGTGAGCGCGTTGAGGCGCTCGGGGCGGTTGAGGGTGATGGTCGCGACCGCGCTCGTCGAGTCGACGGAGTAGAGGAACGACCTGGGATTCAGGACCATCGCGGTACTCCACCCGGGGCGGGATTCACAGATTTCCCTTGTGCTGGCCGCCGTCCACGACGAGGCAGGCGCCCGTCACCCAGCTCGCCCGCTCCGAGACCAGGAAGGTGACGACGTCGGCAACCTCTTCCGGGGTGCCCAGCCGCCCGCTGGGGATATCGGCGAGGATCGCGCCATAGAAGTCCGGATTGTCCTGTTTCGCCTGCGCCCAGAGGCCGCCGGGAAACTCGATGGAACCGGGCGCCACGGTGTTCACCCGGATCCGCTGCGGAGCCAGTGCGACGGCGAGGGATTTCGCGTGGCTCACGAGGGCGGCCTTGGCGGCTCCATAGGCCGGAGGGAAGCCGGTCGCCTCCAGACCCGCGATGGACGAGATATGGACGATCGCGCCCCCGCCGGCGGCTGCCATCCACGGCGTCACCTTCCAGCTGGCCCGCACCGCGGCCATGAGGTCGATGCTCACGGTCGCTTGCCAGGCTTCCTCATCGTCGGCGAGCATGATGCCGCTCGGGTTGTTGACCAGGATGTCCACCCCTCCGAGCGCGGCGCGCGCCGCATCGAGGAAAGGGTCGAGCGCCTCGGCGTTTCCGACGTCGCACACGGCGGCATGGACCGGAACCGACCGGGCGCGCAGCTCGGCCTCGACCTCCCGGAGCGCCGGCTCGCCGCGAGCGCAGACGGCAACGCCCGCGCCCTCCTCGGCCAGCCGCAGCGCGATGGCCCGGCCGATGCCCCTGCTGGCACCGGTCACGACCGCGGACTTCCCCTTCAGACCCAGTTCCATGTCGCCTCCTAGAGCACCGCAGTCGCCTCGATCTCCACCACCGCCTGCGGGTCCACCAGCGACGTCACCTCGACCAGCGCCATCGCGGGATAGTGGGCTCCCATCAGGCGCCGGTACACCGCGCCCAGGGGCTTGAGGCCGGCGCGGTACTGCGCCATGTCGGTGACGTAGATCGTGAGCCGGCCGACGTCCCCCGGCTCGCCGCCGGCGGCGCGGAGCACGGCGAGAACGTTGCCCAGCGCCCGGTCGAACTGCGAGACGAAGTCGGCGGGCGGCACCTTGCCCGAGTCGTCGCGCGCGGTCTGCCCCGCGATGAAGAGCGTCCTGCCCCCGGCCCGCGCCAGCATCCCGTTGCTCCAGCCGCGGGGCGCGCCCAGCTCCTCCGGGTTGACGATGGTGAACCGCGCGCCCATCGGGTCTCTTCCGTCCAGGACCACGGCTTCCCCATTCGGTGGCTGTGCACCGCCGGCGACGGAAAGCGACACCACCGCCGCCGCCACCTCCGCCGCGGAGATCAGACGGGCCTGTCCTGCGGAAGCGAGGGCCGCCGCGAGCGCCTCCTCCCGGGTGCGGCCGGTCTTCGTGACGATCCGGCTCACCGTCTCGGCCGTCATCTCGGTGTCCACGAAGCCGGGGCACACCGCGTTCACCGTCACACCGGTCCCCGCCAGCTCCGCCGCTGCCGAGCGGGTGAGACCCACGAGCGCATGCTTGGCCGCGGAGTACGCCGCGAGGTACTTGCCGCCGGTCAGGCCCGCCGTGGACGCCACGTTGACCACCCGGCCCCACGACCGCTCGAGCATGCCGGGTAGAAAGGCCCGGGTGCAGAGGAAGGCCCCGGTGGCATTCACCGCGAAGAGGCGGTTCCAGTCCTCGAGCGAGGTGCGGCCGATCGGCATCGAGCCGGCGGCGCCGGCGTTGTTGACCAGCACCGCGACCGGCCCCAGCTTGGCGGCCTCGCGTGCGAGTGCCTGCACGCTCGCTTCGCTGGTGACGTCGCAGACCACCGCCTTCGCGCGGCGCCCCAGCTCCGCCAACTCGGCGGCCTGTCGCTCGACCTGGTCCCGGGTGCGGGCGGCGAGCACCACGCCCAGGCCGGCATCCGCCAGCGCGCGGGCGGTGGCGGCTCCGATCCCGCGGCCGGCGCCGGTCACCACCGCCACCCCGCCCTCCGGGGCGCTCACGTCAGCTCCGCCTGCACCGCGTCGTCGAGAATCGCGCCGAGGACGCCGATCGTCGCCCGACCCTCCTCGGCGCTCGCCTGGGCCGGAAAGCCGAAGTAGGCCCGGGGGCCTCCCGCCTCTTCGAAGCTCACCTTGCCATCCCGGATGGCACGCGAGAGTGACGCCGGATTCGGGGGCAGCGCCGCCCTGGTGGCCTCGCGCACCAGCTCCGGTCGCTCCGCCAGCACGATCGAGGTCTCGAACTGCCCCGCGTGGCAGGCGCCGCTCTTGAACTCGTCGCTCAGGCGGAGCGCCCACGGCCTGGCGGTGAGGTTGGGAAAGGCCACCACCAGGCCGAGCTCCCGCCGGATCTGGTTCACGGCGGCTTCGATGGAGGCGAGGTGTCCCGGGTCGAGATGCGCGTTGGCGATGGCCAGCGCTCCGAATCCGTGCCAGGTGAGGCTGCCGGCGATATCCACCACCGTGGCCGTGACCGTCTCCGGGCGGAGCGAGAGGGTTCCGGCGAAGCGCTGCGCGAACCCCGCAGAGGTGTATGCCAGCGCCGGCAGCAGCACGACCCGCGACCCCCGGGCGGCGAGCCGCGCCGCGCCTTCGCGCGCCATCGCCTGGGCGATGACGATGTCGGTATCCAGAGGAAGGTGCGGGCCATGCGCCTCGATCGCGCCGACCGGCAGGATGGCGACGGAATCGGGGCCGGCCGCGTCCCGTGCCTCTTCCCAGGTCATTGCGGCGAGCGGCTGCAGCGTTATTGTCTCCTGACCGTCGTAATCCTGCTCCCGCGCCCGTCTCGAGCCGCTCCCCGGCAGGATCCCTCGCGTTCACTCGGGATGACGCACAGCTGAGCGACAGCGATGACCGCAGAGCAATCCCAGCACCTGAACATTGCCGACTTCTTTCTCGATGCCAGGGTGCGGGAAGGCCGGGGAGACCGGACCGCGCTGATTACCGATGCTGGACGGTTGAGCTACCGTGAGGTGCAGGCACTGGCCAATCGCTACGCCAACGTGCTCAGCGCGGCGGGAGTGGCCCCGGAACAGCGTGTGATCATCGCCCTGCCGGATGGGCCGGCCTGCGTCGCGGCCCTGTTCGGCATCCTGAAGATCGGCGCCGTGGTAGTGATGGTCAACCCGGAGCTCAAGCCCGACGCCATCGAGTATTTCTTCGAGTACAGCCGCGCGGTCGTGGCGCTGGTTGCCCCGGAGCGGGCCGACGCGTTCCGCGCCGCGGCCGGACGGGCCGCCCACGTTCCCACGTTGCTGGTGGTGGGCGCGAATGACTGGGACGCGCGCCTCGCCTCGGCGCCGGACACCTGGCGGAACTTTCCCACCCATCGCGACGACCCCGCCATCTGGCTCTTCTCCGGCGGCACCACCGGCCGGCCCAAGGCAGCGGTGCAGCCGCATCGCTCCTACGTCAACGCCGCGCAGTGCTACGCCCGCGAGGTGCTCTGCTGCACCGAGGACGACGTCACGCTCGCGGTGCCCAAGCTCTACTTCGGCTACGCCATGGGCGCCAACCTGTTGTTTCCGTTCGCCGCGGGCGCCGCCGGCGTGCTGTTCGACGACCGCTGCACCGCGGAGGTCGTCTTCAGCCGGATCGCGCGGTACCGGCCGACCATTCTGATCACCGTTCCCACCATGATCAACCACATGGTCAGTCATCCCGGGGCCGACCGCCAGGACCTCTCCTCGTTGCGCCTCGCCACCTCCGCGGGCGAGGGGTTGCCCGAGGAGCTGCATGCCAGGTGGGACCGCGTCTTCGGGGTTCCGCTTCTCGACGGTCTGGGCACCGCCGAGATGTGGCACATCTTCCTCTCCAACCGGCTGGGCAGAGTTCGCCCGGGGACGCTCGGCGAGGTGGTGCCCGGCTACCAGATCAAGGTGGCGGACGGGGAGGGCAGGGAGGTGCCCGACGGCACGATCGGGCACCTCTGGGTGCGGGGCGGGTCGCGCGCATTGGGCTACTGGCAGCAGCTGGAGAAGAGTCAGACCTGCTTCCGGGGCGAGTGGGTGGTGACGGGCGACCTGGTCAAGCGCGACGCCGACGGCTACTACACCTACGGCGGCCGGGCCGACGAGCTGCTCAAGGTGTCGGGAAAATGGCTCTCGGCGACGGAAGTGGAAGGCTGCCTGCTGCAGCACCCCGCGGTGTCGCAGGTGGCGGTCGTGGGCGTGTCGGACGCCAACGGACTCGTCAAGCCGCACGCCTGGGTGATCCCCCGGGAGCGGAGGGAGGGCCTGGCGGAGGAGCTCAAGGCGTTCGTGTGCGAGCGGCTGGAGCACTACAAGTGTCCGCGGGAGGTGATCTTCGTGGACTCGCTGCCGACGACGCACCTGGGGAAGGTGGACCGGGGCCGACTCAGGTCGGGGTGAAGGACATGTAGCAGCACTGAATCGAGCAGCGTCACTCCCCGGCCGAGATATTCGTCATATAGAAGAGACCACCTCGGCGGGGCCCCATGCACGGCGTACTCCTCGAATCCGGCCGCAGCTTCATCCAGACCACGGAATGCGCCCTGGTCAGCCTCTTCGCCCACGGGATGGTCGTCACGGTCGTCCTGGGCCTCACGGTCGGCGGCCGGCAGCTCCCGGAGGACGAGCGCGAGGCCCGAGCGTTCTTCCTTCTTCCGCCCGACCGGCAGGCCGCGCGGCCCTACCAGACCGAGATCTTCCGGCTCGGAGTACTCGGGATCGACCTGGACGACGGGGCCGACCTCACCCGCCCCGATGCGGGCAGGAGAATCCGCCCGCAGGCGCTGGGCGCTCGGGGGCGAGAGAAGGGAAGTGGTGCCCGGGGCGCGGTGCCCTTCGGGCCCGTCTCCCGGCTCCCGTTCGACACCGTCTTCAGCATGCTGCAGGTGGACCGGACGGTGGAGCGGTACGAATCGAGCGAGGCACCCCACTACCCGCCGGAGCTGGCCGCCTTCGGCACCCAGGGCTTGGTCCGGGCCGCGTATGTCGTGGACACCACGGGGGCCGTGGACACGACTTCGATCCGGGTGGTCTACAGCGATGATCCGCACTTCACCGAGTCGGTGCGCACCGCGCTCGCCCGAATGCGGTTCCGGCCCGCGATGAAGAGCGGGCAGCGGGTTCGGCAGCAGGTCGAGCAGCAGTTCCGTTTCCGGATCGCGCCCTTGATGAGTCTGGCACCAGACACGCCCAGCTAGCTCGGCACGCCGGGGCGGCTTATCGTCTTCGCATGCCCGACATCGACTTTCGGTTGGACGGCGGCGTGGCGGTCATCACCTTCGCGAACCCGCCTGTCAACGGCCTCTCTCACACCGTCCGCGCCGGGCTGAGAGAGGCCTTCGAGCGCGCCGGGCTCGATCCCGACGTCCGCGCGGTCATCCTCACCGGCGCGGGAGGTCTGTTCTCCGGCGGCGCCGACATCCGGGAGTTCGGCACGGCCGCGAGCAGCGCCGATCCGACTCTGCGTCAGCTCATCGACCAGATCGAGGCTAGCGCCAAGCCGGTTGTTGCCGCGATCGCCGGCACCTGTCTCGGCGGCGGCCTCGAGCTGGCGCTGGCGGCCCATTATCGTGTCGCGAGCGCGGACGCGAAGCTCGGCCTGCCGGAGGTCAAGCTCGGTCTCATCCCCGGGGCGGGCGGCACCCAGCGCCTGCCGCGGCGGGTCGGCGTCGAGCGTGCGATCGAGATGATCACGACCGGTGAGCCGGTGCCTGCCGTTGCCCTGGCGGATACCCGGCTGCTGGACCGGGTAGTGGACGGCGACCCGCTGCCCGCTGCCATGGAGGTCGCGGCCTCGGTCGCCACCGCGACGAGCCCGCCCCCCAGGGCCCGCGACCTCCCGCTCGATGAGCCGAGCCTTGCCGCCCTGTGCGCCGCCGCCCGAGCCAGGCTGGGCAGCGCCCGGCCCCTGCTGCCGGCGCCCATCCGCGCGGTGGAAGCTATCGCGGCGGCAGGAGGACCGTTCGACGAAGGCCTCGCCCTGGAGCGTCGTGCGTTCCTCGAGCTGATGGAGACGCCGGAGTCCAGGGGCCTCCGGTACGCCTTCTTCGCGGAGCGCGCCGCGGCCAAGGTGGACGGCATCGGGCCGGACACACCGGTCCGTCCGCTCGAACGGGCCGCCGTGATCGGCGCGGGCACCATGGGCGCGGGGATCGCCGTGTCACTGCTCGACGCCGGTACCCCGACCTGGCTCGTGGAGGCCGACCAGGGGGCGCTGGACCGGGGCGTCACGCGGGTGCTCGGCATCTACGAGGCCCAGATGAAGAAGGGCAGGCTCACCCCGACCGAGCGCGACCGCCGCCTGGCGCTCCTTCGGCCGACCCTCTCCTACGAGGATATCGCCCAGGCCGACCTCGTGATCGAGGCGGTCTTCGAGTCGCTCGAGGTCAAGCGCCGGGTCTTCACCGTGCTCGACCGCGTCATGAAGCCGGGCGCCATCCTCGCGACCAACACCTCGACGCTCGACCTGGACGCCATCGCCGGCTTCACCGGCCGGCCCGCCGACGTGCTGGGCCTGCACTTCTTCAGCCCGGCGAACGTAATGCGATTGCTGGAGGTCGTGCGCGGCCGGGCGACGGCGCCCGAGGTGTTGGCGACGGCACTCGCGCTCGGCAAGGCGCTCCGGAAGGTGGCAGTGGTCTCGGGAGTGTGCGACGGATTCATCGGCAATCGGATGCTCGAGGGCTACACCAGGCAGGCGTGGTACCTCGTCGAGGAGGGCGCTACGCCGGAGCAGGTGGACCGGGCCGTGGAGTCCTTCGGCTTCGCGATGGGTCCGTTCCGGGTCGGCGACCTGGTGGGTCACGACGTCAGCCAGGCGATACGCCAGCACCGCCGCGCGACACGCCCGGGCTACCTCGTCTCCACCCTGCCCGACAAGCTGTGTGCACTCGGGCGCCTGGGTCAGAAGACCGGCGGCGGCTGGTACGATTATCCCGACGGTCCCCGGAGTCCGGTGCTCTCGGCCGAGGTCCACGACCTCATCGCGTCGCACCGGGCGGAGATCGGCGTCGCTCCGCGCCGGATCGACGACCGCGAGATCGTCGACCGCCTGGTCTACGCGCTGGTGAACGAAGGCGCCCGAATTCTCGAGGAGGGGATCGCCGCGCGGGCGAGTGACATCGACGTGGTGTATCTCACAGGCTACGGCTTTCCCCGCGCACGCGGCGGACCGATGTACCATGCCGACCAGGTTGGGTTGGACGCGGTGCTGCGCCGGATGCGCGAGTTCGCGCGCAATCGGCATGGCGATCCTGCGTTCTGGACCCCCGCGCCGCTGCTGGAGCGGCGGGCCGAGGCTGGCGGGAGGCTCAGCCAACCGGCATGAAGGGCGCTTATTCCCCTGTCAGCTCGGCCAGCCGCCGCTGCACCGCCGCCTCAGCCGGCCGCGGAGCGGCGGATCTCAGGCTCGGGGCACCTCGCGGAGGGCCCGTCGGCGCCCGGAGTGAGGTGCCC
>CAMPKP010000097.1 GCA_946887295.1 uncultured Gemmatimonadota bacterium | reverse complement strand
CCGCTGCACCGGCCGCGGCCGGTGCAGCGGACGTCGCTCGCGTTGACGTCGGGCGGATGCACCGTGAGTCCCATCCGCAGCGCCTCGGCGACGTAGGCGAACGGGTGATAGAACCCGCCGCCGTTGCCGAGCACCGCGGCCATGAACTCCGCCGGGTAGCGGGCCCGCAGGTAGCAGGCGTGCTGCGCCACCTGGATGTAGCTCGCCGAGTGCCCCTTGCAGAAGCTGTAGCCGGCGAACGACATGATCATCTCCCACACCCGCGCGATCGTCTCCGGATCGCGGCCCAGCGCGAGGGCCCCGGTGAAGAACTCCTCGGCGTAGCCTGCGAGCTGCCTGGCGGGGCGCTTCTTGGAGAGCGACTTCCGGAGCCCGTCGGCGGTGGCGAGCGGCATTCCCGCGAAGACGGCGCAGACGTTGACCACGTCCTCCTGGTAGACCATCACCCCGAAGGTGTCGGCCAGCGTGTCGCGCAGCACCGGGTGCAGCGGCTGGTACGGCGCGCCGTGCAGCCGCTCGAGGTAGGTGCGGATGTAGCGGTTGGAAGCCGGCCGGATGATGCTGGTGTTGAGCACCAGCAGATCGAAGGTCTCGGCCCGGCTCTTGGCGCAGAGCGCGCGGGAGGCGGGGGACTCGGTATAGAACACTCCCATGGTCTGCCCGGTGCGGAAGAGCGCGCGGGCCGCCTCGTCCTCGCCGGCGTCGGACGAGGTGTAGTCGATCAGCCGGCCGGTGTTGCCGTGCACCGCGGCGATCGCGTCCCGGATCACGGCGAGCGAGCGGTTGCCGAGGAGGTCGATCTTCACGAGGCCCGCGTCCTCGGCGCCGTCCTTCTCGAACTGGATGACCGGCACCGTGAGATCCGGGTGGTCCTGAAGCGCCTTCACCGCCGGCTCGATCGGCACGTAGTCCGTGAGCGACGTGGGGACGATGACCACGCCGCCCGGATGCACCGAGAGATGGCGGGGCACCCCGACCAGCGGCGCCGCCATGCGGGCGAACTCGCGCCAGCTCTCCGGGAGATCGAGTCCGCGGAAGTTGGGATGGGAGGCGAGCATCTGCTCCAGCGGCTCGTCCTCGAAGATGGGAATCCGGCGGGTGACCTCCCGGATCTCGCCCGCCGGGCGGCCGTGTACCTTGGCCACCTCGCGCAGCGCGCCGCGAAGCCGGAAGCAGTTGTGGTTGGCGACCATCGCCGCCTGGGGCCGGGGATAGGTCCGGAAGACGTAGGCCAGGACGTCGTCCCGCTCGTCCCAGGGAAAATCGAGATCGATGTCGGGCGGATCCTTGCGCTCGGGGTTGAGGAAGCGCTCGAAGAGGAGCCCGGCGCCGAGCGGCTCGACATGGGTGATGCCCAGGCAGTAGCTCACGATCGAATTGGCCACCGAGCCCCGCCCGCAGTGGGTGGGGCCGTGCTCGACGATGTCCTTCACCACCAGGAAGTAGTCGGCGAAGCCCTTCTGGCCGATGATGCGGAGCTCGTGCTCCAGCCGGTCGCGGGTCACCGGCGCGACCGTGCCGTAGCGCCGCTCGGCACCGGCGTAGGCGAAGGCGCGGAGCCGCCGGAACGATTCGTCCGGCTCCGCGAGCCGCGGGGCCACCACCCGGCCATCGGGGATCCGGTAGGTGCAGCGCTCGGCGATCGCTTCCGCCTCGAGCACGGCCTCGGGGCAGTCGGGGAAGAGGCGGACGAGGTCCGCGGCGGGGCGGAGCCAGGCGTCACGGGGAGCGGCGGGGCCGCTTCCGCAGTCCAGCTCGGACAACGTCGTGTTCAGATGGATCGCACGCAGCAGCCGATGACGGGCCCAGTCCTCCGGATGCGCCATGACGACGGCGTTGGTCACCGCGGCCGGAATGCGAAGCCGCCGTGCGGCGGCGAGCACGGCGTGGCGCTGCTTGCCCGGGATCAGCTCGGCGTAGAGATCCCGCGCGCCGCTCGCGGCGGCGACGCGCTCGAGGAAGGAGACGTCGCGGGAGAGGAGCAGAAGGCCGTCGCGGTCGTGCGCGAGCCGGCTCGAGAGGAGCGTGACCATGCTTCCATCACGCTGTCCAGCGGCCTCCCAGTGAATCGTCGAGATCGCCCGGCAGAGCGCGGCCCACCCCCGCTCGTCCGTCGCCAGCGCGACGGTCTCCTCCTCGTCGGTGACCAGGTGCGCCCCGAGGATCGGCCGCACGCCCACTGCATCGCAGGCGCGCTGGAACTCGATGGCGCCGTAGACCCCGTTGGTGTCGGTGCAGCCCAGCGCCCGGTAGCCCCGCTCCGCGGCGGCGCCGGCGAGGACCTCGGGGCTCGAGACGCCGATGCCGAAGGAGAAGTGGGAATGGACGTGCAGATGGGCCACGGCTCCGCCGGGTTTCGGGTTTTGTTCGGTATCTCATCCCGAATGTACCACCCCGGCGGGGGCCGTCAAGCGAACCCGGAGCTCTCACAGGAACCAGGTCGCCACCAGCCCCAGGCTGGCGAGGAAGATCGCGCCCGTGGTCGCCCAGCCGAGCAGGTTCATCGGCCGGCCGTTGACCCGTTCGCCCATGATGGCGGGATTGTTGGTCATGAGCATGATGAGCAGCAACAGCGGCGGCGTCGAGAACCCCTGCACGATGCCCGCCCACACCAGCGCCTTCATGGGATTGAAGCCGAGGAAGTTCAACCCGATCGCCACCGCGGTCACGGCCCCGATCGTCAGATAGAAGCCTTTGGCCTCGTGAAACTTCGCGTGCAGGCTGTGGCGCCATCCCAGCGACTGCACCAGGTCGTACGCCGCTCCGGCCGTCATCACGGGAACCGCGAGGAAGCCGACCGCGATCACCCCGGCGGCGAAGAGGATCGCCGCCGCGTCTCCCGCCAGCGGCCGCAGCGCCTCGGCGGCGTCCGCGGCGGTCTCGATCTCCCGCTTGCCCGCCGGGTAGAGCGTCGAGCCGGTCGAGAGGATGATGAAGTACATGATGATGTTCGAGAACCCCATGCCCCACAGGATGTCCCGCCGGCTCTCGCTGAGCTCGCGCCCGGTCGCGCCCTTGCGCTCCTCGAGCGTGGTGCGCCCCTTCGCGATCTCCTCTTCGACTTCCTCGTTCGACTGCCAGGTGTAGAGATACGCCGAGAGCGTGGTGCCGATGATCGCGACGAGGAGAGAGAGAAACTCGCGATTGAAGGCGATCGTGGGAATGAACGTCCCCCGAAGGACCTGAGCCGGGTCCGGCCTGGCCAGGAACGCCGCCGCGACGTAGGCCAGCAGCGAGAGAGCGAGCCAGCGGAAGATGTTCCGGATGAGGGTGTAGGATCCCCAGATCTGCAGCGCGAGGATCACCAGGGCCACGGGGATCACGATGAGGGGAATGGGCAGCGGGACGAAAAGGGTGATCGCGGCCGCCATCCCGCCGAGATTCGCCGCGGCCTCGATGGTGTTGCCGAGCATCACCCCGACCAGGGTGACGTAGAGCACCCAGCGGGGCATGTAGTCGCGGATGGCCTGGAACAGTCCGCGGCCGGACACCTGCCCGAGCTTGGACGACAGGTAGACGACCGCGAACATCATGGGAAAGGTGACCGGCGCGGTCCACAGCATGGACGTGCCGAACTTGGCGCCCGCGCTGGCATAGGTCCCGATGGCGGAGCAGTCGTCGTCGGCCGCCCCGGTGATCAGGCCGAGGCCAAGGGCCCGCAGGCCGCCGCGATCGCGCTGAGTCGCCATCGATCCAGATAGCCCCTGGCCGCACCGCGGGCTGTCGCCTGCGTCACCGCCCGGCGGGAGTCGCGAATTCGCGTATAATTCCCGCCATGGCGATACGGCCGATTCCCCGAGTGACGGCAAGGCGCTACGTGCAGCCGCTCCGGGAGGGCGGCTCGCTGCCCGCGGTCGTGGATACCGAGGACGGCCTGTACGTCGTCAAGTTCCGGGGAGCGGGGCAGGGTCCCAAGGCCCTGGTCGCGGAGCTGGCGGTCGGGCTCATCGCGGGGCTCCTGGGCCTGCCGGTTCCCGAGCTCGCGCTGGTGGACCTGCCGGCCCCGTTCGGCCGGAGCGAGCCGGACCCCGAGATCCAGGACCTGTTGCGCGGCAGTCACGGCCTCAACGTCGGGCTCCGCTATCTCGACAGCGCGTTCAACTTCGATCCCACGGCCGCCGGCGACGTGATCATACCCGAATTCGCGGCGCGCCTGGTGTGGCTCGACGCGCTGGTGACCAACCCCGACCGCACCCACCGCAACCCGAACCTGCTCGTGTGGGGGCGCCGGCCCTGGCTGATCGATCACGGCGCCGCACTCTACATCCATCATGATTGGGCGAGTGCCACCCCGGAGAAGGTCCGGGGCCCGTTTTCGCTCATCGCGGATCACGTGCTGCTGGCGCGGAGCGACGGTCTCGAGGAGATCGATGCCGCAGCCGCTTCCACCCTCGACAGCGGGACCATTCGTGAGCTTCTCGCCATGATTCCGGACGAGCTGCTCGGCGCGCCGGCGCTCCAGGGCGAAGGAAGTCCGGACACGCACCGGGCACGCTATCTCGACTACCTGGCCGGCAGGCTCGAGGCGCCGCGGGCCTTCGTCGCGGGCGCAATCGAAGCCCGGGAGCGTCTGCGCCGCACGCCCGCGCGGGCCCGGCCGGCCCGCCGATGAGCGGCGCCGGCCGGGTGGCCTACGACTTTGCAGTGCTGCGAGTGGTGCCGCACGTGCACCACGGCGACTTCACCCCGGTGGGCGTGATCGTTCACGCGCGCACCGCCGAATTTCTCGGCATGCGCGCGATGAGCGACCCCGCCCGGCTGCGCGAGTGGTTTCCCGCGCTGGATCACGAGCTGCTGCTGCGCTACCTCAGGACATTCGAGGGGATCTGCGCCGGCGATCCGGCGGCCGGCCCGGTGGCGCTGGAGCCGCCGTCCGAGCGCTTTCACTGGCTGACGGCTCCACGCTCGGACGTGCTCCAGACCTCGCCGATCCACGAAGGATTGTGTGACGACCCGGCCCATGCCCTGGACGCGCTGTACCAGGATTACGTGGTCCAGCCCGGGCCGCCGCGAATCGCCAGCTGACCGCCTCGCGCGTCACGCCTTTGCCTCGAGAAATCTCTCCAGAATCCGGTTGAACTCCTCCGGTCGCTCGATCTGCAGCCAGTGGCCCGTTCCGTTGATGACGCGGCAGGGAAGCCCGGCGCCGAGCCGGTGCATGCTGTAGGGGAAATCGTTGGCCGGAGTGATCACCGCGAGCGTGGGCCCGCGGAAGCTCGCCAGCGCCGGCTTCGGGTCGAATGCCATCACCGCACGGAGACCGCGCACCACGGTCTCGCGAGGCGTCGCCGACAGATCGCGCAGGAGCCGCTCGACCACGGCGCCGTCGGATCCTCCGATGCTGGTCCAGTAGCTTTCGATCGTCTCGGCATAGGCCGGCGAGTCGAGTGCCTCCAGGAACGGCCGCACCTCCGCTTCGGGAGTCTGGGTCCCGTCTCCGACGGGATCGGCAACCAGGAGACGGGTGACGCGGTCGGGATGGGCGCCCGCGTACGCCAGCGCGACTCCCGCGCCGAAGCTGTGCCCCACCAGCGCGAACCGCTCGATCCCCAGAGCATCGGCCACGGCGCCGACGTCTTCCCCGACCGACTCGACCGAATACCCGCCGGACCCGGGTGCCTCCGACTTGCCGTGCCCGCGCAGATCGAGCGCGACCCCCCGCCGCTTCCTTCTCACGTGCTCGAGCTGTGCCGACCAATGTCCGGTGTTGCCGGCCAGCGAGTGGACGAACAGCACGGCATCCCCGCGACCGCCATCGTCCACCTCGAGCTTGCCCACCGGCCCCGCGATCCGCGGGCTCATCGCGCCACCGCGCGGGCTCGGCGCGCCCACGGCGGCCGCTGCCTCAGGATCCGGCGGTGCACGGGACATCGCTCGGTGTGCGCGCCCGGCAGGTAGCCGATGCTCATCAGAAATTCTCCCACGATCTCGCCGCCGGTGAACCGAAAGGTCCGCTTGAAGAGCTTCACCCACTCTTCCTTCGAACGCGGGTGATGTGCCGCCAGCCATGCGTCAAACGAGCCGTGGCTCTCCCGCAGCTCGAGGATCCTCCCGGCGTTGGTTATGGCGGCATCGACTTTGAGCCGGTTGCGCACGATGCCGGGATCCGCGAGCAGCCGCCGGCGGTCGCGCGCCCCGTAGGCGGCGACTACCTCCGGGTCGAAGCCGTCGTACGCCCGCCGGAATGCCTCGCGCTTCCTGAGGATGGTGAGCCAGGACAGCCCCGCCTGGTTGATCTCGAGGACGAGACGCTCGAACAGCGCGGCGTCGTCATCGAGAGGGAAGCCGTACTCACGGTCGTGATACGGGCCGTGCCATTCGTGGTTGCGGGCGACGTCGCAATAGGTCGTGCCCATGTTCGCCCTCGCGATCAGCGGCTTCGGTGTCTATTCGGTAGAAGCCAATGTCGGTCACATCCGGTGTCGCGTCAAGAGCCGATAAGGGGAGATCACAGCTCACCACCCAAAGCCTTGTAGAGCGCCGCGTAGGTGATCGCCGCGTCGGTCCGCCCCTGCGCCAGCTGATCCTCGGCCTCGAGTTGGGTCCGCTCCGCGTCGAGCACCTGCAGAAAGTCGGTCACACCGCCGGTGAACCGCAGGCGAGCGAGCTCCGCGGCTCGCCGGCTCGCGGCCGCCGCTTCCTCGATCCGGCTCACTCGCTCGAGCGATGTCCGGTATCGGACCAGGCCCGTCTCCACTTCCTCCAGGGCGCGCAGCACCGTCTGGTCGTACTGTGCCCTGGCCTCTGCCTCGAGCGCCCGGGCGACATCCACCCTCGCCTTCACCCGGCCGAGGTTGAGCGCCGGCCAGGAGATGAGCGGGCCCACGGCGTAGCGGAAGGTGCCGCGATCGCCCAACCCGCCGAAGTCGGCGGACGAGTAGCCCGCGCTTCCTCCGACACTGAGCCGGGGGAGGAAGTCCGCCCGGGCCGACCCCACGAATGCGTGCTCCGCGGCGACCCGCCGCTCCGCCGCGGCGACGTCGGGCCGGCGCCGGATCAGGGAATCCGGCGCGGCCACGGCGACGGTCGCCGGCAGCGGGGGGATCGCGGCCGAGCGTCGCAGCGCGACGGCCGCCTCCGCCGGCGGACGGCCCGCGAGCACGCCGAGCCGGTACTGTGCGGCCGCGACCCGCGCCTCGATCGAAGGAATGGATGAGAGGGTGATGCTGAGCTGCGCCTGCGCCCGGTCGGTGTCGAATGCCGTGCCACGGCCCGCCTCCAGGCGCTCGCGGGTGAGCGCCAGCGTGCGGCGCTGGTTCTCGGCGTTGCGCTCGGCCACGGCCAGCTGCTCCTGCGCTCCGCGCAGCTCGAAGTACACCCGGGCCAGCTCGGCCGCGAGCGAGACTCGGACGTCGCGCAGGTCCTCCTCGGCCGCGCCCACGAGCGCTCCTCGCGCCTGGACTCCGCGCCGCACCCGGCCGAAGAGGTCCAGCTCCCACGAGGCATCGAACCCTGCGTCCCAGATGTCCTGATCGGGGAAGGCGCCGCCGCCGATGGGGAAGGAGGCGCCGGCGAGGCGCTGCCGAGTGTAGCCGGCGACCGCGGTGACGGTGGGGACGAAGTCGAGCGCGGCGCCGGTGCGCGAGGCCCGGGCACCCCGGATCCGCGCACGGGCCGCTTCCACGTCGAGATTGTCGCGAAGCGCTCGATCGAGGAGCTGGTTGAGGACGCTGTCGCCGAGCGCCTGCCAGTACTCGCCGACGGCAGGTAGCGTGTCGCTGGCAGCGGTGACGGGCACGGTGCGAGGCGGGGCCGTCACCCCGAGGCTGTCCAATCGCTGCTGGAACGCCGCGGGAACGCGCACGTCGGGGGCACGGTATGGCGCGGCCGACGCGCAGGCATTCACCAGGAGCGCGAGTCCGATCGTTCCTCTGTGCATGGTCCTCACCGTTGAGTGCTATGGTTGTACAACCATCGAACTAATGCAGCAAAAAAGACGGCCCCGTCGCTCAGGAAGCGCGCGCGCCGGAATCGGCGGCCGGCGCGCCCACCCTGCGGAGCAGTTCCGTGGCATAGGCCTCCATCGCCTCCGGACGGACCTGGCAGTGGAGGAACTGCCCCTCCCGCCGGGCCTCGATCAGTCCGGCCCGCACCAGCTCCTTGATGTGGTGCGACATAGTGGCCTTGGAGATGGGGAACTGCTCGCGCAGGTCCTGACAGGCGCAGCGGTCCTCCCGGGCGATGGCCTCGAGCACGGCCACCCGGCGCGGATCGGCGAGCGCCTTGGCGATGCGCTCGAACTGGCCCGAAGTGATGCCCGTGGGCGACGTATTCCTGGTGCTCATGAGTTTTATAGTTATCGAACTATCCCGGAGATGTCAACCGAGCGCGAAGTTATGTTCTCGGGATCCGGGTGTCGGCGGGCGACAACACGTCGCGGTTTTCCCGGACCGCCAGGTTCACCAGGCGGAGCAGGGTCGAGTCCAACAGAGGATCGGTCATGCGAGCGGTGATTCTCAAAGGTGCGGGCGGGCCGGAGGTAATCTCCATCGGGGAGGTGCCGAAGCCCGAAGTGAAGCCGGGCCACATCCGGGTGCGGGTCCGCGCCGCCGGGCTCAACCGGGCCGATATCCTCCAGCGCCAGGGCCACTACCCCGCGCCGCCCGGGTGGCCGGCCGACATCCCGGGCCTGGAATACGCCGGCGAAGTCGAGGCGGTACGCGACACCACCCGGTGGAAGGTGGGCGACCGGGTGATGGGCCTGGTGGGAGGCGGCGCCCAGGCCGAGCTGGTCACCGTGCATGCCGACGAGGCGCTCGCGATACCGGCCGACCTCTCGTTTGCCGAAGCTGCCGCCGTCCCCGAGGTCTTCCTCACCGCGTACGATGCGCTGGTCACCCGCGGGCGCATGGAGCCCGGCGAGCGGGTGTTGATCCACGCCGTCGGGAGCGGCGTCGGCACCGCGGCCTCGCAGATCGCCAAGCACCTCGGGGCCACCGTGATCGGCACGTCCCGCAGCGCCGACAAGCTGGCGCGGGCGCTGGTCTACGGACTCGACACCGGCATCGATACCAGCAAGACGTCCTTCCGCGAGGCGCTGACCGAGCCGGTGAACGTGGTGCTCGACGCGATCGGGGGGCCGGCGTTCGGCGACAATCTCGCGGTCCTCGCCCCCCAGGGGCGCCTGGTCCTGGTCGGCTTCCTGGCGGGGAGCCGCACCACCGCCGACCTCGGACCGATCCTGCGAAAACGGCTGGAGGTGATCGGCACGGCGATGCGGGTACGGAGCCATGAAGAAAGGAAAGCGCTGGTCGCGGAGTTCGCGCGGCGGATGCTTCCGCTCTTCGACCGCAGGATCGAGCAGTCGGCGCCGCTCCGTCCGGTGCTCCACGCCACATACCCCATGACCCGGCTGGCCGAGGCCCACCGGGTCATGGAGTCCAACGAGACATTCGGCAAGATCGTGGTGGAGTGGTGAGATCCCCTTCCGGGCCTACACCCTGGCTTTTCCCTTCTTCGCCCGCACGAACGCGGAGTTGAGCGTGGGCAACTGGTTGAACTCCGCCGCGCGCTTGAACATCTCCTTGGCCTTGGCTCCGTCCCCCTTCCCCTCGTACGCCAGCCCCTGGCGGTAGAGGTTGTACGGGTCCTGGTTGTTCCCCTGCGCCAGGTGGGTCAGCGCCGCGTCATAGCTCTTCTCCGCGAGCGCGATCCTCCCCGCGACTTCGTGGCCCAGCCGAATCTGAAACGGGTTGTCCGCCGCCTGGCTCGCCTGCATGAACGCCTCGCCTTCCCGCTTCGCGGTCGCCAGATCATTGGTCGCGAGCGCGACCCGGGCGGCATTGAAGCGGTGGAGCACCTTGGCGTTCTCTTTGATCTCGGCATCGAGCTGGGAAGCCTGAGTCACCTGCACGGCCTGCTCGAACTTCTTCATCGCGGCCGCGGGTTTGCCCATTTCCAGCAGCACGTTGCCCATGAACACCGCGTCTCCGGCCATACCGGCCGCGTCTCCGGTCGCCTCGCCCAGCGCGTACTGCCTGTCCAGCTCGGCGAGCGCCTGATCGAACTTCCCCTCTTCGATGTAGGTGACGGTGTTCTGGAACATCGCGGCGCGCTTCTCCCCGTCGTTGCGGGCGCCGGCGTACAGCTTCCCGGCCTCGGCCCGGGCGGCGTCGTACTTCCCCTGGAACATCAGGTTGGTGGAGATCCCGATGAACGAGGGGGCGAACCGGGCGTTCTGCTCCAGCGCCTTCCGGTACTGCGCGATGGACTCGTCGAACCGCCCCATCTTCATCAGCAGCTCGGCGTACGAATCGTAGGGATTGGGGTCGTCGGGGATCAGCTCGATGTACTTCTTGAAGGCCTGCTCGGCTTCGCCGTAGCGACCCTCGGTGCGGTAGGCGTACCCGACGATGTTGTAGGCCGGGGTATAGTCGGGCGCGATCGCGATCGAGCGGCGGTATTCCGCGATGGCCTTGGGGTAGTCCTGGCGGCCGAACCAGGCATTGCCGAGCTGGAAGTGCGCCCGCTCATCCCGGGGATAGTCGGCCACCAGCTTCTGCAGCAGCTCGAGCGCCTTGGCCGCATCGGCGTTGGCTCCGGCCTGCGCCGCCTGAATGATGAGCTGCTCGCCGGGAGAGGCCTTCCCCGCCAGCGAGACCGCATGGCCGAGGTGCTCGAAGAACTCGGTTCCGGTCGGGGAGCTGTTCGCGAGGCCGAGGTGGGCCATCGCGAAGCCGGGGTCCTTGGCGATCGCCCGGAACATGAACTCCCGCGACTCGTGGACCCGAAGGTTCTCCGCGAGCGTGCGGCCCTGGAGGAAGTCGGCCTTCGCCTCGGGAGAGGCGGTGCTGATGGGCACTTTCCCGGCCGGCTCTGTCGTCTGGGCGTCCACGGATGGAACGGCGGCGACCAGCGCGGCGAGCGCGAGCGAGAGGCGCCGCGCCCGGACGGTGGAATGGGGCATGGGAATCTTCTCCTGGAAGGGTGGGCCTCTATCCTCTACCCGAGGCCCACCGGAAAAGATTCAGGCGCTGCGGGCCGTCCCGCCGTCCGTCGGCCCGGCGAACACCTTCACGCTGGTCGGCGACACGAAGACCCGCTGTCCCTTGGCCAGCCCGAGCGTGTCGTAGTGGGCACGCGGGATGTGGGCCTCGATGCTGGCGCCGTCCTCGATTCGGTCCAGCTCGAGTCTCACGACCGGCCCGAACGCCCTGATGTGGCGGATGACCGCCTCGATGCTCGAGATGCCGGAAGAAGACGGAGTGAGCTCGACGTCGTAGGTCCGCACGTACGCGATGCCCGCCTGATCCCGGGCTTCGGCCCACTCGGGCGCCTCCAGCTCGCTGGCGCCGACCTTCACTCGCCCGCGGTCGATGCGGCCGTGGAACAGGTTCACGTCGCCCAGGAACCCGTAGACGAATGGCGTCGCGGGATGTTCGTAGACATCCTCCGGGGTGCCGCTCTGCTCCACCCGCCCCTCGTTCATGATCACGACCCGGTCCGACACCTCGAGCGCCTCCTCCTGATCGTGGGTGACGAAGACGCTGGTGACGTGCACCTCCTCGTGGAGCCGGCGGAGCCAGCGGCGGAGCTCCTTGCGGACCTTGGCGTCGAGCGCGCCGAACGGCTCGTCGAGCAGCAGCACCTTCGGCTTGACCGCGAGAGCGCGGGCGAGGGCCACCCGCTGCCGCTGGCCGCCCGAGAGCTCCGACGGTCGGCGCCGTCCCAGCGCCTCGAGCTGCACCAGCCGGAGCAGCCCCATCACCGTGTCCTTGATCTCCGCGTCCGACGGCCGGACCGCTCGGGGGCGCACCCTGAGCCCGAACGCGATGTTCTCGAAGACGCTCATGTGACGGAAGAGCGCGTAGTGCTGGAACACGAACCCCACCTGGCGCTCGCGAACCGGCTGGTCGGTCGCGTCCTCGCCTTCGAAGCGGATGACGCCCTGATCGGCGGGCTCGAGCCCCGCGATGATCCGGAGCAGCGTGGTCTTCCCGGAGCCCGACGGGCCCAGCAGCGCCACCAGCTCGCCCCCGGGCACGTCCAGGTCGACGTCGTCGAGCGCCACGAAGTTGCCGAACGCCTTGCGCAGGTTGCGGACCTCGATGCTCATGCCGCGATCCTTTCCGTGGTATCGGGGGCGGCCTGATCGGCCAGGGTGCGCTGCTGCTGCCACTCCACCGCCGTCTTGAGCGCCAGGGTGACCAGTGCGAGGAGCGTGAGCACGGACGCCACCGCGAAGCTCGCCGCGAAGGCGTACTCGTTGTAGAGAATCTCCACATGCAGCGGGAGCGTGTTGGTCTCGCCCCGGATGTGGCCGGAGACGACCGACACCGCGCCGAACTCGCCCATCGCCCGGGCATTGCAGAGAATGAGCCCGTACAGCAGGCCCCATTTGATGTTGGGAAGCGTCACCCGGAAGAAGGTCTGCCAGCCGCTCGCACCCAGCACCATCGCGGCCTCCTCCTCCTCGGAGCCCTGCTCCTGCATGAGCGGAATCAGCTCCCGCGCGATGAACGGTGCCGTCACGAACGTGGTGGCGAGCACGATGCCGGGTACGGCGAAGATGATCTTGATGTCGTGCTCGTAGAGCCAGTCGCCGAACCAGCCCTGGGCCCCGAAGAGCAGCACGAAGATCATGCCCGAGATCACCGGTGAGACCGCGAACGGCAGATCGATGAGTGTGATCAGGACGCTCTTGCCGCGGAACTCGAACTTCGAGATGCACCAGGCCGCGGCCACCCCGAAGATCAGGTTGGCCGGCACGGCGATCGCGGCGGTGAGCAGGGTCAGCTTGGCGGCGCTGAGGGCGTCCGGCTCGAAGATCGCGCTCCAGTACGCCGGAAGGCCCTTGGCGAACGCCTGCTCGAAGACCAGGACCAGCGGGAGCAGCAGCACCAGAGCCAGGAATACCAGAGCGATGGAGATCAGGGTCCAGCGCACCACCCGCGACTCGCCGGTCGCACGGGTGACCGCACGAGGCGCTGTGCTGGCGGAGCGGTAGACGGCGGTGGCGGACATGGCTCAGGCCGCCGTGCGGCGCCGGGCCGCCCACTGGAGCAGGTTGATGGTGAGGAGCAGCAGGAACGAGACGACCAGCATCACCAGGGCGACCGCGGTCGCCCCGGCGTAGTCGTACTGCTCCAGCTTGGTGATGATGAGGAGCGGGACGATCTCGGTCTTCATCGGCATGTTGCCGGAGATGAAGACGACCGAGCCGTACTCGCCGATGGC
>CAMPKP010000096.1 GCA_946887295.1 uncultured Gemmatimonadota bacterium | reverse complement strand
CCCCCGATCCCGCCGGCCCGGAACAGCTCCACGGCCATCCGGCCGAGCGCTGCCGGGGGCAGCCCCAGGGCCTCCGCTCCGGCCGCGAGCACCCGTGCAGCCACCGGAACGAGCAGATAGCCGGCGCGGGTGGCGGTGGGCACGTCGAACCTGCGATGGGTGGTGGGCCGGCCCCGGCGGAGATCGTCGTCGTCCATGCACGGCAGATCGTCGTGGACCAGCGAATAGGTGTGCACGGTCTCGACCGCCGCGGCGACCTCGACCACCGCGGGCGATGTGCCTCCCACCGCGCGGTAGGACGCCAGGAGCAGCGCGGCGCGGACCCGCTTGCCCGGCGTGGCGAGGGCGTAGGCCAGCGCCTCCCCATCGCTATCCGCCACTTCTCCGCGAAGCCGCCGGGCCCACTGGTCGAGGAGACGGTCGGTCAGGTCGCGGGCCTCGGTCAGGAGATCCACGGCCGACCGGGCCGCCGTGTCAGCCATCGAGGTCCGACATGCGGAGCTCGCCGTCGGCTTCCTCCAGCACGGTCTGGACCTTGACCTCCGCGGCGGCGAGGCGCTCGCGCGCCGCGCGGAGCCGGGAGACGCCCTCCTCGAACAGCGCGAGCGCCGCGTCGAGCTCGACGTCCTCGGCCTCGAGCCTGCGGACGATCTCCTCCAGCCGGTTCAGATCCTTGGCGATGCTCATGACGGCTCCACGCGGGCGGCGACGTCGCCGTCGGCCACCCGCAGGCGAAAGGGCGTGCCCGGGGCGAACTCGGCCCGGCGCTTGAGAACGTGACCGTCGGGCCCCACCGGCACCGCGTACCCGCGGTCGAGGATCCGGAGCGGGCTCAGCGCGTCGAGCTGGGCTCCGAGCCGCTCGGCGCGGTGCCGCTCCCTCCGGAGCACCGACTCCATGGCGCCGTGCAGCCGGTCGGCGGTGCGAGCCAGCCGCTCGTCGGCCAGGCGAGTCCGGCTTCCGAGACCGCCGGCCAGCCTCGCCGCGAGATCGTCGAGCTGGCGGGAGACCTCGCGAAGGTCGGCCACGGCCATCTCGGCGGCGGCGGACGGCGTCGCCGCCCGGAGGTCGGCGACCAGGTCGGTGAGCGAGATGTCGGTCTCGTGCCCGACGGCCGAGATGGTGGGAACCCGGACCTCGGCGAGGGCGCGGCAGACGGCCTCGCTGTTGAACGCGGCGAGGTCCTCCCGCCCGCCGCCCCCGCGACCCACGATGCAGATCTCGATCCCGGGAAGGCGGTTCACCAGCCGCAGCGCCCGCACCAGCGCGGGGACGGCGCCGTCGCCCTGCACCCGCGCGTTCACCACCACGAGGCGGCAGCAGGGCCAGCGCTTGCCCACCACGGTGATCACGTCCCGGAGGGCGGCCCCGTCGGCGCTGGTCACGACCGCCAGGGCGCACGCGAGCGCCGGGATGGGCCGCTTGCGGGCCTGGTCGAAGAGCCCGTCGCGCTGGAGCAATTCCTTCACCCGCTCCAGCTCCCGCTGCGCCGCGCCGATGGCCGAGGTGGGAAGCATGCGGGTGACGTTGAGCTGGAACTCGCCCTTGGCCTCGTAGATGCCCGGCTTGGCGAGGACGAAGACCTCGGTCCCGTCCTTGGGTGGGTCGCCCGCCGTCTGGTTGTACCGGCTCCACATGCAGCAGCGCACCTGGCTCTGGCGGTCCCGCAAGCCGAAATACCAGTGCCCGCTGGACCACGCCTTGCAACCCACCACCTCGCCCCGGATCCAGACGGGCATCATCTCGCCCTCGACCAGGCGCTTGACGGCCGAGGCGAGCCGGGTCACGGACCATACCTCGTCGGTGGGGGCGATGCTGCTGAGCTGGAACGAGAGGGTCATCGTCGACCTGCGGCACGGAGATGTGATGAAGGGCGGACCCGGGGCGCGCCTAGTGACGAGACTCGATCTGCCGCCACGCCTGCAGCGTGTTCTGCAGCAGCATGGCGATCGTCATCGGCCCGACCCCGCCCGGCACCGGGGTGATCCAGCTGGCCTTCGCAGCCACCGGCCCGAAGGCCACGTCGCCCACGAGCCGGTAGCCCTTCGGCTGCGACGCGTCCTCCACCCGGTTGATGCCGACGTCGATGACCGCCGCTCCTTCCCGGACCATGTCGGCGGTCACGAACTCCGGCTTCCCGATCGCCGCGATGAGAATGTCGGCCGTCCGTGTGACAGCCGGCAGATCCCTGGTGCGCGAGTGGCAGACGGTCACCGTCGCGTCGCCGCCGGGGCCCTGCTGGATCAGCAGGTTGGCCATCGGCTTGCCGACGATGTTGGAGCGCCCCACGATCACCGCATGGGCGCCCTTGGTCTCGATCCCGGAGCGGATCAGCATCTGCTGCACGCCGTAGGGGGTGGCCGGGCGGAAGGCGGACCGGGCGCCCGTCACCAGCCTGCCGACGTTGACCGGATGAAATCCGTCCACGTCCTTCGCCGGATCGATCCGGAACAGCACCTTCTCGCTGTCGATGTGCTTCGGCAGGGGGAGCTGCACCAGGATCCCGTGGATCCGGGGATCGGCGTTGAGACGGTCCACGATCGCCAGCAGCTCGCTCTCCGTGATCGTCGCCGGCTGGCGGATCGTCTCCGAGTACATCCCCGCCTCTTCGGTGGCCTTCCCCTTCGAGCGCACGTACACCGAGCTGGCGGGGTCCTCCCCTACCAGCACGGCCGCGAGCCCCGGCTTCCGTCCGTCCCCCGCGAGCCGGGCCACCTCGGCCGCGACCTCCGCGCGGATCACCTTGCTCAGCGCCACCCCGTCCAGAATCCGCGCGCTCATCGGGCGTAGTCCACCGATCTCGTCTCCCTGATCACGACCACCTTGATCTGCCCCGGGTACTGCAGCTCGTTCTCGATCTTGCGCGCGATCGTCTCCGAGAGCTGCGTCGCGGCGCCGTCGTCGATCCGGTCGGGCGTCACCACCACCCGCACCTCGCGGCCGGCCTGAATCACGTTGCACTTCTCCACGCCGGGGAACCCGTTGGCGATCTCCTCGAGCCGGGTCAGGCGCTTCACGTAGGTCTCGAACGCCTCGCGTCGCGCGCCGGGGCGCGAGCCGCTGATGGCGTCCGCGGCCTGCACCAGCACCGATTCGGCGGACTCGTGGGGAACGTCGTCATGGTGGGCCTGAATGCAGTTGATGACGGCCGCGCTCTCGCCGTAGCGGCGCGCCACCTCGACCCCCAGCTCGACGTGGGTCCCCTCGTTGTCGTGGGTGAGCACCTTCCCCACGTCGTGCAGCAGGCCGCCCCGCTTCGCGAGCTGCGCGTCGAGGTGCAGCTCGGCCGCCATCATCCCGGCGAGCCAGGCGACTTCCTTGGAGTGGTCGTAGATGTTCTGGCCATAGGAGGTGCGATAGCGCATCCGGCCGATCAGCCTCACCAGCTCGGGATGGAGGCCGTGGATGCCGGTGTCGTAGGCGGCCTGCTCGCCCAGCTCCACCAGCTGAGCCTCCAGCTCCTTCTGCATCTTGACGACGATCTCCTCGATCCGGCCCGGATGAATGCGGCCGTCCTGGATCAGCGCCTCGAGCGCGCGGCGGGCCACCTCCCTGCGGATCGGATCGAAGCAGGAGACGATCACGGTGTCCGGCGTGTCGTCGATGATGACGTCCACGCCCGTCGCGGTCTCGAAGGCCCGGATGTTGCGCCCCTCGCGGCCGATGATGCGGCCCTTCATCTCGTCGTTCGGCAGCGGCACCGCGGCGACGGTGGACTCCGCCGTGTGCTCCGCCGCGAGGCGCTGGGTCGCGATGGCGATGATGCGGCGGGCCTCGCGGTCGGCGCCCTTCCTCGCCTGCTCCTTGATGTCGCGCGCCAGGGCGGCGGCCTGGCCCCGGGCCTCGTCTTCCACCCGCTGGAGAATCTCCCGGCGTGCGTCCTCGGCGGTGAGCCCGGCGATCCGCTCCAGCCTGGCCCGCTGCTCCTGGGCCAGCTTGTCGGCCTCGCCCTCCCGCGCCCGGAGCGCCAGCTCCTTCTGCGCCAGCGTCTCCTCGCGCTTGTCGAGGCTCCGCTCGCGCGCGTTCATCTCCTCGACCTTGCGGTCCTGGCCCCGCGAGCGCTCCTCGGCCCGCCGCTCCACCCGCTCCCACTCCTCCCGCTTGCGCTGCAGCTCCCGGTCGAGATCCTCGCGCAGCTTCAGCGTCTCCATCTTCGCGGCCAGCACGGTCTCCGCCTTGGCCGCCTCGGCCTCGCGCACCGTGTCGGCGCGCAGCCGCTCGGCCTCGCGCGCCGTGTCTGCCCGAAGCCTGGCCGCCTCGCGCTGCGCCGTCGACAGCACCCCGCCGGCCGCGCGCTGCTGGCTCCGCCGGTGCAGGAGGAGAAAGACGAGGACGACGGCCAGACCGGCGGCCACCCCCGCGAGCGTGGGGAGGAGGAGCGACTGGGACATCGGGGGGATGGGCTCCCTACGACGCGGCCGCGCGCTTGCCGCGCTTGGCCGGAGGGAGAAGGCGGGCCAGCTCGTCGGCCAGGGCGGTGACGCGGGCGGCGATGTCGCGATCGCCCCGCCGGGCCTGGAACAACTCGTCGGTGATCGCGAGTCCCGCCAGGATCGCGATCTTGTGACTCTCCACCGATGGGAGCGAGTCGCGCACCCGCTTGAGGGCGGCGTCGAAGTAGGCGGCGACCTCGCGGGTGTACTCCGGCGGCAGCTCGGAGCGCACGGTGTACTCCTCGCCCCCGATGGTGACGCGGACGGCATTCTTGGCCACGGTGCTCACGCCGCGTTCCCTCCCCCGTGCTGTTCCAGAAACGAGAGCCGCGCGGCGAGGGCCTTGAGCCGCTCGCGAGCCGCCTCGATGCGATGCCGCAGCGCCTGGTTCTCGGTCTCCAGCTCGATCACCCGCTTGCGGGCCTCCTTGAGCTCCGGACCCGCCACCTTGCCGCCATGCGCCTGTGCCTCGGCCAGCTCGGCCTCGGCCACCAGCGTGCGGCGCCGCCACCCGCCCAGCTCCTCCGTGAGGTGCTTGAGCAGATGCTCGAGATCGTTCAGCGCCTTCAGGTCGGGACGATCGTAGGTATACGCCACGTCACTCTCCCCCGCGGGCCTGGCCGGCGTCGCGCCGGCGCACGTCGAGCTCTTCCGCGAGCGCGGCCAGGAGCCGCGCCTCCGTCTGGTCCACCTCGGTGTCGCGCAGCGTGCGGTCGGGGGCCCGGAAGGTGAGCCGGAACGCCACGCTCCGCACCCCCGCCGGCAGCTCGGCCCCCCGATAGTCGCTCTCGACCTCCACCCGCTCGAGCAGCGCGCCGCCGGCCCGCCGAAGCACGCCCTCGACCTGCCCCGCCGTCACCCCCTCGGGCAGCAGCAGCGCGAGCACCCGCTCGGACGCGGGGGTCGCTGGCAGCGGCGTGAACTGGGGCGGCCGGCGGGGCGAAGAATCGAGCACCAGCTCGAAGCCGAACAGCGGAGCGGCCCAAGGCGGCGCGTCGGCGGCAAGCGGACCCGCTTCGCCGACGATCCGGCCTTCGGCATTCCGGGCAACCCACGCGTTCCGATCAACTTGCACCACCCCCCCTGGAATCGCCAGGGCGACCGCGGCCTCGAACCGGCCCTTCAGATCCCACAGATCGAAGCGCCCCTCGCCGGTGCCGGTCCAGTGGCGCGGCTCGCGCCTCCCGGTGAGCACGGCCGCCACACGGCGCTCCTCCAGGGGGCGCTCTCCCGGCGCGCCGGCCGCGAACGTCGTCCCGATCTCGAAGAGCCGCACGTCCTCCACGTGGTTGGACCAGTTGCCTTCCACCAGCCGGGCGAGCCCGGGCAGCAGCCGCCGGCGCAGCCACGCATCCTCGGCCGAGAGCGGGTTGACCAGCCTTACGCCGCCGCCGCCGTCGGCCGGGCCGAGCGGCAGCCGCGACACTTCGTACAAGCCCTGCTCCACCAGGCCCCGCCGCACCGCCTCCACCACGGCCGCCTCGGCCGCATCCGGCAGCGCGCCCATGCGGAAGGGGCGGAGGTCGGAGGGGAAGGCGTCGTACCCGTGCAGCCGGGCGACTTCCTCGACGAGATCGATCTCCCGCACCAGGTCCGGCCGCCAGCCAGGAACGTCCACGGCGATCCGGCCGTCGGCAGGCTTCGAGACGACGGTCGCGCCGATGGCGACCAGATACTGCTCGATGTCGCTCCAGGGCAGCTCCACGCCGAGCACCTGGGCGACCCGGGCGGGCCGGAGGAAGATGCGCGGCGGGTGGGTCGGCTCGGGCCAGAGGTCGAGCGGAGCGTCGGCCAGCTCGCCGCCGCCGGTCGCGAGGACGATCTCGATGCAGCGGCGCATCGCGTCGCCGCCGCCCCACAGGTCGATGGTGCGCTCGAAGCGATAGCTCGCCTCCGTGCTCATGCCGAGCGTCCGACGGGTGCGGCGGATGCGCGGTGGATCCCAGTAGGCGGCCTCGAGGAGGACGTCGCGGGTCTCGGAGCCGACCTCGGTGGAGGCGCCGCCCATGACCCCGGCGAGGCCGATGACCCCTTCGGCATCGGCGATCACCACGGTCTCCTCGTCCACCTTGCGCTCTTCGTCGTCGAGGGTGACGAGCCGCTCGCCCGCGCGGCCCCGCCGCACGATCAGGGCGGAGCCCCGAAGGGTCGCCGCATCGTAGGCATGCATGGGCTGGTTGAGCTCGAGCATCACGTAGTTGGTGGCGTCCACCACGTTGTTGATCGAGCGCACCCCGACCGACTCCAGCCGCCGGCGAAGCCAGGGAGGTGAGGCCGTCACCCGGACACCGCGGATCAGCGCGGCGTGGAAGCGGGGGCAGGACTTCGCATCCTCGATGCTGATGGCGACGGCGCCGACTTTCCCGCCGGTGGCTGCCCGGCGGGCCGGCGGAACATCGAGCGACTCGGCGCCCGGGATGGAGGGGAGCCGGAAGGGGGTCCGGTAGGACGCCGCCAGCTCACGGGCCACGCCCTTGTGGCCGAGGAGGTCGGGCCGGTTGGGCGTGACGTCCACCACCAGCCGGTGGTCGGAGAGCGGCACGGCCTCCAGCAGCGGCGTGCCGGGCGCGGCATCGGTGTCGAGCTCGAGGATCCCGTCGTGCTCCTGGCCGAGCCCGAGCTCGCGGGCGGAGCAGAGCATCCCCGCGGAGACCTCGCCCCGCAGCTTGGCGCGCTCGATCCTCATCGGCTCGCCGCCCTTGCCGTGAGGCACCGTGGTGCCGATCCGGGCGAACGGATACTTCCTGCCGGCCGCTACGTTCGGCGCCCCGCACACGACGCTCCGCCGCTCCGGCGTGCCGTCGTTCACCAGGCAGACGCGGAGCCGGTCGGCGTTGGGGTGCTGGCGCACCTCCTCCACCAGGCCGACGACGAGGTCGCCCAGGTCGGCGTGCAGCGGCTCGATCGCGTCCACGGGGGCGCCGAGCATGGTGAGCCGGTCGGCGACGTCTCTGGGGTCGAGCGGGCGGCGCAGAAAGGCCTCGAGCCAGCGGAGGGAGATGTTCATGCCCCCTCCGCCACCGCACCGTCTCCGTGCCCCGCGACCCGCGCCAGGAACCTCATGTCCCCCTCGAGCAGCAGCCGGATGTCCGGGATGCCGTACCGGAGCATCGCGATCCGGTGGGGTCCCATGCCGAACGCCCAGCCGGTGTACCGCTCGGCGTCCAGGCCGACGTTCTCCAGCACCGCCGGGTGCACCATCCCGCAGCCGAGGATCTCCATCCAGCCGGTGCCCTTGCACGCGGGGCAGCCGCCGCCGTGGCAGAGCTGGCACTCGACGTCCATCTCGGCCGACGGCTCGGTGAAGGGGAAGAACGAGGGCCGGAAGCGCGTCTTCGTCGCCGGTCCGAAGAACCGGTGGGCGAAGTGGATCAGCGTCGCCTTCAGATCCACGAAGGAGATCCCCTCGTCCACCGCCAGCCCCTCGATCTGGGAGAACGCCGGCGAGTGCGACGGGTCGAAGGCGTCGTTGCGGTACACCATCCCGGGAATCACCACCCGCACCGGTGGCGGCGACTCGAGCAGCGTCCGGATCTGCACCGGCGAGGTATGGGTCCGGAGCAGCAGCCGGCCGGCGGGCTCCCCCTCGGCAGGCGGCGCGTCTAGATAGAGCGTGTCGTGCATGTCCATCGCCGGATGGTCGGGCGGGAAGTTGAGCGCGAGGAAGTTGTACCACTCGGTCTCGACCTCGGGCCCCAGCGCGACCGTGAAGCCGATCCCGCGGAAGATGTCCACGATCTCGCTCACGACCTTCGTCACCGGGTGCTCCGCGCCGACCCAGCGCGCCCGGCCCGGCATGGTGAGATCGATCCCCGCCTGCTCCCGCTGCTTCCGATCGGCTTCGAGCGCCGCGCGGCGGGCGGCGAAGGCGCCTTCGAAGTCCGCCTTGAGCCGGTTCACCGCCGCGCCGAACCGCTTGCGCTCCTCGACCGGCAGCGCCGCGACGCGCTTGAGCGCGGCCGTGAGCGAGCCGCTCTTGCGGCCGAGGATCGCGATCTCCTCGGCCTCGAGCTCGGCGGGGCCGAGCGAGGGAACCGCCTCGAGCCGCGGCAGGAGCGCGTCGAGATCAGGATAGCCGGTGGACACGGATGCGGAGCTCGTCGACACGGGTGACCTATGCGTCAGTGGGGCCGCCCGCCGAGCGCGAACGGCCCCACCGGGCGACTGCGTGAGCTGGAGCCGAGACTACTGGTTGTTCTTCGCGACCTCGGCGAGCTTGCCGAAGGCCTCGGCGTCGCGGACCGCGAGATCGGCGAGGATCTTCCGGTTGATCTCGACGCCGCCCTTCTTGAGCCCGGCGACCAGCCGGCTGTAGCTCAGGCCGTGAATCCGGGCCGCCGCGTTGATCCGGGTGATCCAGAGCGCGCGGAACTCGGACTTCTTCTTGCGGCGGTCGCGGTAGGCGTACCGCATGCCGCGCTCGACGGTCTCCTTGGCGGCCTTGTAGAGCTTGCTCCGGCCGCCGCGGGCGCCCTTGGCGGCCTGCATGACCTTCTTCTTCCGGGCGTGGTGGGCCACACCGCTCTTCACTCGGGGCATGGTTCGCTCCTTACGCCTGGAGGAGACGGTTGACGCGCGGATAGTCGGCGGAGCTCACCAGATCGGCCTTCTTGAGCCGGTTCTTCCGCTTGCGCGTCTTCTTCGTCAGGATGTGGCTGTGGTTGGCATGCCACCGCTTCAGCTTCCCGGTCCCGGTCCGCTTGAAGCGCTTCATGGCGGCGCGCTTGGTCTTCTGCTTGGGCATTTCGTCGTTCCTTTACTTGGGCGCCAGCACCATGGTCATGTTACGGCCTTCCAGCTTCGCTTCGGCTTCGATCTTCCCGATGTCGGCGAGGCTGGCGGATACTCGGTCCAGCACGGCCTTCCCCAGCTCGAGGTGCGCGATCTGACGGCCCCGGAACATCATCGTGACCTTGACCTTGTTCCCGTCGCCCAGGAACTCGCGGGCGTGGCGGGTCTTGAAATCGAAGTCGTGGTCGTCGATGCCGGGCCGGTACTTCACTTCCTTGAGCTGGATGATGTGCTGCTTCTTCTTCGCCGCCCGCGCGGCCTTCGCCTCTTCGAACTTGAACTTCCCGTAGTCCATGATCTTGACCACGGGGGGTCGGGCCGTCGGTGCCACTTCCACGAGGTCCAGCCCGCGTTCCTGAGCGGCGGCCAGCGCCTCCTCGACGGGTAGGACGCCCAGTTGCTCACCTTCGGGACCGATGACCCGCACCGGACTGATGCGGATCATGCGATTGACGCGGGTTCTCTTTTCGCGCTCGTTCGTGGACAGCGGGCATACCTCCGACGACAAAGGAAACGGGCACCCCTGAAATCATCGGGTGCCCGCCATGCCCAGTGCCGCCGCCGGCAGACTGCCGGCCGATCGGCTGGGAAGCCAGGACCCGGTTGCGCTGTGGCTCCAGGCCGCAGGCTCAGGGTGGGGGAGTTTCCTCCCCACTTGACGAAGGCCGCAAGCTAGCGGGTCAAGGCGTTGTAGTCAACGGACCTCGGGCCCTGAGCTTCGCCCGGCGCGGGGGCGGGGATCGTGTCGATCAGGGCGACGCTCTTCCCTTCCATCACCGGCGTCCCCACCGCGGTCGCGGGGTCGTGCTCGAAGACGATCCGCCACCCGTCGCGCATCGCATCCGCCAGGAGCGTGCGCTTGCTCTCCAGGGTCCGGAGCGGCTCGAGGTCGTAGCCCATGATCCAGGGCAGCGGCAGATGGGCGGTGGTGGGAATCAGGTCGGCCACGAAGGCAGCCGTCTCATTCCGGTCGCGGACCAGCACGATCTGGTGGAAGGGGACGTGGCCCGGGGCCAGCCGGACGGAGATTCCCGGCAGCACTTCGCCGTCGCCCTCGAGCAGCCGCCACCGGCCCGCGGCGGCGATGGGCTCGAAGTTGTGCGGGAGGTAGCTCGCCCGGGTCCGCTCGTTGGTGTGCCGGGCGAACTCCAGCTCGGCCCGCTGCACCACGTAGGTCGCATTGGGGAACGAGGGCCGCACGTGGCGCCGGGGATCGTCCTCCAGCTCGGGGTCGAGCGTCGTGTTGCCTCCGGCATGGTCGAAGTGGAGGTGGGTGTTGATCACCCACCGCACGTCACGACGAAGGAACCCGGCCACCGCCAGCGCGTCCTCCAGCTGGGTGGCGCCCTCCAGGCCCTGGTTCTCCACGCCGTAGATGTCGAGGAACCTGGCGTCCTCCTTGTTGCCCAGCGCGGTGTCGATGAGCACCGGGCCGTCGGGGTGCTCGACCAGGAGGCATCGCATCGCAAGCGGTATGCGGTGGCGCTCGTCGTGCTCGACCCGGCGGCTCCACAGCGGGTACGGCACCACGCCGAACATCGCGCCGCCGTCGAGGCGCTGGGATCCGCCCTCGAGCGTGTGGCAGGTGAGCCCGCCCACCTTGAAGGTGCGCGAGAGGGTCATGACAGCTCCTCCGGTGCGGAGTCCGCCAGCGGGTCGGTGGGCATGGCCTGCCGCCGGCGCGGCTTTCGCGGCGCGCGCCGGGTCTCGATGGCGGCGAGGTCCTGGAGGGTCCGCGCGCCCTCGTCCCGCGCGAGCGTCAGCAGCCGCTCGAGCAGCTCCGCCGTCACCAGCGCGTCGCCCGCGGCGCGGTGGCGCGAGGGGTTGGCGAACCCGAACCAGCGGGTGAGGCTGTCGAGTCCGCAGGAGCGGATCCCCCGCACCAGGCGGCGCGCCAGGCGGACGGTGCAGAGCCGCGGGCCGTCGAGGGCGAGGTCCCGGGCCCGCTGCACCTCCGCGGTCACGAAGTTCCAGTCGAACCTCGCGTTGTGGGCGACGAATACCCGTCCGGCGAGCGCCTCGACCACCCGGTCGGAGACCTCCGCGAAGGTCGGCGCCTGCCGCACCATGTCGTTGGTGATGTTGGTGATCGCGCAGATCGCCGGAGGGATCGGGCGGCCGGGGTTCACCAGCGACTCGAAGACCACCTCGCGCCGCCCGCCGCACACGACGACCACCGCGATCTCCGTGATGCGGTCGCTCCCCGCGGCCCGCATGCCGGTCGTCTCCACGTCCACCACGGCGAAGGCACATTCCTCCAGCAGCGGCGAGCCCTGCACCTCGGGCACCAGGCCCCAGCGGCCGTCGGTGAGCCGGCGGATCCGCGGATCCGAGCCCAGCAGCGCCACCGCGATCCGGTCGCAGATGAGGAGCGGGGCATCGCCGAGACCGAGGACCTCGCGGCAGAGCATCGAGGACGGCTGGGGACCGGTGCGGAGCACGCCGTGCACCCGCTCGACCAGCGTGCTGCTGGGATGGGCGGCCAGCCCCGTCACGGAGCGGCCCGCCTGAGCGGCAGCGACATGCAGCGCGGTCCGCCGCCGCCCCGCGCCAGCTCCGATCCCTCGACGGTGATCACGGTGCGGTGCTTGGCCTCGTGCCAGTCGTCGAAGGCCAGGAAGTTGACCGCCGGAACCAGGCGGAAGCCGGCCGCCTCCAGCTCGCAGAGCGTCGCGTCGTTGCGCCGGTAGCTCACGATCGTTCCCGGCCGCACCGCGAGGAAGTTGCACGCCGAGCTCCACTGCTCGCGCTCCTGGCGGGTGCGGTTGTTGCCGCCGGCGAAGATCGGCTCCAGCGGCAGCCCCAGCTCCCGCGCGGCCGAAAAGAAGTTCGGCATCTCGCGCACTCCGGCCATCCCCTTCCGGCGGTGCAGCACGGGGAGCCGCTCCGGCCCCACGAAGGAGGGCGGGTAGACCACGCAGAGCTCGTGGTCCACGTGGCTGAAGATCATGTCCAGGTGAATCGCGGTCGGCGCCTTGGGCATGACGATCACCAGCACGTCGGTGGCGAGCCCGCGCTCGAACGCGACGTCGCACAGGCGGTCGAGCGCCTCGGGCGACGTGCGCTCGCTGAATCCCAGCACCAGCAGGTCGGGGCGCAGGTAGTGGACGTCGCCGCCCTCCAGCGTGTAGTTGCTGCGCTTCTCCTCCGACCCGTCGTAGAGCAGGCCGGCGTTGGCCAGCCCGGGATGGAAGAGGAAGAGCGACTTGATCAGCAGCTCCTCGGTCCAGCGCACGCCGTAGCGCATCGACCCGACCACCGCGTGGCGGCCGATCACCATGCCGATGTCCCTGGGGAAGAAGAGATTGGGCAGCGGCGGGAAGGCGAAGCCTTCCTCGTTGAGCGCCGTCGTGATCGGGCCGCTCGCCTCCCGGGTGCCCTGGATCAGCATCTCCACGATCTGCGCCGCGGGTGTGGTGCCGAGCTGGAGGGCGAGGTCGTCGGAGGGGACGACGTCCATGGTCTTGCTGATGAGGAAGTCGCGCGCCTCGGGCTCGGCCAGGATCTCGGCGAGCAGCTCCCGGACCTGATACACCTTGGCGAACCGCTTCAGCACCGAGACGAACTGGCGGTGCTCCCGCTGGGCGATTTCGAGGTCGATGATGTCGTCGTAGAGGTAGTCCTCGCGGTTGGCGGGCGTCACCGCCTCCAGCTCGGGGCCGGGGGTGTGGACCAGCACGGTCTGAAGGGGGCCGATCTCGGAGGTGACTTCTACGGACATATGCTCAAGGTATCCGGGGTGCGGGACGGCTTGTAGGGGTGGATCGCTACAGCAATCGGCCCGCGGGTGAGGGGGGCTAGGGGCGCATGTCGGCATTCGGCATTGGCACCGGCATTGGCACCGGCATTGGCACCGGCATTGGTACTGGTACCAGCACTGGTACCAGCATTGGTACCAGCATTGGTACTGGCATTGGTACTGGCATTGGTACTGGCATTGGTACTGGCATTGGTACTGGCATTGTCACGGCATTGGTACTGGCATTGTCACGGCATTGTCACCCTGAGCGAAGCGAAGGGGCCGAGACACGGTTCTGGCCCCTTCGCTTCGCTCAGGGTGAC
>CAMPKP010000095.1 GCA_946887295.1 uncultured Gemmatimonadota bacterium | reverse complement strand
TCGTGCACGTACACCACGACCTTGTCCCGGAGGCTCATGCCGGCGACGGCCTCGGGCGTGACCCCGCCGCCGACCAGCACGGCGGGCCCGCTCACCGGTGCGGACGGCACGTCCCCGGTGACGAAGCGGGCCGACCGGTCGAACGGCGCGGTGACCGAGGTGCTTCCCACCCGCAGCACGACCCGGGAGCTCGCCAGCTCGAGCCGCCGCCGCGTGATCGGGTATCGCTGGAGCCAGCCTCCGTCGTCCCCGCCGGGTCGCAGGCCGAAGCGGCGGAACTGGTCCGCCACGTATTGCGCGGTGAGCTCGAGTCCCCGGCTCGGCGTGTCGCGGCCGAGCATGGAGTCGTGCGCGAGGATACCCACCCGCCGGGCGACATCGGATGGCGTGATGGTGCCGGCCGCATCGGCGTGCGGCACCGGCTCGGCGGCCTGCGCGGCGAGCGGACCGGCGGCGAGCGGGCCGGCGAGCGCGAGCGCGGCGAGCGCCGCGAGAGCCCTGGCCGTCATCGCTGCTCCTCCGCGAGGCGCCGGAGACTTCCGGGAGTCCACCGGGGCCGCTCGGGTGCGTTGGCCACCGCCGCACTCACGTGAAAGACCAGGCGGGTCAGTCGCGCGGCCTTCTCGGTGTCGATCAGGGCGGCCGCGTCGCTGGGCTGGTGATAGTCGGCATGGGTGCCGCTGGTGAAGAAGAGCACCGGAACACCTTTCAGGGCGAAGTTGTAGTGATCCGAGCGGTAGAAGATCCGCTCCTCCGGCCAGCGGTCCGCCAGCGGAGTCATGCGAAGCTCGGGGTGCGCCTCGGTGACCCGCCGCAGGGTCCGGCCCAGGCTGGACATCTCGGGGCCGGTGACGATCACCGAATCGCCCCAGTTGCGGCCGATCAGATCCATGTTTAGGTCGGCGACGACGTGGCTGAGCGGTACGGTCGGGTGCCGGACGTAGTACCCGCTGCCCCAGAGCCCCTTCTCCTCGCCGCTCGGCACCAGGAACAGGAGTGAGCGGCGAGGGCGGGCCTCGCGGGCGCCGAATGCCTCCGCGATCTCCAGCAGCCCGGCCACGCCCGAGGCGTTGTCGTCCGCGCCGTTGAAGATGCTGTCCGCCCGTCCGGGCCGCACGCCCACGTGGTCGAGATGAGCCGAGATCACCACGTACTCGTGGCGCAGCCGCCGATCACGTCCCTCCAGCACCGCCACCAGATTCGGCGCCGCCGCCCGCTCCAGGTAGTGTCGCGCGATCCGCAGGTTCACCCGCAGGCCGGGCAGGTCGCGCACGACGCTGGTGCTCGAGGCGCGCAGCCCGGGCAGGTCCAGCCGGGCCGCCGCGGCCACGTCGCCGAGCGCGCTCTCGCGAAGCTCGACCACGGGGGCGCCGCCCTCCCCGTCCCGGAAGTCCGGCGTCAGTCGCGGCTCCAGGGAGTCGTCGATACGGCGAGCGAAGATGGACGAATCGCGGTTGGAGAGCAGGATCACCGCACGGGCCTCCGTGGCGATCTCGTCCACCCGGTCGCCGAGACCGAAGGGCAGCGGCCGCTGGAAGTCCGGCACCAGGATCACGATGCGCCCGCGCAGCCGGGGGCTCGCGGCCACTTCCCGCGTGAGCGGGCCGGCGACGAGGACCGCGCCGCCTGCGATCGGCGTCCCGGCGACTCGGCCCCCGATCACGTGCACATCACGGCCGAACGCCGCCGCGGCCGTCGCGCCGCGCGCCGAGAGCTCGAGAGACGAGGCGCCGGTGTCCACGGTCCACCGCGACACGCCGAACGGCTGGATGTAAGTGCCGCGCTCACCCGCGGGCCCGAGGCCGAGCCGGCGGAACTCACTCACGACGTACGCCGCGGCGCGCTCCAATCCGGGGCTCGGCGTGTCGCGGCCCATCATCGAGTCGTCCGCCAGGATCCCGATTCTGGCGCGCAGGTCACGCGGGGTGATCGTTCCCGCGGCGCCGTCGAGGGGTCCCGGGGCCTGTGCGTGGAGGGCTCGGCCGATCAGGAGAGTGAACAGCAGGGCGAGGCGCAGGGTCATCCGTCCGGTCAGGGCTTCCGCCGGCGCAGCTCGGGCTCGCCGGTGCTCCGGGGCTCCCGCTGCGGCTTGGCCACCGGCGGGTCCCGCCGCCTGTCCCCCTCCGTCGGTCTCAGCCCTTTCGGCGCCGGGGAGGGCTCGGCCGTGTCCGTCCGCCGGCGACCCTCGGGCTTTCCCTCGCCGGCCGGCGGACGCGCGGGCACGGCCTTGAGGGGCGGGGCCATGCGCGGCGTCGGGGCCGCGGCGGACATCGCCGGCGCGGGCACCGAGCCCCGGCCGCCCACATCGCGGCTGGTCCGGCCGGTCTCCTGGCCCTCCCGGCGCTGCGTCTCGCCTCCCCGGGCCCGGGTCACGTACTCGAGGCGGGGATCGGCGTCGCGGAACACGTAGCGCGGCCCCGGCCGGGGGGGCCGGGATATCACGACGTTCCGGCCCCGCGCGGAGCGATAGGGATAGAACCGCGGGTCGTCGTAGATCACCACGCGGAATCGGGCGCAGGCCTGACGGTAGGGATCCCACTCGTCGTATTTGGCGTAGGCGTGACAGTCGTAGCAGGCGAAGCGGGGATACTCGTAGCGCTTCTCCACGTAGTAGGGATTGATGTCGTAGTCGTAGTCCCCCCCGGTCGCGATCCGGGCGGCCAGGTCGGTCAGCGCGACGTACGGGTCGCCGCGGATGCGCCCGCCCTCGATCAGCCGGTAGTCCCAGTAATCACCCCGCGCGATGGCGTCGAAGTCGAATGGGCGCGCGGAGGCGATGGCGAATAGATAACCCATGCCGGGGTGGTCATCCACGATGAACGAGCGGCCGCCGCGACTCCCGCTCACCTCGAACTCCCGGGCCTCGCGAACGTAGGTGTCGCCCCAGGGGTCGCGGGGAAAGAGTACGGTGAGCCGTCCGTCGGTATCCACCCGCATGACGGTGACGTGGGAGGGCTGCTCCGCCTCGAGATACACCCGGGCGCTCTCGCCCCGACGATAGGGGTCGCCCTTGTCGGTCCAGACGGCGACGCGGCCCTGGGGCGCGACGGCGGAGCGTGGTGCCGGCGGGCTCAGGGCGCTGTCGATTGTAAAGGAGCTGGAGAGCGGGAGGCCGGCGAGCAGCATCCAACCCAGCGTGACGAACATGGTCCCCTCCGGACACCCGGGCGTATCCGGCCTACAGCAGCAGGCAGCGTGCCACGGAGGAGTAATGCGTTAAGATACGCGGAGGTAAGGCGTTGAGAAAAAACCCGGAGCCCGGCTCTCTCCCCGCCTCGTCACCGGCGCCGGACACCCGCCGCCGCGGGGCCGATGTTGCCTGGCGCCGGAAACCCCAATACGTTGCCCGCTTCATGATCAGGTCCGCAGCAGCAGCTTCCGTCCCGCGGGCCCCCAGTCGCGCTCGGCTCGATCTCCTGGACCCACTCGACGTCTCCAAGCTCGGCGGGATCGAGGTGATCACCGAAGGCGTGGTGGAAGGCTTCCTGACCGGATTGCACCGGTCGCCCCGGCGCGGGTTCTCGGTCGAGTTCGCCGAGCATCGGATGTACCAGCCGGGCGACGAGCTGCGCTATGTGGACTGGAAGATCCTGGGGCGCAACGACCGGCTCTACGTGAAGCAGTTCGAGGAAGAGACCAACCTCCGCGCCATGGTGGTCTGCGACGTCAGCCGGTCGATGGCCTGGACCGGCGACCCCGAGACCGTGCTCCCCAAGCTCGCCTACGCTCAGCGGCTCATCGCCGCGCTCACCCTCATCCTCCTTCGCCAGCGCGACGCCACCGGCCTCATCGCGTTCGACGACGAGGTGCGCACCGTTCTGCCGCCCCGGGCCCGGATGAGCCACTGGCGGCAGCTGGTGCGAACGCTCGCGAGCCTCGAGGCCGGCCTGGGAACCGCCGCGGAGCCTGCGCTCCGGCGGGTCGTGAGCCAGCTCCGGCGGCGGGGACTGGTGGTGTTCGTCTCCGACCTTCTCCTGGACCGCGACCTGGCGCTCAAGGCCCTGCGGTTCCTGCGACACCGGGGCCACCAGGTCCTGGTGCTCCACGTGATGGACCCCGCGGAGCTCACCCTCGGGGGTCCGGCCGAAGCGCGGTTCGAGGATCCGGAGACGAAGAGCGCCGTGGTGCTCCGGCCCCGTGACTGGGCCGGGGCCTACAGCGAGACCGTGCGTAACGTGGTCGGCGAATGGCGGCTGGCGTGCCGCCGGCACGGCATCCACTACCACCGGGTCACGACCGATACGCCGTACGGGACCGTGCTCCGCGAGGCCCTGGCGCCGGAACCGCGGACGGGATGATCGGCTTCCTGCATCCCTGGGCGCTGCTCGGTCTCTTGGCAGCGGGGATTCCGGTCCTTCTCCATCTGCTGGCCCGCCGCGAGCCGCCGACCGTCGTCTTCCCCGCCGTGCGCTACCTCATCACGACCACCCGGGAACATCAGCGCCGGCTCAAGCTGCAGAACCTGCTGCTGCTCCTGGCACGCACCTTCCTCGTGATCGCGCTCGTGCTCGCCGCCGCAGGGCCGACGCTGCCGCTCCGCGGCGTGCCGGGCCACGCTCCCAGCGCTCTGGTGCTGATCGTGGACAACTCTCCGAGCAGCGGCGCGGTGGTCGGCGGTTCGCCGCGGCTGGCGCAGCTCCGGAGCGCGGCGAAGAGCGTGCTCGCGCGCGCCACGCCGGACGACGCGATCTGGCTCCTCACGGCCGACGGCATCCCGCAGCGCGGCGACGCGGAGGCCCTCGGCGCCCGGCTCGATGCGCTCGACCTCTCGCCCACCCGTCTCGATCTCGGCGCCGCGCTCGGGCTCGCCCGGGACGTGCTCGCCGCCGAGTCCCGGCCCGGCGAGATCGCGCTGCTGAGCGACGTGCAGGCGAGCGCGGTCTCGCCCGCCCGCACGGGGGCGCCGGTGATCGTCGGGCGGCCCGAGGTGCCGCCGCCACCCAACGCCGGCATCGCCGAGGTGCAGCCCGGTCCGCAGCCATGGTCGGTGGACGGGGGCCGGGTGAGCGTGAGGCTGGTCGGGGACTCGGGTCTCGCGGTGCCGCTCACGGCGCGACTCGGCGAGCGGCCGCCGCGCCAGGCGCTCGGTCATGTCGGCGGGGCCGCCTCGCTGTCGCTGCCGGGTGTGCCTGGCGGATGGTGGACGCTGGCCGCCGAGCTGGCCCGCGACGAGCTGCGGGCCGACGACCGGCGCATCGGCGTGGTCCGGGTCGCGCCGGTGGCACGGGTGGCCTGGGACTCCGCCAGCCGCTACATCGCGGCCGCGTGCGAGGTGCTCGCGGCCAACCGCCGGATCGCTCGCGGCGACGAGGTCGTCTTCGACCGGCTGGGCCAAGGCAGCTCCATCGTGCAGCCGCCCGAGGATCCCGCGGCGCTCGGTGCGCTCAACCGCGCGCTCGCGGCCCGCGGAGTGGGCTGGAGCTACGCGCGGCTCGCGATCGATCCGGCGGCCACCGACAGCGGTCCGGTGGTGGGCCGGGTGCGGGTCGCCCGCCGCTACGTGCTCCAGCCCTCGGGAAGCGGGCGGACCGGCGTGCTCGCGAGCGTCGCCGGCGAGCCCTGGCTGGTGCGGAGCGGGAACGTCGTGCTGCTCGGCAGCCGGCTCGATCCGACGTGGACCGAGCTGCCGCTCGCGGCGGCCTTCATGCCCTTCATGGATCTCCTGCTCAATCGGCTGGCGCGGGGCGAGGTGATGCTCGCCGAGGGCGCGCCGGGCGATGGCGTGCCGCTGCCCGACCTGACCACGAGCGTCCGCCAGGGCGAGCGGGAATGGCAGGTGGAAGGCGGGGGCATGTTCCATCCCTCGGCGGTGGGAGCCTATTACCTCGTGGCCGACGGCGACACGCTGGGGGCGATCAGCTCCAACCTCGACCCGCGGGAGTCCCTGCTCGCGCCCGCCTCCGACGACCAGATCCGGCGGCTCTGGGACGGCGCCCGCGTGGTGCCGCTCACCCGGAGCGCCGAGCTGGTCTTCTCCGCCGGGGCGATCGGCGATCTCAGGGGGCCCCTGCTGCTCGGTGCCCTTCTGCTCGGAATGCTCGAGATGGGGCTCGCGAGCCTGTGGAGACGGCAGCGGTGAAGCTCAAGCCGGTGGTGGATGCCTTCGCCCGCGCTCCGACGACCACGGATCTGGCCGGCCGGCTCCCGGCTCGAGGCGAGACCCTCCGCCTTGGCGGCCTCGCGGGCTCGAGCGGGAGCGTGCTGGCCGCCTGGCTGGCGAACACCAATCCTCAGCGGCAGGTGGTGGTGGTCGCGACCACGCCGGGTGAGGCGGAGCGCTGGCTCACCGACCTCGCGCTGCTGACCGACGGCGCGGTCGCGCTCTACCCCCAGCGCGAGGCGCTGGGCGAGGAGGAGCCGCATTACGAGATCGCGGGCGAGCGCGCCGAGACGCTCGAGGCGCTGCTCCGCGGCCAGCTGCGGATCGTCGTCACCACCGCTCGCGCGACGGCCGAGCGTACCCTGGTACCGGCCGCACTCGACCGGCTGCGGCTGCGGCTCGCTCCGGGGGAGCAACGTCCTCCGGCTCAGGTCGCCTCGGCGCTCGAGGCCATGGGCTACCGCCGGGTCGGGACGGTCACCGAGGTCGCCGAGTTCAGCGTGCGGGGGGGAATCCTCGACGTCTACGGCTTCGGGATGGCGGTGCCGGCGCGGCTCGAGTGGTGGGGCGACGACATCACCTCGATCCGGGGCTTCGATCTCACCACCCAGCGCTCGCTGCAGGAGCTGCGGGAGGTGACGGTGCTGCCGGTGAGCACCCGTTCGCTCACCGACGGCGAGCCGGCCGATCCGCCGGCGCGCAAGACCCTGCTCGAGCTGCTGCCCGCCGACACCCTCATGATCGAGGAGTCCGCCGGGGCCGACCGCGAGGAGGTGGAGCGGGCCTGGAGCGAGGCCGAGCATCACCTCGAAGTGGCGCGGCGGCTCGGGGAGGACGTGCCCCGGCGGGACGCGATCCTGGAGAGTCCGGAGGCGTGGGCCGGGAGGATGGCGGCCTTTCCCCGGCTCACGCTCCGCGACGAGCGGGCCGACCTCCAGTTCGGGTTCTTTCCGCCCGAGAAGGTGGACCGCGATCTCAATCGCCTCCGCGGGCTGCTCAACGGCGCTCCACCCACCCTGATCCTCTGCGACAACGAGGGGCAGCTCGAGCGCCTCGACGAGCTGCTCGACGAGGGCGGCCGCGGCGGTGCGCGGGCGTCGCTCGCGATCGGCGCGCTGGACGGCGGCTTCGTGATGCCGGCGCTCCGGGTGCTCACCGACCACGAGATCTTCCGCCGGGCCCGCCGGCTCAGGCGCGCGCGGCGCTACCGGCAGGCCGCGCCGTCGTTCGCCACCGGCGCCCTGACGCTGGGGGACTACGTGGTCCATCTCGATCACGGGATCGGGATCTACCGCGGCATCCAGACCATCATGGTGGGGGAGTCGACGCTCGAGGTGGCGATGGTGGAGTACGAGGGCGGCGACCTCCTCAACGTTCCGCTCTATCGCCTGGACCAGCTGGAGCGCTACCGCGCGGCCGGCGACGACGGCGACCGGCCGCCGCCGCGGATCCACCGGCTGGGCGGCTCGTCGTGGCAGCGGGTACGGGAGCGGACCCGTCAGGCGATCAAGCACATGGCCGCCGAGCTGCTGGATCTCTACGCGCGGCGCACGGTCTCCGCCGGGTATCCCTTCCCTCCCGACGGCAAGTGGCAGCGGGAGCTGGAGAGCAGCTTCCTCTACGAGGACACGCCCGACCAGCGCAAGGCGACCGAAGAAGTGAAGACCGACATGGAGCGGCCGCTCCCGATGGACCGGCTGCTGGTGGGCGACGTCGGGTACGGCAAGACCGAGGTGGCGGTGCGGGCGGCCTTCAAGGCGATCCAGGGTGGCAAGCAGGTCGCGGTCCTGGTGCCGACCACGATTCTCGCGGAGCAGCACGGGCGCACCTTCACCGAGCGGCTGGCCGATTTCCCGGTGAAGATCGAGGTGCTCTCGCGGTTCCGCACGGCCAAGGAGCAGAAGGCGGCGCTGGCACGGCTGGCGGACGGCTCGACCGACATCGTGATCGGGACCCACCGGCTGCTCTCGAAGGACGTCGGGTTCAAGGATCTCGGGCTGCTCGTCGTGGACGAGGAGCATCGCTTCGGCGTCAAGCACAAGGAGCGGCTGAAGGCGCTCCGGCTGGCGGTGGACGTGCTCACGCTGACCGCGACGCCGATTCCGCGCACGCTGCATCTCTCGCTGGCCGGGCTCCGCGACCTCACCCTCATCGAGACCGCGCCGCGGGACCGGTCGCCCATCCTGACGTTCGTCGAGCCGTGGGACGACGGGCTCCTGGAGGAGGCCTTCGCGCGGGAGATCGACCGGGGCGGGCAGGTGTTCGTGGTGCACAACCGGATCGAGACCATCGAGACGATCGCGGCCCGGGTGCGCGCGCTCGCGCCGCGGGCGCGGGTCGGCGTGGCCCACGGGCAGATGCCGGCGGAGGAGCTGGAGACGGTGATGCGGGGGTTCGTGTCGGGCGAGGTGGACATCCTCGTCTCCACCATGATCGTGGAGTCCGGTCTCGACGTTCCCAACGCGAACACCATGGTGGTGCACGACGCGCACCGGTTCGGACTGGCGCAGCTCTACCAGCTCCGGGGCCGGGTGGGTCGGAGCCACCGGCGGGCCTACTGCTACCTCCTGGTTCCCGACACGATCGACGCGGACGCCGAGGAGCGGCTGCGGGTGCTGGAGCATCACACCGACCTCGGCGCCGGGTACCGCATCGCCCTCAAGGACCTGGAGCTGCGCGGCGCGGGCAACCTGCTCGGCTCGGAGCAGTCGGGGCACGCGCAGGCCGTCGGATTCGATCTCTACATGCGCTGGCTGGAGGAGACGGTCCGGAGCCTCCGGGGGCAGGGCGTCACCGAGCAGCCGGCGCCGCCCGACGTGGTGCTCGACCGACCGGCGCACCTGCCGGACGGCTATGTGCCGGACGACGACGTCAAGCTGGACCTGTACCGGCGACTGGCGCGAGCGGCCGCACCCGGCGAAATTGACGGGCTGCGAGATGAACTGCGCGAGCGCTTCGGCCCCCTCCCGGCCGAGGCCGAGACCCTGCTCCACATGGCGCGCCTCCGCGTCCTCGGGGCGGCGCTCGGCCTTCAGCACGTGCTGGTGCGGGGAGACGAGGCGCGACTCACCTTTCGCCCGGGCACACAGCCCAGGCTCACCGGGCTCACATCGGCGTTGGACGACGTGCAGCTGGCGGCGGAGGTGCGCCGCACGGTACCCCTCTCGCTCCGCCTGGTCCGCCTGGGCGGGGAGCCCATCGTGCCCGCACTGGTGCGGGCGTTGCAGAAGGCGGTATGAGACCCAGGATCCAGTCCCCAACCGGAGTTGCCATGCGCCGTCCCGTTCTCTCACTTCTACTGCTCAGCGGAGTCGCGCTCACCGGCTGCTCCAACTTCCGCGACCTGTTCTCGGCCCACGCGGACGTCGCCGCCGAGGCCGGGTCGCTCGAGCTGCCGGCCGAGCGGCTGGCCGACATGGTGCTCTCGGTGACCAAGGGCCAGACCCAGCGCGTCACCCGGGAGACGGCGGACTTCATCACGGACACCTGGGTGGACTACGGTCTCTTCTCCCAGGCCGTCGCCCTCGGGCAGCTGCCGGTGGATTCGGCCAGCGTCGCCGAGGCGGTGTGGCCCGAGCTCGCCGAGCTCAAGGGGACCCACTTCCACGACACGCTGATGGCGCGCCGCGCCGCGATGTCGGACAGCGCCGCGGACAGCCTGTACGGGCAGCCCGACGTGCGCCTGCTCCAGCACATCCTGTTCGGCGCGCGGAACGCACCGCCTCCGGTCAAGGAAGCGACCCGGAAGAAGGCGGAGGCGACGCTCGGCCGGATCCGGAAGGGCGCCGATTTCGGCAAGCTCGCGGCCGAGCTTTCCGAGGATCCCGGGAGCAAGGGCGACAACGGCTTCCTGCCCCCCGGTCCCCGCGGCCGGTTCGTGGCCTCGTTCGACAGCGCGGGATGGGCGTTGCAGCCGGGCCAGACCAGCGGGCTGGTCGAGACCCAGTTCGGATACCACATCATTCGCCGGCCGTCCCTCAGCGAGGTGCGCGACCGCTTCGACGACTACCTCCTCGAGCAGGCCGGCGCGGCGGTGGACTCCACCTTCATGGACAGTCTCGCCGAGGCGAGCGACATCAAGATGGACGGCAGCGCGGCCGCGACCATGCGCTCGGTGCTGGGTGCCACGGAGGAGTCGCGCCGGTCGGGGCGGGCGATCACCACGTACAAGGGCGGCGAGATGACGGTGCAGGAGTTCCTGCGCTGGGTGCGGGCGCTGCCGCCGCAGTATCTCCAGCAGCTCAAGTCCGCCGACGACAGCACCCTGCTGCGATTCGCGCGGGTGCTGACGCAGAACACCCTCCTCCTCAACGCGGCCGATTCCGCCGGGGTCCGCCCCTCCCAGCTCGAGTGGAAGGGGCTGGAACGACGCTACCTGGCACAGCTCGACACTCTCAAGACCGAGATGGGTCTCGTCGGCAGCGACCTGAGCGACACCAGCGTGGCCGCGTCCGAGCGCCAGAAGGTGGCCGGGCTCAAGATGGAGCAGTACTTCGACCAGCTGATCAGCGGGAAGGCGAGGCTCCGGCCGCTTCCGTCGGCACTCGCCTCGCTGCTCCGCGAGCGGTTGCCCTTCCGGATCAACGAGGCGGGCGTCGGCCGGGCGGTGGAGATGGCCAAGGACTCGAAGGCGAAGGCCGACTCCGCCGCCGGGGGCGCCAACCCGATGCGCCGGGCTCCCGGCGGCCCACCGATTCCGGGCATGGGACCGCCGGGCGGCGCGGCCGCTCCGGCGGCACCCCGCCCGTCGAGCCCGACCGACAGCGCGGGGCGGCACCAGTAACGAGAGGGACCATGAGCATCCGGACCGTCTTTTCAGGGCGCCTGGCCGCGATCGCGGCGGCCGCGGCGCTCAGCGTCGCGACCGCGGGAGCGGCGCGGGCTCAGGACAGCACCGCGGCCGCCGCCCAGCCGCCGCCCGACACCGCCGCGGCGGCACCGCTGCCGCTCCGGGACACGGCGGCCGCCGCCGCGGCGATGCCGGCCGACTCGGTCATCGTGGTGGACCGGGTGTTGGCGGTGGTCGGCAACCGCCCCGTGCTCGCGTCGCAGGTGGACGAGGAGCTGTTCAGCCGCCAGGCGCAGGGCGCCAAGCTCCCGGACGACCCCCGGCAGCTCGACGCCCTGCGGCGCGAGGTGGCGTCGTCCATCGTGGACGAGGAGCTGCTGGTGCAGCAGGCCGCGCGCGACACCGCCATCCAGGTCACCGATCAGGAGATCGCCGACGGCGTCGAGCAGCAGGTCCGCAAGGTGCGAGACAACTTCACGTCGGAAGTGGACTACCGGAACGAGCTCAAGAAGGCGGGCTTCCAGACGCCCGAGGAATACCGGCGCTGGCTCACCGACCAGCAGCGCCGCGCCGCCCTGCAGAACCGGCTGATCGACGGGCTTCGGAGCAGCGGCAAGCTCAAGCCGGTGTCGCCCACCGAGCAGGAGATGCGGAAGTTCTTCGATCAGCAGAAGGGCAACCTCGGCAGCCGGCCGGCGACCATCTCGTTCCGGCAGATCGTGGTGACGCCGAAGCCCAGCGCGGCCGCCAGGGCGAAGGCGCGGGCCCAGGCCGATTCCATCGTGCTCGAGCTGCGCCGGGGCGCGGACTTCGCGACCGCGGCGCGGCGCTTCTCCCAGGATCCCGGATCGCGGGACCAGGGAGGCTCGCTCAACTGGTTCCGGCGCGGCGTGATGGTGCCGGAGTTCGAGAAGGTCGCCTTCTCGCTCAAGCCCGGCGTGGTCTCCGACCCGGTGGAGTCGCCGTTCGGCTTCCACATCATCCAGGTCGAGCGGACCCAGCCGGCGGAGATTCAGGCCCGCCACATTCTCCTCACGCCCCCGCTCGACTCCGCCAACGTGGACAGCGCCCGCACCCTCGCGACTCGACTGAGCGAGCTCATCGCCAAGGGCGCGTCCTTCGACTCGCTGCAGCGCATCCATCACGACCCGGCCGGTGGGGAGCGTGAGGCGGAGAACGTTCCCGCCGACAAGCTGCCCGAGGCGTACGCCAAGGCCATCGCCGAGACGGACTCCGGCAAGGTGGTGCCGGTGTTCACGCTGAAGGGACCGGGGGATCGGGACCAGTTCGTGGTGTTGCAGGTGACGGGCCGCCGGTCCCAGGGCGAGATCCGCTACGAGGACGTGAAGGACCGCATCCGCCAGCAACTCGGACAGGAGCTCGCCATCCGCCGCTACATCGACCAGCTGCGGAAGTCGACCTACGTGGAGATGCGGATCTGAGTGGCGGCGTGGCGGGCCGGGGCGGCGGCGGGGCGGCGAAGGTGACGCCGCCCCGCATTGCTGTCACCCTGGGCGATCCGCGCGGCATCGGGCCGGAGATCACCGCCCGCGCGCTGGAGCAGCCCCTCGACGCCGACGTGACCCTGGTCGGCGCGGAGGACCAGATCGCGGCTCTCCCGGCGGCGCACAGGGTGCCGGTGGGCGCGTGGGGCCAGGGGAGCGGCGAGAGGCCGGACGACCGCGCGCGCGCCATCCGGGCGGGACGTCTGACGGGGCACGCGGTGGAGACCGCCGTCAGGCTCGCACTCGCCGGCGAGGTCGACGCGATCGTCACCGCCCCGGCCCAGAAGCACGCCCTCCACCTCGCCGGTTTTCCGTATCCCGGTCACACCGAATGGCTCGCGCACCTGGCCGGCGACGTGGACGTCGCGATGATGCTCGCGGCCGAGGAGCTGCGCGTGGTGCTGGTGACCACCCACGTGCCGTTCCGCGACGTGCCGGCGCTGCTGACGCAGGAGCGCGTCGTCCGGACCGGCCGCATCACGGAGCGGGGTCTGGCGGCGTGGTGGGGCATCGAGCGGCCGCGGCTCGCGATCTGCGCGGTCAATCCGCACGCGGGTGAGTCGGGTCTGTTCGGCGACGAGGAGGAGCGGGTGCTGCGGCCGGCGGCCGAGGCGCTCGGCGCCACGGGTCCGCTGCCGGCCGACACCGTGTTCGTGCGTGCGCTGCGGGGGGAGTTCGATGCCGTGCTCGCGCCATATCACGACGTGGGAATGACCGCGATCAAGGTGGCGGCGTTCGGGCGGGCGGTGAACGTGACGCTGGGCCTGCCGTTTCCACGCACTTCGCCGGATCATGGCACTGCGTTCGACATCGCGGGCACCGGGAAGGCGGATGCATCGAGCATGCGGATCGCGATCGAGATGGCGGTTGCGATGGCCAGGCGAAAAGGCGGGAGATCGTCGTGAAGCGCGAGATCGTCGTGAAGCGAGACGGTGCGTCG
>CAMPKP010000094.1 GCA_946887295.1 uncultured Gemmatimonadota bacterium | reverse complement strand
GCCGACCACCAGCCGGTCGACCGCGGCGTCCACGCTCCCGCCGTCATCTCCGCCGCCTCCACCCTTCGGCTGGAGCGCCGTCAACCGAAACTCAACGCTGAGATCGCTGCTGGGATCGACCACCCGGGCCGTGACGGTCTGGCTCCCGGCCGGATTGCCGAGCTTCACCTCGACGGCGGCGCGTCCCGTCCCGTCGGTCGCAGGTGCCGGGGAGGCGATCTCCGCGCCGCTCGGCGAGCCCACGAACTCGAAGAGGATGACGGCGCCGGGAACCGGCCGCCCGATGCCGTCGAGGGCCTCGACCACGAGCGGCTTGGGGACCGGGTTGCCGACCGGGGCGCTCTGCTGGTCCCCCGACACGGCGCGCAGCTCCGCGGGCGAGCCGTCGTCCGGAAGGAGGAGATCAGCGCCGCTACAGCCGGCGAGCAGCAGGAGAGAGAGGCCGCCCGCAAGGCGCCGGGCAACCAGTCTGGTCGGGAGGACGGATGTGAGCATACCCGCTTCCTTCGGAGGGGCCCCACCGAAATTGCCGACGGGAAGGACCCGGCCGATAGGACTCAGGTCACACCCGGTCGTAGCGGTACCGGGTCGCCCAGCCGATGAGCCGCCGGGGCGTGAGCCGGATGACCGCCACCAGCAGCCTGAAGCGCAGTCCGGGGATGCAGACCGTGGGGCCGCCCCGGTCGAGGCACCGAAGCGAGTGCCGCACCACCGCTTCGGCGCTCATCCAGGCGAACCAGGGCCGCCGCTCGGGCACGGGCGACATCCGGCTGTGGAATTCGGTCCGGGTGAATCCGGGGCAGAGCGCCTGCACCTGCACGCCGGTCCCCGCCACCTCGACCGCCACGCCTTCGCTGAACGTGGTGAGGTACGCCTTCGTGGCGCAGTAGTTCACGTTCCCCGCCGAGTAGATGAAGGAGGCGACGGACGAGACGTTCACGACCGCTCCGGCGCGGTTCCCCAGCATGACGGGCAATGCGGCCTGCGTAAGGCGCATCGGCGCGAGCGTGTGGAGGCGCACCATCGCCGCCTGCCGCTCGGGGTCCGCCTCGGCCAGCTTCCCCCGGGTGCCGAAGCCGGCGTTGTTCACCAGGATGGCGAGATGCGGCGAGGACGCGAGCCGTGCGCACAGCCGAGTCACGTCGTCGTCCAGCGTGAGATCGGCCCGGAAGGCTTCGGCCTCGTTGCCGTGTGCCGTCCGGAGCCTGGCCGCGGTCTCCTGGAGCCGGCTTCCATCCCGCGCGATCAGCAGGAGCTCGTACCCTCGGGCGGCCAGCTGCTCGGCGAACTCGCGGCCGATCCCCGCGGTCGCGCCCGTCACCACGGCGAGGCCGCGGCTCACCGCTGCAGGCCGCTCCGTGCGGCCGCCTCGACCGGCCGCGCCCCCGGCCCCTGCCCGATGGAGCGGAGCCGCCGGGCCGCCTCCGTGAGCACGTCCTCGGTCTTGCAGAACACGAAGCGGACCAGCGACCGTCCGCTTCCGCCCTCGCGGAAGAAGCTGGAGCCCGGCACCGGCGTGACCCCGACCTCGCGCGAAAGCCAGACCGCGAATCCGGTGTCGTCCAGCGGCGCCCCGCCGCCGCGCGCGATGTCGGAGAGCGGGGAGAAGTCCGCCAGGATGTAGTAGGCCCCCTCGGGGCTCACGGAGCGGAAGCCGGCCTCGGTCAGCGCGGCCTGCAGCAGGTCGCGCCGCTCCCGGTAGGCGGTCGCGAGCTGCCGGTAGAAGCCGCGGTCCAGTCGCTCGAGCGCGTCGGCCACTCCCTCCTGCAGCGGCGCGGGCGCGCCGACGGTGAGGAAATCGTGCACCTTCCGGATCGCGTCGGTCTGTGCCTCGGGCGCGATGACCCATCCGATCCGCCACCCGGTCACGCTGAAAGTCTTGGAGGCGCCGCTGATGGTGATCGTGCGGTCGCGCATCCCGGGCAGCGTGGCGATCGGGATGTGCTCGCCGGTGTAGAGAATGTGCTCGTAGATCTCGTCCGTCACCGCCAGGACGTCGTGCGCCACGCACAGCTCGGCGATGGCCTCGAGCTCGGCCCGGTCGAGCACGCGGCCCGAGGGATTGCTGGGCGTGTTGACGATGATCGCGCGGGTGCGCGGGGTGAAGGCCGCGGCCAGCCGGTCGAGGTCGAGCCGGCGTCCGGGCTCGAGCGGGACGTAGACCGGCTTCGCATCCGCCAGAATCGTGTCGGGGCCGTAGTTCTCGTAGAACGGCTCGAACACGATCACCTCGTCGCCCGGATTCACCAGGGCCAGCAGCGTGGCGATCATCGCCTCGGTGGCGCCGCAGGTGACGGTGATCTCCCGGTCCGGATCAGCGGCCAGCCCGTAGCGCTCGAGGTATGTGCGCGCCAGCACGGTCCGGAGCCGATGGGCGCCCCAGGTTATCGCGTACTGGTTGATGTCGTCCCGGATCGCCCGGATCGCCGCCTCCTTCAGCGCGTCCGGCGCGGGGAAGTTGGGGAAGCCCTGGGCCAGGTTGAGCGAGTTGTGCTCTCGCGCGAGCCGCGTCATGCCCCGGATCACCGACTCGCGGAAGCCGTGGGTGCGTCGGGCTGTGGTCACTGGGGCTCCCTGGAGAGGATGGGTTAAGACTAGCGTGGCCCAAACGTTGCCGCATCGCCGCGGCATGGAACTGCCCCTGCTCACCGACCTCCACAGCCACCTGGTGCCCGGGGTGGACGACGGCTCCGCCTCGGTGGAGGAGTCGCTCTCCTCGCTCGCCGGTCTGCGGGCCGAAGGCGTCGGCGCCCTCGTCACCACTCCTCACCTGCTGCTGCCCCGGCTGGCGACGGACGCGGCCCTGGTGCGGGAGCTCGCACTGCACCGCCGGGCGTTCGACGAGCTGGCGGACGCGGCCCTCGACAGAGCCGACCTGCCGGCCATCGGCCTGGGACAGGAGATCTGGGCCCCGGACACGTTCCAGATCCGGCGGGTGATCCGCCGGACCGACGTGGGGCTGGGGCGCGGGCGCTACCTGCTGGTCGAGTTCGGCTTCGATCTGCGGGGCAGCCACGAGGACGTGGTGCGCGAGGCGCTGGAGGCGGGACGGGGAATCGTGGTGGCCCATCCCGAGCGGTACCGCTACCTGCCCGGGATTCCACCGCTCGACCAGATGCGGCGCTGGCGCGACCTGGGAGCCCTGCTCCAGGTGAACGCCGGCAGCTTCAACGGCTACTACCGGGATCAGAATCCGCTGGCGGAGGAGCTGGCGTGGGGCATGGTGGAGGCGGGGCTGGTGGATCTGGTCTCCACCGACCATCACGGCATTCGCCGGGCGGGGGTCTCACTGCGGCAGGCGTTCGAGACCCTGGCCGACCGGGGCGAGCACGCGCTCGCCGAGCAGGTCATGGCCAGGGCCCCGGGTCAGGTCGTGCGGGCCGGCCCGAACGTCGGAGACGAGAAGCCGGTCAGCTCTCCTGGGGCAGCCGGGTAGTCCCGATCGCCTGGAGCAGGTGGCCCATCGGACCGGCCGACTCCTCGCCGCCGGCGATGCGGGCCGAGTCCACCGCCGCATTGATGCTCCGGCGCAGCTCGCCGTACTCCCGGGCGGCCGCCGCGTCCTCGAAGTGGATCTTCCCGTCCACCAGCTTGTAGGCGCCGGCCTCCGCGCTCAGCACGGCGAGCACGCTGTCGATGCCCACCAGCAGGCGGTCGGTGAGCGACACCAGCGCCGGGGAGTCCTTCCCGCCCTCGCGGGAGTACCACCGCTTCGCGGTCTTGGGCGACCAGCGGAGATCCCTGGAGAGCGTGGTGAAGGAGTCCTGGAACTGGCGCTCGATCGCGCCCTCCTGCTCCCGGTAGACCCGGATGAAGTTGGCGACGCCCGCGAGGCCCAGCCGGGTGTCGGTCACTCCCCCATCGGGCGTGAGCCGCGTCGGCGCGAACAGCTGGTTGAGCCGGGCCACCCGCATGCCGCTGCCCAGCCGGCCGCGGACGCCCTCGTACGCCTCGCCGTAACCGGCGAGCAGGCCCTCGATGGTCTTGCCGTCCACCTCGGCGGCCGCGGCCGACGGAATCGTCGCGTCCAGCGACTTCGCCGCGAGCTGCGGCGCCTTGGGAAGCGCGGCGGCGGGCGGCTTCTCGGCCGGGACGACTGCGTCGTCCGCGGCGTCTCCCTCCGGATACGCCTCGGAGTCGCTCCACGCCGTCGAGGTGCTGGCGAGGGACACGACCTGGGAAGCCGCGGCCTTCTCGGAGGCCGCGGGCATCACCGTGGTCGCCGCCGGCTTGAGGGTAGCGCTGGCCGACCAGCTCGGCCTCGGACCCGAGAACGCCAGCTGAATGCCGAAGACGAGAAAGAGGCCGCTGATGCCGAGCGTGACCGGGCGGCGCCAGGGGCTTTCGCCGCCGTCGCCGTCGCCGGACTCATCGCTCGCCTGGGGCTCGCTATGCGACCGCGGATCGAGGCCGCCTTCGGGCTCCTCGACTGCGCTCTCCAGCGTCTCCGCCTGCGCGGTGAGGTAGGTCCAGCTGCCTCGGTCGCCCTGGGCCGGCTTCTCCGCCACGATCGCCTTGTATTGGGGATGCAGCGTGATGGAGATCCACTTGGACGTGGACCGGTGATAGATCCTCGAGTGACCGTCCACTTCTCCGCTCCGGATCGCGGCGGCGAGATCGTCGCCCGTCCTGTAGAGCTCTTCCTTGCCCGGTCTCAACTCGACGAGATACATGACGCACGCTCGACGGTTCGCGGATGCCGGCTTCAGGCGCCGGCGGATCCAGGGGTGGAAAGTATGGCCTGAGGGAAACCAGGGGGTGGCTCCGACTTCCCACGTGCCAGTTCCGTGCTCCGCCGGCGGGTTCCCGGCCCTCCCCGTGGCCACCCACCCGGTAATGCAAGATCTGGTAACCGCTTATCCCGCCTGCCGACCAGGCCGAGTCGCCCCTCGTCTCCGCCGAGCGCGCCGCGGCCCTGCCGGCCAGGCAGGGCGCCCGGGGTGCGTTTTTCCGGAGGGCGCGGTGGAATGCAAGATGTTTCCTTCCCCCCTCGGATCGATTAGTGTGATGAAGGATCCCGGCTCCGGACCGCCCGGAGCTCACGCACCGGAACATCGGGCCGCCCCACCGCGGCGATGGGGGTTGCATGACCAAGAAACAACGCAGGTTCGACGACGCCGACTTCGACTTCGGTGACCGCCAGCGGGGGGTCGGCGTCGGCACGATTTTCATGGCGACCGCACTCGGTGTCGGCATCGGGCTCCTCGCCGCACCGGACGCCGGTCCCAAGACCCGCCGTCGGCTGCGGAAGCGCTTCGAGTCGCTGAGCGACGACCTGGGCGAAGGCCTGGAGGAGATGCAGGGGCTGAGCGGGCGGGCGCGGGAGCGGATGCGCGAGCGGCTCTCGCGCATGAAGAAGCGCGGCGAGGAGGTATGGGAGAGCCGCCGGCACGCCGAGGAGGAGGAGGAAGACGACTCCGGCGCCATGGGAGCCGTGCTCGCTGTGGCGGCCGGCATCGCCGCCACGTATCTCCTCACCAGCGACCGGGCCGGCCCGGTCCGCTCACGGGTGCGCGAGACCGCCGAGACGGTGCGGCGGCGGGCCGGTGACCGCTGGGAGCAGTACCAGCAGCACCGCCAGGAGGCCAGAGGCAACGGCCATCCCGGCGAGCCCGGCGAAACCCGGTCGAGCCCCACCCCGTCCGATGAGTCCCCTCAGGCCAGCTGAGGGGACCACCCGAGGCTCGCCGGCACGAAACGGCCCCCGCGGGGGCCGTTTTTCATGGAGGTGGATGGAGGCATGACTCGCCGCCAGCGGATCTTCGCCGGCGTAGTGCTCGCGCTGCTCCTGCTGTCCGGCGGCGTCACGCTCTGGATGGGCACCTGCGGTCTCGCGGGCTGCCCCACCCTCGAGCAGCTGCGCGGCTTCCGCCCCAGTGAGGGGAGCCGGGTGCTGGACCGCCACGGCGCCCCGCTCGGCCGGCTGGCCTACGTCCGGCGAGTCAACGTGCCGATCGAGCGTGTGCCGCGGCACGTCCGCGCGGCGTTCATCGCCGTCGAGGATCGGCGCTTCTACTATCACGGCGGCATCGACTGGCGGAGCGCGGGCCGCGCGCTGGTGCGCAACGCCCGCGCGCTCGGTGTGCGCGAGGGATTCAGCACCATCACCATGCAGGTGGTGCGAAGCGCCTTCCTTCCGCATCTGTCGCAGGAGCGCTCGCTGCGGCGCAAGCTCATCGAGATCGAGCTGGCGCGGCGGCTCGAGCGCGCGCTGCCGAAGCAGCGGATTCTCGAGCTGTACCTCAACGCCATCTATCTCGGCAACGGGACCTACGGCGTCGAAGCCGCCAGCCGCGACCTCTTCGGCAAGAGCGTGGGCGCACTCACGGTCGGCGAGGCGGCGCTCCTCGCCGGGCTCGCGCAGGGCCCCTCGATCTACTCGCCGCGCCGCCATCCCGAGCGGGCGCGCGGCCGCCGCGGCGTCGTGCTCGCCCTCATGGCGCGCGAGGGCTACCTCTCCGCCGCCGGTGCCGAGCGGGCGGGTGCCGAGCCGCTGAGGCTCGCGGCCTCGAGCTGGCGACCGCGCCGCGATCTGTCCCAGGCGCTCGATCCGGTGCGCGCCGCGGTGGACTCGATCCTGGGCGACGACGCCGAGATCATGGGCGACGTGGTGGTGCACACCACGCTCGACGCCGCGGCTCAGCGCGCCGCCGAGCGTGCCGTGAGCGACCGCGCGGCGGCGATCGAGCGGGGCCGCGGGCGCAGCGGAGACGGGCTTCAGGGGGCGCTGGTGGCGGTGGACCCGAGGACCGGCGAGATCCGCGCGCTCGTCGGCGGCCGCCACTCGGTCCGCCGGGGGTTCAATCGCGCGCTCGTCGCCCGCCGGCAGCCGGGCTCGGCGTTCAAGCCGTTCGTCTACGCCGCCGCGCTCTCCGACGGCTACACGCCCGCCAGCCTGGTGGACGACTCGCCGGTGGAGGTCAGCGACGGCTCGGCGGTGTGGCGTCCGGTGAACTTCGATGGGGAATACGCCGGCGCCGTCACTCTGCGCCGCGCGCTCATGACCTCCGCCAATGCCGCCACGGTCCGGCTGAGTCGCGCCGTCGGCGAGCGGCGAGTGGCAGCCCTGGCGCGGAAGGCGGGCATGCGCGGCGCGCTCGACCCGGTGCCGTCGCTCGCCCTCGGCGCGGCGGAGGTCACGCCGCTCGAGCTGGTGGTGGCGTACGCGCCGTTCGCCAACGGTGGGTACCGGGTCCGGCCTTCGCTGGTGCGGCGGATCGAGCTGGCGGACGGCACCGAGCTGTGGAAGGCGCCCGAGCGTCCCCGCGAGCGGGTCCTGGGTGAGGCGGAGGCGTTCCAGATCACCTCGATGCTGCGCTCGGTCGTGGACGGCGGAACCGGACACGTGATACGCGAGCTCGGTGTGCGCGGCCCGGTCGCGGGGAAGACGGGGACTACGAACAACGGGGCCGACATCTGGTTCGTGGGGTACACCCCGACCGTCGTGGCCGGGGTGTGGTTCGGCTACGACGTGCCCCGAGCCATCGCGCCCAACGCCTCGGGCGGCCGACTCGCGGCGCCGGCCTGGGCGGCCTTCTACAGGAATGGATGGAAGGAGAAGGCGCCGGCTTCGGCCTGGGAGCCTCCGATCGGTCTGGTGAGCCGGACCATCGACGCCGCCACCGGCGATATCGCGAACGAGTGGTGCCCGACGACGCAGCGCGAGTGGTTCAAGCCGGGAACCGAGCCGGTCCGCATCTGCACTCGCCACGACGCCCCGCTCATCGAGCGCCTGGAGAAGCTGGGACGCGAGGTGGGCGAGGCGCTGAAGGATCTGCTCGGCTTGTGATCGGCGCGAGCGCGGCGCCCGCGGCGGTCCTCAGAACTCCGTCGTGTCCACCGCCAGGCTGTACGGCGGATACTGCAGCAGCTCGCGGCGCACCTGGTGGGCGTTGCGCATCACCTTCGAGGGGTAGCGGCGGCAGTTCGGCGTGTTGGTGCTCGCCACGCAGCCGTTGTAGCGGAGCAGGGCGCGGCGCACGTTGCCGGTGCGCTTGAGGTAGTACCCGAAGACCCGCGCGCCGTGGCAGATGTTGGCCTCGACCTGCAGCAGGTCGTCGGAGTCGCAGTCGTACTCGCCGGCATGGAAGTCCATCACCTGCATGAGCCCGATCGCCCCCTGGCTGCTGCGCGCGCGCACGTCGAGCGGCGCGTTCTCGGTGAGCAGCACCCCGGCGAGGAGACTCGGCTCCACCTGCAGATAGCCCGCCTCCTTCACGATCGCCCGCGCGATGCGCTCCGAGATCGCCCGCTCCTTGGTCCGGCTGAAGAAGATCCGCGCGAGCGGCCAGTGCTCGAACCGGGCGACCACCTGCCGCTCGAGCGCCGCGCTGTCCACCTTCGCCGGCACCCGGAAGGGCGTCGCGGCATGCCGGGGCACGACCAGACTCCGGGCCTGGCGGTCGGCCAGCGGGCCGAACCGCGGGGTCCACTGGACGGCGGCGACCAGCATCGTGAGCGAGAGGGCGATCAGGTAGGGGCGGCGCGGCAGCTCGATGCCGCGCACTGCGGCGCGCTCTGGCGAATTCATGCGGACACGCTCCCCCGATGCGGCGTAAGCGACGATGATTCGGGATTCGGGGAGAGAGCCAGCAAGAAGCGGGGCACCCGAGAGGTGCCCAGGAATCGTACTGACGAGAGTTTAGACGGTGAGCGAGTGGAGCAGCTCGAGCATCCTGACGTCGTAGGGGTCGGGTGAGTCGTCGTCGTCCGCGATGTCGTAGTGCTGCTGCGGGGTCTCCAGAATCAGTGGAATGCCGGTGCTGCGCCGGTCCGCCAGCAGCCAGCGGAACGGCTCGGTGCCGATCTTTCCCTCTCCGATGAGCACGTGCCGGTCCTTGTTGGAGCCGAGCGCGCCTTCGCTGTCGTTGAGGTGGAAGAACGCGGGCGGCGACCCCGCGGCCGACTCGAACTCGTCGAGGACGCGCGTCAGCGCGGCCGGCGACGCCGTGATGTCGTGCCCCGCCGAGAAGAGATGACAGGTGTCGAGGCCGTACCCCGTGCGCTCGCGAAGGCTCCGCGGCACCTCGCTCAGCATCCCGCCCACTTCCGCCGGTGTCTTCCCCACCGTCAGCCCCGCACCCGCGGTGTTCTCGATCAGGACCCGGGTCTTCCCCGGCACCGCCTCCAGCGCGCCGCGGATCGCGAGCCCTACCCGTGCGAGGGCGCCCTCCCGGTCGCCGTCCGTCGCGGCCCCGGGATGGAAGCAGAGCGCGCCGACCCCGAGCGCGGTGGATCGCTCCAGCTCCTTGCGAAGCCCGGCGGCCGCCCGGCTCCACTTCTCCTGGTCCGCGGTGGCCGTGTTGAGCACGTAGGCGGAGTGCACCAGCACGTTCGCCGGGTCGATCCCGGCCGTGCGGAGCGCCTCGCGGAATCGCTGTACCCGCTCCGGCCTGATGGAGGTCTTGTCGCCGTAGTACTTGGGGATCGCGGTGAAGAGCTGCAGCGCCCTCATGCCGCTCCGTCCGGCGCGGAGGGCCGCCATGTGGATCCCGCCGTTGTCGATCGTGTGCGCGCCGATGGTCCGGGTCATGAGGCCGGGTCGGGTGCGGGGTGGTGATGCCCCCCACAGACACCGGTCACGGGGCGGCCCATCCTGTGGCTCTCGCCCGAGGGGCGATCGAGGCTCGGTCCATCCGGTTCACCAAAGCATCTGGAGGTTTCGTGGCAAGGGACAAGAACGAGGCGATCAACAGCTATATAACCGATATGCTCGCGCTCGAGGATCATATCGAGAAGGCGCTCCGGGGCCAGCTCGAGGACCTCAAGGGCTATCCGGACGTCGTCGCCGAGATCCGGCAGATCCATCGAAAGGTCGAGCACCACATCTCCGACCTCCGCGGGCTGAGCGACCGGCGCCAGGCCGGCGGCATCACGGAGTCGGTGAAGCGCGCCGGGTCGGCCGTGCTCGGCGCAGCGGCAGGCCTCATCGACCTGGTCAGGACCGAGGGGCTCCCCAAGAACCTGCGCGACGACTACACCGCGCTCAGCCTGGCGAGCATCGGCTACGTCATGCTGCATACCACCGCTCTCACGCTCGACGATCGCGAAGTCGCGGACCTGGCGCAGCAGGGCTTCACGGACTACGCCGGCGCCGTGAGCCGCCTGCAGGCGATCATCCCCGGGGCCGTCGTGGCATTCCTCAGGCAGGAAGGACATTCGGTGCGGGAGGATGTGATCCCCCAGGTCCGCCGGACCATCGAACAGGTGTGGCAGAGCCAGTCCTCCGGCGTCTTCCAGACCGACGAAGCCCCGGTGGGCGGCCGGGACCTTCGGACCTAGCGATCCGAGGCGGTGCGGGCCCGGGGCCGGGCCTCGCGCCGCCCGTTCGCCGGCTTGCGCTCCGAGTTGCGGCGGCAATAGAAGAGCCGGGCCGGCATGATGTTCCGCGGCTCGAACTCCTGATCCACCTGGGGGAAGACCTGGCGCAGGTACGGCAGCACGGCACGGGTGAACTGGTAGACCAGGAACGACCCGTCCGGCTGAAGGACGTCGTGCGTGGTCTTGAGGATCCGCTCCCGCAGGGCGGGATCCATGGTGGAATAGGGAATCCCCGAGATCACGTAGTCCGCGCGTCCGAGTCCCCGCTCGCGCAGGCTCTCCTGGGCGTTCGCCGCCGATCCCTCGACCACGTGGAGCCTGTCGTCACGCAGGGTGTTCGACAGGTAGCGCGCGAAGTCGCGGTTGGTGTCGATGGCCACCACCCTGCCGCCCGGCTTGAGCCGGCGCAGAATCTCCTCGGTGAACGTGCCCACGCCCGGCCCGTACTCGACCACGGTGTCGGCCCTGGCCCAGTCCACCTGGTCGAGGAGCCGGTTGACCAGGAACCGCGAGCTCGGAATCAGGGACCCGAGCATCCGCGGATGCTTGATGAAATTGCGGCTGAAGAGGACGAGCGACGTCACGGCCGCACCATGGCGACAGCCCGGTTCAGCGCCGCCATCGAAAGTCCCGCGGGATCGTGCGTCATGTCGAGTCTCCTCGCTCGGTGACTGGGATGCTCGGTTTCGGCCAAGCCTGAAGATTCAAGGCTTGGGACATCGGGACAAGGGGAGGCCCGATGAGCGAGCTGTGGGTCGGAACATCGGGGTACGTCTACCCGCACTGGCGCCGGGGGGTATTCTACCCGGTGGGGCTGCGGCAGCGGGATGAGCTGGCCTTCTATGCCCGCCACTTCTCCACGGTCGAGCTGAACAATCCGTTCTACCGGCTGCCCGGGCCCGAGATCTTCGAGCGCTGGCGCGACGCCGTCCCCGAAGGGTTCGTCTTCGCCGTCAAGGCGAGCCGCTACATCACCCACGTCAGGCGGCTCCGCGACGTCGCCGAGCCTCTGGCACTGCTCCTGGATCGCGCCTCCCGGCTCGAATCCAGGCTGGGCCCGCTCCTCTTCCAGCTGCCGCCGACGCTCCAGGCGGATCTCGACCTCCTGCGCAGGTTCCTCGACACGCTTCCCGAGGGTCGCCGCTGGGTCCTCGAGTTCCGCCACCCCAGCTGGCATACGCCGGAGGTGTACCAGGCGCTCGGTGACCGCGCCGTCGCGCTCTGTATCCCGGTCGGCGGGCGGGTCCGGCCCGACCTGGTGACGACCGCGCCGTTCGCCTACATCCGGATGCACGCGGGCCAGGGCGCGGGGGGCGGATTCACCCGCGAGCAGCTCGAGTGGTGGGCCGGCCGCATCGGGGCGCTGAGACGCGCGGCCAGGGACTGCTACGTGTACTTCAACAACGATGCTGGCGGACATGCGCCGCGCGACGCGCGAGCGCTGCTCGACCTGCTGGACGCGGGTCCGCGAGGGTAAACGCAAGCGCCCACCGCCGGAGAACCGCGCGGTGGGCGCCCGTGAATCGGCGCTGCCGGCTTACCTGCCTCCTACCGCCGCCGTCTGCGCCTGATAGAGATCCAGCCGCCGCTTGGCGATGTCCGAGTTCTTGTCGGACAGCTGCTTCTCGCGATCGGCCTCGGCCTTCTGGGCCTCGAGCACCTTCCGCTCCAGCTCGCGGACCACGTTCGCGTTCCGCATCGAGGCCGCGGTGTCGGTCGTGCCGGTGCGGTCCTGGTCGGAGCGCCGGCTGGCGAGCTGCAGCTCGAGCTCCAGCGCCTTCTGCCGGGCCTGCGCCAGATTCTTCCGGGCCTTCGCGGCGTCCTTCTCCGCCTGGTGGAGCGAGACCCGCTTCTCCAGGAACTGCTTGTGCCGCTCGGCGTCCTTCTTCTCCGCCTCGAAGGAGGCCGCCTCCGCCTCCTGCTTGCTCTTCTCGGCCAGCTTCCGCTGCGCGTCGAGAGTCGAGACCTCCTGCTTCTTCACGTCGACCATCGCCTTGACCTGGCTCTCGAGCCCCTGCTGCTCGTTGTACTCGGCTTCCGCCTCGCGCTCGTCGATCTTCGCCTCCTCGATGCCGCGCCGGATTCGCTCGGTCGGCCGGGGCGACAGGATCTCCACGAACCCCATCGAGCTCAGCGCCGCAGCCCGGCTCGCGGCCGTGGGAGCGGGAGCCGCAGCCGGAGCCGCAGCGGGCGCGGCAGCCGCAGCGGGCGCGGCAGCCGCCGCGGGCGCCGGAGTCGGGGCCGCCGTGGGCGCGGGAGTCGGGGCTGCCGTGGGCTGGGCCGCGGTGTCCGGCGCCGGGGCCGGTTCCGCAGGCGCATACCCCTGGGCGGCCGAGTCTTGCGTGCCCTGGGCCGGGGCCCCCGCGGTGTCCTGGGCCGCCACCGCGAGCGGGCCCAGCAACAGCGCGCAGGCGACCATGGGAATGGCTGTACGGGCTTTCACGGCATATCTCCTTCAGTGGAGGATGGCGGCCGGGGCCGCCGTGAGACGCGAACTTACCTCGAAAATCCCGCTTCCGTAACATCTGCGCCTAGCCCAGCCATTGCGTCACCTCGCCGGCCGGCCGGCGCCGCTTGGGCGACTCCTCCTCGGCGGGATACCCCAGTGAGAGCACCCCCACGATCCGGTGACCCTTCGGCAGAGACACCAGCTCGGCCAGCGCGGGATCACGCATGACGCCACCGGTCCTGAGGTAGGTGCCCAATCCCAAGTATCGCGCCGCAGTCATGAGATTCGCGGTGGCCATCATCACCGAAGCGTAGTCTTCCTCCCGGATGAGCTCGTCGTCGTGGACTCGAGACATGATCACGATCACGGCCGGCATCTCCAGAGTCTCCCGGCGCACCTTCTCCAGCGTGGCTCGGGCCTCGCTCGAAGCGGGGTCGTCGTAGCGCTTGAGCCGGTGGGCCGCCCGGATGTCGGCCAATCTCGCCTTCGCATCGCCGGTCAGCACCGCGAAGCGCCAGGGCTCGGTCAGCTTGTGGTTCGGGGCTCGAACGGCGCACTCGAGCAGCAGCTCGATGGTCTCCCGGGGCACGGCATCGGGCCG
>CAMPKP010000093.1 GCA_946887295.1 uncultured Gemmatimonadota bacterium | reverse complement strand
CGGTCGGGCGGCGCACCCAGCTCGACCAGGCGGCGGGCAAGAAAGTCGCATACCGGCAGCAGGAGCCGGGCCTGGCGGAAGGTCCCCGCATAGACCCGGGGACCCCTCCGAGCAACGTACTTCGTCGTATCGGCGCCCCGGAAGGCCACCACCAGCTCGCCGCCCAGCACGCCGAGGCGGCGGAGCCGGAGCGCGTGCGGCGCGTCCATTCCGAACGCGCAGTAGGAGATGTCATAGGGTCGGACCGGGAGGAACCGCTCGGTGCGGCGAAGCTGGTCCAGGGTCCAGGCCCGGCGCCAGAACAGCGACGGGTCGAGGGCACGGAGCAGCGCCCGGCGCTCCACGCCCCGGTGGGCGAGCACCACACCCGCGGCCGCGCGCCACCGCTCGGCTCGAGCGGCGGGCCACCGCCGGGGGTACCGGGTCAGCGACTGGAGCCCGAGCCGCTCCACGTCGGGATGGAAAGGCCCTCCGGGCTGGGGAGCGTCGGCGTACACGTCGACCTGGTGGCCCCGCTCGATGAGTCCGACGACCTGATTCAGGAATGGAATGTCGGAGAGGACGGGAAAGAGCGCCGTGAGGAAAGCCACCCGCATCCTTCAGCCGGTGCCGAGCACGTGGGCGACCCGCTCCATCTCCGCGACGGTGTTGTAGCAGTGGGGACTGAACCGGAGGGCACCCTCGCGAAGGCTGCAGACGATGCGGGCCGCCTTGAGCCGGCGGTGCGCCTCCTGCACGTCGCTCGGCTCGACGCAGAGTATTCCCGACGCGCTCGCGCCCCGGGGCGAAGCGATTCGCGCCCCGCTGCGCTCCGCCCAGTGGACCACCGGCGCGTGGAGCGTGCGCAGGTGCTCCTCGATGCTCTCCACACCGAGCCCGAGGAGCAGCTCGAGCGAGGAATTGAGTCCGGCGAAGTCCTGATACGGGAGCGTCATCAGCTCGAAGCGGCGGGCGTCGGCGCGCAGGGTGTCGTCGTACCGTGTCAGACGAGTGAGATCGTCGGTACCCTCGAAGGAGAGCCACCCGGTGATGGCCGGATCGAGCGCCGCGATCAGATCGCGGCGGACGTAGACGAATCCCGAGCCCCAGGGCGAGAGCAGCCACTTCTGCCCGCCGCAGGCCAGCACGTCCACCGGCGTGCGCGAGAGGTCCACCGGCAGCTGTCCGATCCCCTGGATCGCATCCACCACCAGGAACGCGCCGGTCTCCCGGGTGGCCCTGGAAAGCCGGTCGAGGTCCACCAGGTACCCGTTGCTGAACTGCACCAGCGATACGGCGAGCGCGCGCACTCGGGGGTCCTGGAGCCGCTCGAGGAGCCGCGCCTCGTCGGGCCACCCCTCCGGAGTGGTCGGCACCAGCTCCATCGCGACGCCGCGGTCCCCGAGCCGGAGCCAGGGATAGACGTTCGCGGGGAACTCCTTGTCGCTCACCAGGACGATGTCGCCGGGCTCTAGCGGCAGCGCCCGTGCCGCCATGCCGATCCCGAAGCCGGTGTTGACGGTGAGCCCGATCTCCTCCGGGGCCGCTCCGACCAGCCGGGCGAGCTTGCCGCGGGTGTCGGCGAGCATGGCGAACAGCTCCCGATCGGGCAGGGTGTGCGGCGCCGCGCGCCTGCGGTTGAACTCGTTCAGCGCGAGCCGGGTGCGCTCCGGCAGCGGGCCGATGCTCGCGTTGTTGAGGTAGATCGTCTCCGCGGTCCAGGGAAACTCGGCCGCCCGCAGGGCGTCCACGTCGTAGCCCCGTGACGCATGAAGCGCGAACGGCGAGCTCACGCGGCCCCGGCTGCCGTCGCAGGTCCGCCGCGACGGCTCAGCACGCGGCGCCCGGTGTGTCGGTTCCGACCGGATACCGGCCAGCCGGCGCCGGCAGGCACGCCGTCCGGAGGTCCCGCAGGCCCTGGAGCCATGACGATCCCGTGACGTGGGTTACCCAAACAGGTGGGAACCGCGCACCGGGTTGCACCGTCGTGTGTTACGGCGCCCGGCGCACGATTCTTGCAAATTCTCCCGGGGTACGTTACGCAGGCAACCCGAACCCGGGCAAGCGAGTGAACCCGGACCGACCCTTCACCCTGGTGCTCAGTGGCGGCGGCCTCAAGGGGCTCGCCCACATCGGTGTGCTCCGCGCCCTCGAGGAGCGGGGGCTGGTGCCGAGCGTGGTGGTGGGATCGAGCATCGGCTCGCTCATCGGCGCGGCGTGGGCTGCGGGAGTGCCGCTCCGACAGATGGAGGAGCGGGCGCGCGGGGTGCGCCGACGCGACATCTTCCAGGTGGCCCACGCGGACGTCGCCCTTCGCCGCCTCATGGCGCCCGCCCTCTACCGCCGCGAGCCGCTCGAGTTCCTGGTCAAGAGCCTGATCGGCGACATCACCTTCCGCGACCTCTCCCGGCGGCTGCTGGTCAACACCGTCGATCTCCATTCCGGCATCCAGGTGATGTGGGGCCTTCCCGGGCTGCTCGACGCGAAGGTGGCCGACGCGGTGGTCGCGTCCTGCGCCCTGCCCGGAATCTTCCCGCCGCGCTCCATCAACGGCCGGGCGTACGTGGACGGCGCGGTGGTGGAGAATCTGCCGGTGCGCCTCGCGGCGTCGCTGGGGAGCGGCCCGATCGTCGCCGTCAACGTGGCCGCCACCAGCATCGTGCGCTCGTCCCACGAGACCGAGGGCTTCGCCGCCACCTACATCCGCGGGCTGGAGATCGTGATGCAGACCCAGATCGAGGCCCAGCTGCGCGAGTGGCAGGGCCCGCCGCTGATCCTGGTGCAGCCCCGGGTGGAGCACATCTCCATGTTCGCGTTCGACCGCAACGAGGAGCTGCTCGAGGCCGGCTACCGCGCGACGGCGCAGACGCTCGAGGGCATGGGCGGGCGGCTGGACACGGTGCCGCGCGGGATGCATCCCACCCGAAAGCTGCGGGTGCTGGTGGACGACGAGCGCTGCGTGGGCTGCGGCGCCTGCGTGGTGCAGGCGCCCAAGGTCTTCCGGCTCGACGCGCGGGGAAAGGCCGAGGTGCACAGCCCGGTCCAGACCTGGTCGCCGATCGACGGGGCGTACGTGCTGAACTGTCCGACCTACGCGATCAGCGTGCGCCCGGAGGATTCGGCGGCGTGACCTGGAACAGGAAGAGCCTTCCGCCCTTGGTCTTGCGGAACGGCAGGCGGTCGCGCACCGGGCGGCGCGCGTAGCGAAAGACGTGGACCCGGCCGTAGGGTGAGAGCGCACGCTTGAGCTGGGCCTGGTCGTAGATGCCCCGCCTGGATGGATCGTCGGCGTCCTCGCCGATCGGCGTGGTGCCCACCACCGAGCCGCCGGGCGCGAGATAGCCGACCAGCTCGCCCACCAGCGCCGAGTCGTCCCCGACGTTCTCCAGCGCCTCGCTGCAGTAGATCAGGTCGAACTGGCCCGGCCCCGGCGCCACCGTCGTGAACACCGGCCGCGCGGCGGTCCCGCGAAACTGCTTGGCCTGGGCGATGGCCGCGGGCGAGATGTCGTATCCCACCGCCTCGGCGCCCATCTGCTGGAGCCGCAGCGTGAACACCCCGTCCATGCAACCGAAGTCCAGCACCCGCTTCGACTCGGGAGGGTAGCGGCGAAGGAGCACGCGCTGCCGCCACTCCAGGTGGGTGAGCCGCCAGTCGAGATCGAGCGCGCGCGGGCCGTGCTGCTCCAGCCAGGCGCGATACTGGCTGTCGTACTCGTCGGCCGCGGCGGGACGCGCGAGCATGTGAACCATCAGGACACCGCCTCCCGCGCCACCGCACCCGCGAATCCGTGCCCGATCCGGGCGAGGTCTCGCGCGACGCGGTCCCAGTTGTAGTACGTCTCCACCGACCGGCGCGCGGCCCGGCCGAGCCTGGCGCGGAGCGCCGGGTCGTCGAGCAGGAGTCGGAGCGCGTCGCTCACCGCCTCGGGGCGCTCGGCGTCCACCAGCAGGCCGGTGTCGCCGTCCCGCACCGCCTCGGGTATGCCGCCGCTGCGGCCCGCGATCACCGGAAGGCCGCAGGCCGACGCCTCCGCGATCGAGATCCCGAATCCTTCGACCCGCTGCTCCATCAGCCGCGACACGCCGAGATACACTTCGGCGCAGTTGTAGATCGCCGGCAGATCGCGGTCCGGGACGTGGGACAGGAACCGCACCCGGTCGCCCAGGCCCAGCTGGCGGGCTTCCTCCCCCAGCCGGACCTGTTCCTCACCGGTTCCGACCACGGCATATCGCAGGTCGGGATACCGGTCCCGCAGCTGGGCGAGCGCATGGAGCACGGTGTCGATGCCCTTGTGACGCGCCAGGCGGGCGACCGAGAGAAGCCAGCGGCCCTCGCCGAGCCGGTAGCGCTCGCGCACGGCCGAGGTATCCACGCCCGGGCGAAAGAAGACGTGGTCGGCGCCCAGCGGCACGACCTGCACCTGGCCCTCGGCCGGCTCGATCTCCAGCTCGCTCAGCAGGGCGAGACATCGGTCCCGGGTCCACTGGCTGTTGGCCACGAGCACCGCCGCGGACGAGAGCAGCGCGCGCGCCGTTCGCCGCTTGAGTACCGACTGGTGGACCTGGTGCTGGAGAATGAGCAGGTCGCCGCCATGCAGCAGCACGCCGAACGGCGTGCCGAGCCGCTCCATGGTCCATTTGGCCGGATAGGCGGCGGGCTTCATGTTGCCGCACCAGATGAACTCGACGCCGCACTCGCGGGTGAGCACGGCGGCGCGGCGGGACCAGTAGAGAAGGCCCTGCAGGCTTCGCAGGCGCCGTGCGGGGAGCGGCAGGCGATCCACCCGGTTGGGAAAGCCGGCGTCGACGTCGGGAGCGTCCGGATGCTGGCCGGTGGAGACGACCAGGGAGCCGGGCGGATAGCGCTTGGCCAGCTCCGCCATCCATCGAGCTATGCCGCCACCGATCGGCGGGAAGTCGTAGGTGAGCAGGAGCTGCGGCGCCATCCCGCTAATCTACTCAGTGACCGCGAGCAGCGCGGCCTCGTAGCGGTCGATCATCCGCTCGAGCGGGAACTCGGACTCGATCCGCCGCCGGGCGGCCGCGCCCAGCCGGTCGCGGCGGCCGGGGTCGGCCAGCAGCTCCTCCACCGCGTCCGCCAGCGCGCCGGAATCGCCGGCCGGCACCAGGACGCCGGCATCCCCGTCGCGGCCGAGCAGCTCGCCGGTGCCGCCCGCGTCGGCCGCCACCACGGCGCGGCCGCAGGCCATCGCCTCGCCGACCGCGTTGGGGAAGATCTCGTTCAGGGAGGGATGCACCACGACGTCCGCCGCGGCGAGCGCCGCGACGATCTCCCCCGGATCCAGCAGGCCGGTGAACACCGCGGGCAGCCGCACCGACCGGGCCAGATCCCGGAGCTCGGCCTCCCTGCCGCCGTCGCCGCAGACCAGATAGATCAGCGGCGTGCCCGAGTTGTTGAGCCGCCCCAGCGCGACGATCGCCACCTCGTGGCCCTTGTTGCGGGTGAGCTTCGCGGTGGTGAGCACCACCCGCGCGTCACCGCCGATCCGGTAGCGCTCGCGGAAGGCGCGGCCCGCCTCGGGCCGGGGAGCGTACCGCTCGAGATCGTAGCCGTTGGGAATCCGGAAGCCGGGTATCCGCCGCATCCAGGGCGCGTGAGCCATCGCGTCGTCCTGGATGTATCGCGACTGGTAGACGCACGCCGAGACCCGCTTGAGATAGGCGCGGTCCATCAGGTCGTTGCGGGGGCGGCGGTAGTTCAGGTTGTAGCGGTAGACGATGCGCGCGCGATGCACCAGGGTGGCGTAGGCGGCGAGGCGCACGTCGCGGGGAGTATCCACCACCAGTGCATCCGCCTCGAGCCGCCGGAGCACGCGGACCAGCGCCCACACTTCGCGCGGTCCGGTGTTCCGCCCCGGGATCTCGGTCACCGGAAGGTCCATCGCCTGGAGCCGCGACGTGAGGCGGGGCGCCGCGGTCACCAGGTGCCCCAGGTGGCCGCGCTCGCCGAGGCCCCGCGCCAGCTTCGCGTAGCTCGATCCCGAGCCGCGCCAGCCGTTGGCGGATGTCAGCAGGGCTATACGCATCGGTGAGCTATAATAGTCGCATGCGAGTCGTGGTTCTCGGCGCCGGGGGTGCGCGCCGGACGGAGATGGCGATCGTCCGCGCGGCCAGAGCCCTCGGACATCCCTGCCGGCTGGTGGACGTGGCCGGCTGGCGCCGCAGGCTGGGCGGCCTGGCCGATGCGCTGATCCGGCGTCTCGCCGAGGGGTTTCAGCCCGAGGCGGTCATCTTCACCCGCCACGCCCATCACCTCGAGCCCGAGCAGATTCGCGAGCTGAGCGCCGGACGCGCGGGCGGCGTGTGGTACTTCGACTACGCGCCCACACCCGCCCCCGAGCTGCTCGACCTCGCCCGCGCCGCGGGGAGGCTCTTCGTCACCTGCCGCTCGCAGGTCGAGGCTTACCGGGCGGCCGGCGTGCCGCAGGTGCTCTTCCTCCCCCAGGCGATGGATCCGGCCTACGACCGGCCGGCGACGCGGGTTCCCTCCCGCTATCGCTGCGACCTCTCCTTCGTGGGATCGGGCCAGTATCCCGATCGCCACGACCTGCTCCGCCGCCTGGCGGCGGTGGGAAGCCTCCAGGTGCGGGGACCGGGCTGGGAGGATGCCGCCGGCCTTCCGGTGGCCGGCGGGCCGGTCTGGGGCCGGAGCTTCGCACGGGTGGTGGGGGGCGCCGCGATCTCGCTCGGCGCGCACGCGATCGCGGGCCAGGCGACCCAGGTCGCCTGCGACTCCAATCGCATCTGGAAGGTGCTGGGCTGCGGCGGACTCTATCTCGGCGCCTGGCAGCCGGGGAGCGATGACTTCGCGCGAGGCGGGGAGCACTGTGTCTGGTATCGCGGCGCCGACGAGGCGGTGGCGCTCGCGGAGCGCTACCTGGCATTGCCCCGGGAGCGGGCCGAGATCGCCGCGGCGGGCCGGGAGCACGCCCTGCAGCACCACACCTACCAGCATCGCCTCACGCTGCTGCTCGAGGGCCGCGGTCACACGATGGTGTAGTTGCGGAACTCGAACACCCGGACGCCGGTGAGCCGCTCGATCCAGCCGGAGACGTAGTAGCGCAGGTGATGCCACTCGAACCGTCTCGGCGCGATGACCCGCTCCGGATCCTCCGACCGCTGCTCGATCCACTCCCGCGCGGCCGCCGGATGACTTCCCTCGAACGGCCGGATGCCGGGAATCCACGCGAGCAGCGGCAGCCGCTCGTCGGCGTTGCGCCAGGGGTACATCGTCTTGCCGAGCTCCCGCTTCTCCCTCAGCGCCTGCGCCGGCCGGGCCCAGCCGTAGTGGAACATCTGCGCACCGGTCAGGCGCGCGCGGATTCTCCGATGGTCGGGACCGACGCGGAATCCCTGGGCGCCCTGGTAGGGCCGGATGTCGAGCGCCGGATCGAGCCGCACCGCGCGCACTTCGCGGCGATACCACCGCCGGTGGGTGGCCACGGTCTCGAATCCGCCGTAGAAGTGGAGATAGCGCACCAGCAGTCCCTCGACCCGGCTGTCCGCGTCGTGCTGCCGCACCGCGGCGGCGAGCTCCGCGGCGCCGGTTTCGTGCAGCACCTCGTCCGCCTGGATGTAGATGCCCCACGGGTGCGAGCAGGCCCGCATCGCGCGGAGCGTCTCGGCGCCGAGCACGGTGTTGCGCCGGCTCATGTCCCACTCGGTCTCGAGGATCCGGATCCGCGGGTCGCCGATGGAGCGGACCAGCCCGAGCGTGTCGTCCTCCGACCGGCCCACGTTCACCACGACTTCGTCGCACACGGGCAGGATCGACCGGATGCTGGCCTCCACGGGGAAGTCCAGCTTGATCGCGTTCCTGACGATGGTGAACCCGGAGATCCTGACCACGCGCTCGCTCCGCTCGGGAGTGATGAGGGGTGACAATCTCACCGAGGGGGAGCGGCCGGAGCAAGCGGGGCTCCGGCGGCGAGCGACCGGTAGAGGTCCAGGGTACGAGTCACCGTGCGGTCGAGACTGAAGGTCACCCGGGCCGTCTCGCGGGCCGCCCGGCCCAGCCGCTCGGCGAGGGCCCCATCGGTCAGCAGGCGCTCGAGCGCCGCCGCCCACGCGGCCGGATCGAGCGGGGGGACGAGAAGACCGTCGGTCTCGTGGCGCACCAGGTCGATATTGCCGCCGGCCGCCGAGGCGATGACGGGCTTCCCCAGGGCCATCGCCTCCAGGAGCGCCTGGGAGAGGCCCTCCATGCGGGAGGGGAGGAGGGCGATCTCGAGCAGCCGGTACAGCGGCGCGATCTCCGGAGTGAACGGCAGGCACACGACCGCGTGCGGCGGGCCCACCGCGCCGGCCCGGCGACCGAGCGGGCCCGCCGGGTCCACGCCCGCGAGCACCAGTCGCACCGGCGTCCGCACACGAGCGAGCGCCTCGAGCACGACGTGCTGGTCCTTCGGCCGCGACACGATGCCTACCGTGCGCCGGTCCGGCTCCCACCCGATCCGATCCTTCCACTCGAAGAGCGCACGGTCGGCGACCGGCCGGTCCACCCGCGCGGTGACGAGACCGTTCGGGATCACCGTGAGCTTCCGCTCGGGTGTGCCCCGGCGGCGGAGAGCGCCCGCGACCGCTCCGCTGACGGCCACGACCCGGTCGGCGGCGCGCGAGGCCAGCCAGTTCTCCAGGAAAAACGTGCGCGGCATCTGCCGGCGGGTGAGCACCAGAGGCAGGGGGAGGCGTCCGGCCAGTCGGAGCCAGGTCAGCGCCTCCCGGTCCCGCGCGCTCTGCGAATTGACGAGATCCACCGGATGCCGCGCGAGCACCTCCGCCAGCGCCGCCGCGTTGGCTCGGCGGGCGCCGGGCCGGAGTGCGAGCGGCCGCACCGTCAGCCCGCCATCGGACGCGAGGGCCTCGACCTCGGTCTCCGGCGGGCAGACGAAAACCACCTCGGCGCCGGCGCGCCGGAGGCCGAGGCTCAGATGCAGGGTGGAGCTCACCGACCCGGCACCGCCGCCCTGATGGAGAACCTGCATGACCCGAATGGGCATCCCGGGTCAAGATGCATAGATTGCGGGCTCCATGCACATCGCGCTTTTTTTCTGGGACGTTCTCCCGGCTCCCAGGTACGGCGGTACGCAGCGGATGGTCGTGTGGCTCGCGCGGGGCCTCGCGGCCGCGGGCCATCGGGTGACGCTGATCGCGGGACCCGGGTCCGACGTGCCGGAAGCGCGGCTGGTTCCGGTGGCGGTCCGGGATGCCCGCAAGCCCGAGTTCGACATTCGGCCCCTCCTGCCCGGCGACCTGGACATCCTCCTCACCTACGCTCCGCTGCGCACACGTCCCGACGGGCCGTGGCTGCGGGTGCTGCCGGGAAACTGGAAGCCGGGCACCCAGGGCCCTCCGAACATCATCTATCTCAGCCGGAACCACGCCGAGCGGCACGGAAGCAAGGCCTTCGTCTACAACGGGCTCGATCCGAAGGAGTTCCGGTTCCGGAGCGAGAAGGACGACTACGACCTCTTCATCGGGCGTCTCCATTCGACGAAGGGCTACAAGTGGGCGGTCTCGGGCGCGAAGCGCCTGAAGCGGAGATTGCTCCTCGCGGGCGGATGGCGCCCGAGCCTCAGCCGATACGTCAGGTACCTCGGCAGCGTGGGCGGCAGCAGGAAGGCGGACCTGATCGCGGGCGCGAGGACCCTCTGGATGCCGGCGCTGTGGGAGGAGCCCTTCGGCATCACGTTGATCGAGGGGCTGGTGAGCGGAACCCCGGTTCTCGGCACCCGGCGAGGCTCGCTGCCGGAGATCGTTCCGCCCGAGGTGGGCGCGCTGGGCGACACTCTCGAAGAGCTGATCGAGCGTCGGCCGGCGCTGGACGCGATCGCGCCGGAGGCCTGCCGCACCTGGGTCGAGCGGCACTTCACGCATCACGTGATGGCGGAGGGATACCTGCGGATGTTCCGGGACTACCTGGCGACGGGCGTTCTGCCGGAAGGACGACTGCTGGATTCCTCCGAAGTGTGAGCTCGGCGGCGGCCGCAGTCGTGTAACGCCAACGTGGGAGGGTGGTGCCGCCGGGCCACCGTACCGCTGCCGATGCGGCCCGGCGGCACCACCCTCCCGCGTAAGCCGCCCCGCCCCCTGGACCGGCCGCGCGGTCGTCGCTACGCCGGCAGCGGCTGCGCCAGCCCCACGTCGTGGAGCATCGCGGCGAGGCGATGCATGTAGGTGTGCTCCGTCAGCGCCCGCTGCCGCGCCCCGGCGGCGACCTGCTCCGACCAGGCGCGGTCCTGCAGCGCCTCGGAGAGGAGTCCTTTGAAGTCCGCCGCCGACCGCGCGACGAGAATCTCCGATCCCTCCCGGAAGTGCCGGTGGATGTCGGGGCGGTCTTCCACCACCTGGGGCACGCCGATCGCCGCGAGCTCGAAGAGGCGGCGGTTGCACCCGGGGTCCGCGCCGTCGCTCTCGCCCGAGCACTGGACGTTGACCGCCACGGACGCGCCGGCGTAGGCCCGGATGTAGTCCCCGTGGTCGAGCAGCTCGCCCCGGCAGTAGTCCCGCAGCTTGGTCTTCCGCCAGCCCGGACCCCAGACCGCCAGGCCGAACTCCACCAGCTCCGAGAGCAGCCGCTCGCGGTGAGGCGTGGCCGTGCCGGCGAACACCACGTTGGCGCGGAACTGGTCGCGGGAGCGCATCGGGCGGTGTACCGAGGGGTCGCAGCCGGGAGGCAGGTAGCGCATCGGCGGCAGGCCGATGGTCTCGGCGGTCTCGGCGACCGCGCTGCCGGCCACGAAGACCACGTCATAGGCCGCGGCCAGCGCCGAGATGGACTCGCGAGTCCGGCGCTCGTCGCAGAACCAGTTGACCCAGAGCGCCTTGCCGTCCCGCTTCAGCTCCGCCACCAGCTCGGGCGGCAGCTCGCTGCCCTCGAGCACCAGCACGATGGCGGGATCCGTCTGCCGGAGCGCCCGGGCCATCCGGTCGTGCAGTCCGACCCGGCGGAGGCGGCTCAGCAGCCCGCCGGGTCCGGCCAGGTTGAAGGAGCTGACCCGGCAGCCCAGCCGCTCGAGCGCGCGGCGGCGCAGCGCCGCATGCGCGTGCATCGCCTCGTCGAACGCGCCGACCAGCAGCACGCGGGTGTTGTCGAATTGTTCCAGGGAAGTCCGAGACGAGCCGTTCACCGCGCGCACCATGGATGAAAAACGGAAGCTAGCGCGCGGACGCAGGATCACAACCTCCGGATCGCCCGATCACGACTCTCGCGCGCCGACCTCGGCGGCATCCTCGCGAAACTGCAGGTCGTGAAGCCGGCGGTAGAGCCCGCCGGCGCGGTAGAGCGCGTCGTGCGAGCCCCGCTGGACCACCCGGCCCTCGTCGAGCACCACGATCTCGTCGGCATCCCGCACGGTGGCCAGCCGGTGGGCGATCACCAGCACGGTGCGCTCCCGCATCAATCGGTCGATGGCCTGCTGCACCAGCCGCTCCGATTCGGTGTCGAGCGCGCTGGTGGCCTCGTCCAGGATCAGGATCGGCGGATCGCGCAGCAGGGCGCGCGCGATCGCGATGCGCTGCCGCTGGCCGCCCGAGAGCCGGGTGCCCCGCTCCCCCAGCACGGTGTCGTAGCCGAAGGGGAGCTGGCGGATGAACGCCGCGGCATTGGCGGCCTCCGCGGCGGCCTCGACCCGCTCCCGCGAGGCCCCGGGCGACCCGTAGGCGATGTTGGCGAAGACCGTGTCGTTGAGCAGCACGGTGTCCTGGCTCACGACGCCCATGAGGGCGCGGAGCGAGCGGCGCCTGATCCGGGCGAGCGGCACGCCGTCCAGCAGGATCCTGCCGGCAGTCGGGTCGTGAAGGCGGGGCAGCAGGTCCGCCAGGGTGGTCTTCCCCGCCCCGGACGGCCCCACCAGCGCCACGACCTTGCCCTTGGGGATGGTGAAGGAGACGTCGGTGAGCACCGGCTCGCCGTTGCCGTAGCTGAAGGTGACCCGGTCGTAGACGATCTCGCGATGGAATCGCGCCTCCCCTTCGCCCGGACGCTCCACCTCGGTGGACGGCTCGTCCAGCACCTGGAAGATCCGCTCCGCGCTCGCGAGCGCGAGCGCCATCACCGCCGGAAAGCCCGAGATCGTCTTCAGCGGGGAGGTGAGCCGGAGCGCCGCCATGAGGAAGACGATGATCGTCGCGGGGGCCAGCGGCGCCTCCAGGCCCAGCAGCTCGGGCCGCGTGGCGGCCCAGAGGATCAGGATGACCAGGAAGCCGGAGAAGACCTCGGTGATCGGGCTGGTGAGCGAGGAGAACCGCTGGGTGCGGATCACCTGCTTCCGGTAGCGGTCGGTCTGCCCGCGGAACGCCTTCGCCTCGCGCTCCTCCTCCCCGTAGGACCGGATCAGCCGGATCGCGCCGATCCGCTCGGCGACGGTGGCGGTGACCTCGCCCCGCTCCTTGCTCCGGGCCCGCGCGTGGCGCCGCAGCCGGCGGACCAGCCGCTGGAGGAAGATCACCAGCAGCGGCACGAAGGCCAGCGTGAAGAGGGTGAGCCGCATCGAGATCTGGCTCAGCACCACGAGCGTCACCGCCACCACGACCAGGTTCTGGAACAGCGAGACCAGGGAGGCGGTGATCACCGACTTGGTCTGGTCCACCTCGGTCATCATCGCGGAGATGACCTGCCCCGCGCGGGTCCGCTGGAAGAAGCCCAGGTCGAGGGTGAGGAGGTGGTCGAAGAGCCGGGTGCGGAGGTCGCGGACCAGCCCCTCCTGGGCCCGCACGGTGATCTGGCTGGAGAGGTAGGAGAGCGAGTTCTTGAGCAGCAGTCCCAGCACCAGCACGATCACCAGCCGCCCCGCCGCCTCCGCGGGGGTGAGCCCCGCCACCAGGGGACCGACCAGCCGCTCCACGAACTCCTCGAGCTGGGTCGAGCCCGCATGCAGCTCCCCGGCCGTGCCGAACAGGTTCTTGAGCAGCGGGATGAGCACGACGAGCACGAACCCGTCGAGCACCGAGGCGAGGAAGGTGACGACGAGTCCGGCGGCCAGCAGCCTCCAGTACGGCCGCACCAGCCTCAGGAGCCGAGCCTCGGTCCGCACCGTCAGGCGTGGCGCGGGGTGAGCAGGGCGATGGGGAGGATGACCTCCTCCGGCGACACGCCGCCGTGGAGGAACGCGCCGCGGTACCGGGCCTGGTACTCGCGGAGCTTGGTGGGGTAGACGAAGAAGCGGTCGCCGGTGGCGAGGAGCAGCCGGGTGCCGGGCGCGCGCGCCGGCAGTCCATAGGCCGGCAGATCGTCCACCACCAGGGCGGCGTCGGCCTCCTGGGCCCGGAGGTCGTCGCCGAACTTGTACCGGAGGTTGGAGGTCGTGTCCCGCTTGGCGAAGACGGTGGCGGGCGTGTGGCAGTGGATCGAGCCGTGATCGGTCGTGAGCAGCACCGGCACGCCTCGCCGCTCGGCCTCGCGGAGCGCATCCCACAGCGGCGAGCGCTCGAACCAGGTGCGGGTGAGATTCCGGAGCGCCGACGTGTCGCGGGCCACCTCGTACAGGGTCGAGTTCTCGGTGCGGCCGTGGGTGAGCTGGTCGATGAAGTTGAAGACCAG
>CAMPKP010000092.1 GCA_946887295.1 uncultured Gemmatimonadota bacterium | reverse complement strand
TGTAGAAGCCGGAGTAGTAGCCGCCTGACGTGCTTCCCTTCTCGGGGGCGAACCCTGAATGGAGCCGCCCTCGCTGGTCGGGGGCACGGACGGGCGACGCGGTGAAGAGGCTCAGGATCCCGGACTCGCCAAGTAGCCACTCGAGTGCGGTCTCCTCCTGACTGGGAGCCCGAAGGTCGAAGATCACCCGACGCGCGCCGCGGACCGTGTCGGTGATGGCGGTGAGTCGCTCGACGGTGCGGTTGAAATCATCGAGATCCGTGGGGTTCCGCAGGGACACGATCAGCACGCTGTCCCGGTCCCACCAGGAGCGTGGGTCCGGGTCATCCTGACTCCCGGCCGGCGTAGGCACGCGACCGACATGCACCTTGGTGACCGGATCACCCAGTCCTTCGAGCATGCCCTGAACTGCCGAGGCGTAACCGGCACGGTCCCTCGCGGCACTGGCACGGGGGACGGCGGCCGCGAGCGCAGCATCCCAGTCGATCGAACGGTAGGCCAGCCAGGGATGGAAGTACTTGATGGAGACCCAGAGGCGACCAAGCGCCGCGAGTCGCTCGAGGCGCGCGCTGTCGGAGGCGGGCGTCTGGGCGAGGAGCGCAGCCCGTTGTCCGGGCACCAACCCAAGCGCGAGCAGGAGCCCGAGGCGGAAGATCTGCGAGCGGTGACGGGTCATGAGATGGGTCGCATAGGTCGACGACACGATGGACTCCCTCCGGTGGTTCGCACTTGACCACAAATTGACCGCTCTCCGGTATCCTCGGCCTGCCCTCGATCCCTGCACACCGAGCCACCGGAGGATCCCCGATGCGAGTTACCCGCTCCCTGCTGGCGGCCGGCGTCATGTGCCTGGCCGCCGCCTGCTCGGACGAGTCGTCCGACGGAGCCCCGAGCCCGTTCGAGCCCGAACCGATCCCTGAAGCCTCGCACGTCGCTCGTCCGGACCTCACCGTGATGACCCGCAATCTCTATGTCGGCGCCGACGTCGACGCCGTGATCGGAGCGCTCGTCACGCCGGACCCCGGCGATGACCAGGCTGCCCTGCTGGCCGCGATCGCCACGCTGGAGCAGACCGACTACCCCGCTCGCGCCGCGGCGATCGCCGGCGAGATCGCCCGGACCCGGCCGCACGTGGTCGCGCTCCAGGAGGTCTCGATCGTCGACATCAGCCTTCCTCCATTGGGCATCGAGGTGCACCTCGACTTCCTGCCCGTGCTCCTGGCCGAGCTGTCCGCCCGCGGGCTCGGGTACGAGGTCGCCGCCCGAGGGCGCAACATCGAAGCGGCGCCCTTTCCCGGCGTGAGCCTGATCGACGAGGACGCGATGCTGGTCGACGGCGCGAGGGTCGACGTGCAGCAGACCGATGCCCGGCGCTTCACCGCCAACCTGGGTGACGTGGCGCCCGGCGTGACCCTCGCGCGGGGTTGGGTGAGTGCGAGGGTGACGGTCGGCGGGCGGAGCTACACGGTCGCCGGCACGCATTTCGAGGCCGGGGAGATGGCCGGCCTGGATCAGCTCCGTGCCGCCCAGGCCGCGGAGCTGGCGGCGGCCCTGGCCGGTACGCCCGCCATCCTGATGGGAGACCTGAACGACGTCCCCGGCTCTCCCATGCATCAGGTGCTGGTCGGCGCCGGCTTCAGCGACGTGTGGGAGGGGCTCCGGCCGGGGAGCCGCGGGTACACCTGCTGTCATCTCCCCGACCTTTCCAATCGCACCCAGGACTTCCACCAGCGGATCGACTACGTGTTCGTTCGAGACGGCGAGCACGAGGGCCGGCTCGAGGGCGGCATCGACCGCCTGGGAGACGTTCCGGCCGATCGGCTCCCCGGGCCGGACCACCGGCTCTGGCCGTCGGACCACGCCGGCCTCGTCGCGCGGCTGAATACGAGGTAGCCGGGTCATGGCGAGGGGTCGCGGAGCCGTTCGTCGATGCGGCGGCGCTGGCCCGGCGTGAGCATGTCGCGGGCGACGACCTGCCGTACGATGCGCGCGGCGAACCCGTAGCCCCGCGCCTCGCTCACCAGCCACCGGTGCCATTCCAGCTCGTCGAGCGCGTCGTTCACGTCCTCCCGCGGCAGCTCCACCGCTCGCACCAGGCGGTCCGGCGTGACTCGATCTTCGAGCACGGACGCCGCGGCGAGGACGTCCCGCGCCTTCCGGCTGAGCCGCCGGAACCCGACCCGGATCGCGGCGACCACCGCCGTGGGCAGGTCGCCCGGGAGCGTCTGGTCCAGCGTGTTGAGCGGCTCCGGCCAGGCTCCCGAAGTGACGCCGAGGTCCATGCCGAGCGCCACGGCGCGGAGCAGCTCGACCGCGAGCAGGGGAATGCCGGCCGAATCGGGTCCCACCCGCCGCGCCACCCGGTCGATCTCCACCTCGTCGAAGCTGGGCAGGATGCTCCTGGCCAGCTCCCGCAGGCCGGCGATGTCGAGCGGGCCGAGCGACACGGCCGCACCCACCAGATCGCGGCCGATCGCGCCGCGGATTCGCTCGACATCCGGAGACGGCGATCGTCTCGATGCGGTGAGAATGACGCCGACGGGCGCCGCCGGGAGGTCGCGCAGCACGGCCTCTAGGGCGAGCAGCGAGTCGCGGTCGAGCCATTCGGCGTCGTCCACCGCGAGGAGCACCGGCTGCTCCTCGGCGGCGCTGCGCAGCAGCTCGCCCAGCGCCCTCCCCGGCGCGTGCGGCACCGCGCCGGCCGCGCCCCCGAACCGCTCGGTCCACTCCGGAAGCTCGTCGGCGAAGGCCGCGAGCGCCGGAGCCGGCGCCGCTCCCAGTCCGCGCGCGTCCAGCAGTCCGCCTCGCGCGAGCGCTCGGATCCCGCTCCATGGGTCGCCCCGGTCGGCCTCGACCGCCCGGACCGCCGCGGCCACCGCGCCGTCGAGCCGCAGTCGCGCGAGCAGCTCCTCCAGCAGGCGGGTCTTCCCGGTACCCGCGTCGCCCTCCAGCACGATCGCGGTCGCGCGCCGCTGGTGCACACAGCCGGCGGCAGCCTCCAGCAGGCGCGCCAGCTCCCGCTCTCTCGCCACCAGCGGGAACCGCGGCTCCGGCGGCTCGCCGGGCGGGCGTCCGGAGGCCGGCGGGGGTCTCTGGCGCCGCACCCGCTCGACCAGCGCCGCCGTTTCCCGCTGCGGCTCGACGCCCAGCTCCTCTTCCAGCCGCGCGGCGAAGGTCTGGTAGTGTTCCAGCGCCGCCGCCCGCTCGCCGTTCAATGCCAGCGTCCGGATCAGGGCCGAGGCGGCGAGGTCGGAGGTGGGATCGAGGGCCGCGGCTCGTCGGGCCAGCGCGATCGCCTCGCGGGTCTGGCCCGACGCCAGCACCTGCTCCGCGCACCGGACCAGGGCCTCGACCGAGCGGCTGCGCCAGGTGGCGCGCTCGTCCGCGAGCCAGTCCTCGAAGCCCGCCGCTCCGGGCAGCGCGAACCCCTCGAGAAACTCCCCGGCGACGAGCGCCGCCGCGCGACACCACGCCCCTTCGCGCGCGCACTCCTCGAGCGTCTCGACGTCGAGGTGGATGGCATCGGGCGCGAGTCGGACCCGGCCGCCTTCGGTGTCGACGCCGGACTCACCGAGCGAGCGGCGCAGGATCCGCACCGCCTCGTTGAGCGAGTGCCGCGCCGCGGACTGCGGCTTGTCGGCCCAGAGCAGACCGATCAGGTGTCCCCTCGCCCGCCCTCGCCGGGGAGAGCGTGCGAGATACAGCAGCAGCGCGAGGTTCTTTTTCCAGTGCAGCTCGGCCGGCGCCAGGCCCCCGTCCAGCGACACTTCCACCGGGCCGAGCGTACGGCAGACGATCACGACCGGCAGCCCCGGGCGAGTCCCTCCGCATCATGTGCCAGGGCGCGGAGCGCGGGCACGGCGTCGGACCACAGCTCGCGGAGACGCGCGAGATGGCCGCAGGCCTGCTCCCCGGCGAGCGAGTGGGCTCGCTTCCAGCGCGCCAGGGAGGCGAGCGCGCCGTCCACCTCGCCGGCGTGGGAGAGACCTTCCGGCCAGCCCTCCAGGTTCGAGGCCTCGTACCACAGCCGCTCGCGATCCGCCCGGTCGGGGTGGGATGCCTCCTCCCACCAGTCGCCCCTGTAGAGATGGAACACCGCGCCGGCGAAGACGTCGGGAAGGCGGGCTGCGTAGAACGCCAGGCGTACCGAATCGGTCATGGCGACCGCGGCCTCCACCTCGCCGCGGGCCGCCGCCACGCCGCCGTCGATGAGGACGCGGAGCGGATCGCGGGGCTGGAGATGCTCGCTCCAGCTTCGCGCGCCGAGCGTGTCTCCCGCGCCCAGCCGCGCCACCGCCAGTGCCCAGGCCGCCCGGCGGCCCACAATGGAGTCCTCGGCCAATGCCGCGAGCCTCGCCTCCCAGCCCGCTGTGTCGATCCCCGGTAGGCCGAGCGCGTGCGGAACGAGTCGCCACTCAGCCTGCTGCAGTCGCGCCTCGGGCGAGTCGAACAGCGTGGCAGCCGAGTCGAATTCGGCGAGCGCCTCGTCGAGCCGGCCCAGGGCGAACAACGCCAGTCCCTTCCCCTCGTGGGCCGTGGCGTGCGTCTCCGGCGTCGGCCGTCCGGCCCGGAGCAGGAGATCGCAGTAGCGGAGCTGGGTGTTCGGCAGGTCGAGCCAGTAGGTGCCCAGTCGCGCGACCCGCCGGATCCCGTCGAGCTGCCTGGCGTCCTGACGCCAGGCGATGTAGCGATAGCGCGCCCACGCGCGCCAGGGCACGAATCGCTCGTCGTAGATCAGCTCGAGGAAAGGCAGCGGATCGAGATCGGCCCCTCTCGTCTCCCCGCCTACGCGCCGGCGCAGGCCGAGCGCTGTGCGAGCCTCCCGCTGGTTTCCCAGCCGCACGTGGCCGAGCACCAGGTGATCGTGCGCCAGCGCCAGGGAGGAATCGAGACCCACGGCCTCGGCCATGGTTGCGAGCGCCTCCTCCAGTGACCGGCCGGCGAGGGGACCGCGATGAAACAGCTCCTCCGCCTGCAGCAGCCGGGTGTAGCCGTCGCCGGGCTGTCGCTGGATCGCGCTGTCGAGCCGGGCGAAGCGGGTCGCGAGATCCGGCTCCAGCAGCGCCTGGATCAGCATCCGGTCGCGGGCGCGGAGCCGAGTGGCGTGCCGACGGTATACCGCGGCCAGATCCGCCTCCTCGGGAAGCCGCCGCCAGCGCATGACGTTGGCGCGCCGCCAGGCCGCGAGCGCGAAGGTCGAGTCGATGCCCAGGGCGATCTCGTAGTGGCGCTGGGCCAGCGCCCACGCATCGCGGGCCAGGGCTGCTTCGCCCTGGAGGAACGCCTTCAGCGCCGGCAGCGGAACCCCCGAGAGACCGGGAGCCGGCTGGTACAGCCGGTCGAATCGGGGAGCGACGACGCTGAGGATCCGGAGACCGATGGAGTCGCCCAGCGCGGCGAGATCGCGCGCGGGGCCGCGCACCTCCGGCAGGACGCGAGTGGCGCCGGACGAGTCGTACAGCGAGAGTCGCACTCGAAGCACATCGCCGGGGCGGCGGTCCACCAGTCCGTGCGCGACCCAGTGGGCCCGGAGCTCCCGGGTGGCGCTCGAGCCCTCGACCGCCCGCGACTCGCGGTCCTGCGTCTCCCACCACCGGTCCACCTGGCGCCTGGGCGTGAGGTCCAGGCCGGGCACCTGCTCGAGGTCGAGCTGGATCAGGTGCGCCAGGTTCGACCCCAGAGGGTCGAGAGGTTGCCCGCCGTCCACCTCCAGCGGTAGCACCGCCAGCTCACGAGGAGCCGGCCCGGGCGGACCCGGGCGGTTCAGGCTCCCGCCGATTCCGAGCGCGGCTGCCGCGACGACCACTGCGCCGATCGCGGCCTTCTTCCAACGCCGCGGCCGCGCCGCGTCGAGCGTCACCGCCTCGAGCGCCTCGCGGAACCCGCCGGCACTCGGATTCCCGGCGGAGCGATCGAGCGCCCGCTCCACCGCCGCCCGGAGCGGTCCGGGGAGCGTCCCGCCCGCGGCCTCGCCGAGGAGGCGCCCCACGGCCGTGAGGTCCGCCAGCTCCATCTCACGGCTCGCGGTGGCGGCGCGGCCGAATCCGTCCAGGACGTATCGCCCTTCGCCGGCGATCACGTTGCGGGAGACGACGTCGGTGTGCATGATGCCGGCGGCATGGGCGGTCTCCAGCGCCCCGAGTATCTGTACGCCCAGGCGGAGCACCTCGTCGGGGGACAGCCGGCCGTCGCGCATCCTGCGCTCGAGCGTCGGGCCCTCGAGGTGCTCCACGACGATGAAGCGGAAGTCCCCGGTTGTTCCGGCGTGATGGATCGCGGGGATGCTCGGGTGGCTCAGCGAGGCGAGCACCCTGGCTTCGCGCGCGAACTCGGCGCCGCGGGCCTCGCCGGCCCTGGCCGGGTCGAGCGCTCTCACCAGCACCTGCCGCTCGAGCGTGAGATCGCGGGCGAGATACGCGGCGCCGTCGTCGGCTTCCCGGAGCACCTCCTCGATCCGGTACTCGTGCTTCAGCGCCGCTCGGAGGCGGGCGTACGGGTCGGACTCGCTCACCGGGGACACGCCTTGGCGGCAGCAGCGAGCTCCCGGCCGACGGCGGCGACAGCCGGCTCCGCCTCCGACCATGCCTCTGCCACCGCTCCGGCAAGGGCGCACCCGCCGGCCGGATCTCCGCTCGCCAGCGCCGCTCGCGCGCGGCGCGAGCGGGCGTGAGTGGCGAGCGCCCAGTCCACCTCGGCCGGCTGCGCCTCCGCGTCCGGCCATCCTACCAGGTCGAGGTTCTCGTACCAGAGCCAGGAGCGGTCGGCGTCCTCGGCCCGGCCCGCCCGCTCCAGCCACTCCCCACGTTTCAGGTGCAGCACCGCGCGGAGGAAGGGGTCCGGCGCATGTCCCGCGGAATCGAGCGCCAGCGCCGGCTCCGTCGCGGCGAGTGCCGCCTGCCACTCACCGCGTGCCGCATGTCCGAGACCCGCCAGCATCGAGGAGAGGCCTTCGTCCTCGGGCCCTGCGTCCGCGGTGTCTCCTCGACTCCCGGCATCCAGCGCGAGGGCCCACGCCACCCGTGCGTGGACTGCCGAATCGCCGAGCATCGCCCGCAGATCCGCCCGGCCGCGCTCCCGCTCGCGCTCACTCCATCCCGCGACACCGAGCGCCGACGGGATCACTCTCCACTCCGCGGCCTGGAGCCGCGCCTCCCGGGGACGGGGGAAGAGCGCGGCCGCCGAGTCGAACGCGAGCTGGGCGGCGGCGGGCCGGCCGAGGGCAACGAGGGCGACACCGCGGGCGACGAAGCCGCTCGCGCGCTGTTTCGGGCCGGCCCCGGATGCCGCGAGCGCCGCACCGAGCGCAGCTTGCGCGGAGGGAAGCTCGAACGACAGCGCCCCGCGCGCGGCGAGGGCAAGCGCGTCGGGAGATCGGCCAAGTGCTCCCATCGCCTGGCCCCGCGTCGCGGGGTCTCCGAACCGGAAGGCGTAAGCGATGCGCAGGAACGTGGGGAGGTGGATCTCCTCCTGCTCCGCGGGCGCCGCCCATCGCTCGAGCTGCTCGAGAACCCGGCCGGCCCGCTCCCGGTCTCCCACCCGGATCAGCGCCCAGGCGAGGTGCTCCCACGCGGGGGCCTGGGTCGAGTCCGTCCGCACGGCGCGCTCCAGCATGCCGATGGCGTCGCGCAGCGAGCGGCCGGCCAGCGGCCCGCGATGGAACAGCTCGTCGCCATAGAGCAGCGGGGCATACGGGTCGTCCCCCGCCACCACCAGGGCCCGCTCGTAGCGCTCGAAGCGCGGTGCGCCGGAGGGCTGGAACTGCGCCTCGATCAGGTGCCGGTCGGCGGGAGGCACGTCGTCGCGGTGCCCCTGGAACAGCTCGAAGAAGCCCGGCGGATACGGCGAGCCGTCGCGCAGAGGCAGCCAGCGGCGCGCGTTGCCGAGCCTCCAGGCCGCCAGCACGAAGGTGGAGTCGATCTCCAGGGCCCGCCCGTAGTGTCGCTCCGCGGCGAGGTACAGGTCGTGGGTGAAGGCCTCCTCGCCCAGCAGGAACTCATCGAGGGCCGCCGGCTCCACCCGCGAGAGCGCGTCCGCCTTCCGCGCCTGTGGCTCCACGCGGGCGAACACCGCGCGGGTGATGACGCGCGCGATCGAATCGCCCAGCGCCGCAGGGTCACCGGCGGGTCCGGTCACCGTCCCCTCGAATGCCGGCTCTCCGGTGGCTTCGACGATGCTGAGTCGCACCTCCAGGCGGTCGCCGCGCGGACGCACGACCGCCCACGCGCCGTAGCGGCTCCGGGTCCGCGCCCCGGTCAGCGCCGCGAGCCGGCTCCCGGCGGGCAGGTCCGACCCCCGCCACGCGCGCGAGGCGAGCAGCCGCGGCGCGAGCGTCAGCCCCTGCACCTGCTCCAGGGACCATCCCGTCAGGGCGGCGAGCCGTGGGCCGAGCGAGGTGTCCGCGGATCCGGCCGTCTCGAACGGGAACACGGCCAGGTCCCGCGTCATCGCCGACTCGGGCCGGACCGGACCCCGGAGGGCGTATGCGGCGAGCAGGAGCCCCGCCACTGCGGCGACGGCCGCGGCGCCGACCAGCGGTCTCGCCCGCGCGCTCCGCTCCGCCGAGGCCAGCGCATCGGCGAAGCGGCCGACGTCGGGCCAGCGATCTCCGGGCTCCACCTGGAGAGCCCGGCGCAGGGGCTCCCGCAGGTGGCGGGGCACGCCGGACCAGTCGCCCCGCGCGGGATCGGCGACCGGCGGCCAGCGCCCGCCGGTCGCGGCCTCGTACAGCACCAGGCCGACGGCGTAGAGGTCGGTGCGCTCGGTGACCGGCAGATCCCGGAGCTGCTCCGGGGAGATGTAGGCGAGGGTGCCGACCGCTTGACCCGGCTGGGTCAGGCCCGTGGCACTGCTGTCGAGGGCGTAGGCGACCCCGAAATCTCCCAGCAGGGCGCGCCCGGGGGCGAGGAAGATGTTGGACGGCTTGACGTCGCGGTGGATGACGCCCTGGCGATGCGCGGCGCCGAGCGCGGCGAGGAGGTCGAGTCCGAGGCGGACCACTTCCCGGGGCGTCAGGCGGCCCCGTTCCAGGCGAGCCGCGAGCGTCTCGCCGGGGATGTAGTCCATGGTGAAGTAGAGGTGCCCGTCGGCTTCGCCTGCGTGGTGGACCTGCACCACGTTGGGGTGGCGGAGGCCGGCTGCGTGGCGCGCTTCCCGGAGGAAGCGCTCGGCGGCGGTGGCGGTCGCCAGCTCCGGCTTCAGCACCTTGATGGCGACGAGGCGGTCGAGCAGCGTGTCCCGGGCGAGGAAGACCATCCCCATACCCCCGCGCGCGATCTCGTGTTCCACGACGAGGCCGGGACGCAGCGCGGCGCGCAGGCGTTCGAGAACCGAGAGCATCGGCGGTCGCCACTCTGGCTCGGGTGGTCTTGGGAGGGATCGCTAAGAGATATGCGGCCTGGGACGGGAAAGTGCAACGGAAGGGCGGAGCGGTTCGAGCCGCCGCGACACTTGTGCCCGGCCTCGCTGACGCTCTAGTTCAGACCCGATGCCAACCGCCTCCGCAACCGGCGCCCTCCTCGATCGCGGGCTCGACAGCTCCAGCGGCCTGGGCTTCGTGCGCGAGCGCCTGGCCCTGCTCGGCAAGACCCTCTTCCTCGTCTCGTTCGGGTTCTACCTCTTCCTGCTCGCCAGCCTGACCCTCATCGGCGGCGCGCCGTTCGCCGCCGTCGTGCGGGGGCCCGTGGCGCTCGGCCATCTCTGCGCCAGCCTGACCATGGCCCTGCTCTGGCTGCTGGCGAGCCGGGCCAGGCCTTCCTTGCGGACCCTCGGCGCGCTGGATGCCGTCAGCTTCGTCGTGGCCGGCGGTTTCCTCTCGTTCATGACGGTCGAGGACGAGACCCAGATCCTCCAGGTGCTGCTGGCGCTGACGGTCACCGTCATGATCCGCGCCATCCTGATGCCGTCCCGACCCGGCCGGACCCTGCTGCTGTCGGCCCTCGTCTTCGTCCCGACGATCGTCGTGTGCATCGCGCGCCATCACCCGACGGCGTTCCTGCCGGGCTTCAGCCCCGGCTACCAGAAGCTGCACATGACGCTCAACACGATCCTCTGGAGCGTCCTCGGGACCACGCTCGCCACGATCGTGTCACGGGTCCTGTACGGTCTCCGGCGCCAGGTCGCCGAAGCGAGCGAGCTGGGACAGTACCTGCTCGAGGAGAAGATCGGCGGGGGCGGCATGGGCGAGGTCTGGCGCGCGCGCCACCGCCTGCTGATCCGGCCGGCGGCGATCAAGCTCATCCGCCCTCGGGCCCTGGGCGCGATGTCGGAGGATCCCGAGCTGCTGGTGCGGCGCTTCGAGCGCGAGGCGCGCGCCACCGCCGCGCTCACCTCCCCGCACATCGTGCAGCTCTACGATTTCGGCGTGGCCGAGGACGGCCGGCTGTACTACGTGATGGAGCTGCTCGACGGCCTCGACCTCGAGACTTTGGTCAGGCAGTACGGGCCGCTCCCGGCGGAGCGTGTCGTCCACCTCCTCCGCCAGGCCTGCTCGGCGCTCCAGGACGCCCACGGCAACGGTCTGGTCCACCGCGACATCAAGCCGGCGAACGTGGTCGTCAGCCGGGCCGGCACCACCTTCGATTTCGTCAAGGTGCTCGACTTCGGGCTGGTCAAGCTCGACGGCGCGCGAGTCGCGGATAGCAGCGCCATCAATGGCGTGCGAGTCGCGGATAGCAAGGCCATCGATCTCAGCGGCGAGGATAGCTGGAGCGGCACGCCCGGCTACATGGCGCCGGAGGTCGTGCTCGGCGCCGCGGAGACCGACCACCGGGTGGACTTGTACGCGCTGGGCTGCGTCGCCTACTGGCTCCTCACCGCCAGAATGGTCTTCGAGGGGGAGAACGCCATCCAGGTCATGCTCCAGCACGCGCAGGCGGAGCCCAAGCGGCCGTCGCAGCGGGTCGATCGGCCGATCCCGGCGGCACTCGAGGATCTGGTCATGCAGTGTCTGGAGAAGGACCCGGCCCGCCGTCCGGCCGGCGCGCAGGGCGTGAGCGACGGGTTGGATGCGGTTCCCCTGGCAGCGGCGTGGACCGCGGAGCGGGCGGAGCAGTGGTGGGCGACGCATCGGCCGCGAGCGGGGGACGCTCGACCGGTGGCGGATGTGCTCCTCTCGCACGAGGGGCACGAGCTGCGCATCGGGCCGCGGGTGCGGCCGCGGGGGTAGGCGAGTCAGGTCGGCACGGGCATGCGCTCAGCGCGACGGGCATGCGCTCAGCGCGGCCCGAACAACTCCGTCAGATCGAGCGTGAACCCCGGCACCACGTCTTCGCCGTCGAGAATGTCGCTGTCGGTGAGAACCCTCGACGGACGATCGGCGTATCGGACGATCAGCCGTCGTTCCCGTGGATCCAGCAGCCATACCCGCCGGGCGCCGCCGGCGAAGTAGTCCGCCACTTTCTCCTCGATCTCGGCCCAGCGGTCCCCGGGAGAGAGGATCTCGACGGCGAGGTCCGGCGGCCCGGAGATGAACTGCTCGGGGATCCGATCGGGTGGGAGCCGCGCTGTGCTTATGAAGGAGACATCCGGCCCACGCACCGTGTCGGGCTCTCGCGCCAGCACGTAGCCGGCCTCGACCAGCACGGTACCGAGCCCGAGCCCCGTCACGTGCGCATCGAGCCGGCCACCCAGCTTGATGGCGAGCCGTCCGTGCACTCCCCCGGCAGGCTCGGAGACGCGAGTGACGCCCCGGACCAGCTCGTGGCGACGAGCGTCGTGAGAGTTGAGAAGCTCTTCGGCGGTGATGAGGCGTGCTGGAGTACTCATGAGCCGAGCATACGCTCGGCTTCGGGCGGCGGTCAAGCTCCGGAGAACGCGAGCAGTTGTCCTCACCGGGGATAACTCGTTGCTGGGCACCAGGGCCACCCAGCCGCGCGGCGACCGGCTTGAGATCCGCTTGACTGGACTCCTCGAGCTTGGCCTCAAACTCGCGGCACACTATGCTCATCCCCCCATGACCTGCATCCGCTGGCGGGTCGGCACAAGGAGTCGGCAATGCGTTCGACCACCGCCCTGTCAGTCTGCGTGGCCATCATGCTGCTGGCCTGCGCCCCCGAGAACAGCCCGACTGAACCAGAAGCAAGCGGAACCATGGGGCCGGCTGATCCCACGTTGGCGGCGGCCGTGAACATCTGGCGGGAACGGGGGCCCCACACGTTCGGTCCTATCAGGGGGCCTTCGGTGGGCGTCCTGACCAACGCGGCCGGGCAATCGGTCGTCTATGCCTTCGGGGGTTGTGATCCAACCGATATCGACTTCGGGTTCTGCACCTCGGACCAGATCTCGATCTACAATGCGACGACCGATACCTGGAGCAAGGATCGCTCGTTCATAGTCTCCGTGTGGCGCTCCAATGGAGTCGGCGCGATTGGGGGCAAGCTGTACTCCTCGGGGGGCTATAACCTTTTCCACGCCATTGATGGGTTGTCCAGCAGGACGTGGGCCTACGATCCGGCTCAGACATTCCCGCCGGAGTCGGAGGCCCGCCGAGTGACCGAGCTGGCCGCCATGCCGAAGCGCACGGCCGAAGGGGTCACCGGCGTCATCGGCAACAAGCTCTACGTGCTGCCCGGTCTCGTCGACGAGAATGTCGAACAAAGGCCCATCCGCCGCCTCTACCGCTACGATCCGGCCAGGAACAAATGGGCGGCCCGGCGATCCGCGCCCCACTTCCACCGGTTGGCCGCGGCCGGTGTCATCGGCGGCAAGTTCTACGTGGCCGGCGGTGTCGGCAGCACCCATCTCGATGTCTACAACCCTTCAACCGACGCCTGGGCAACCCGGGCTCCGATACCGAAGGCCGGCGAGGCCATCGGCACCGCGCTGGATGGCAAGCTGTACGCGGTAGTCGGGTTGGACGCCTACGTCTACAACCCTGCCACCAACAAGTGGACCCCGATCGCCGCTCCCACCTGGAGGCATGATGGGCTGGTCCGGATCGTGATCAATGGCAAGCCAAAGCTGCTTGCCGTGGGCGGTACCCACGAGGGTCAAGCTCCCAACAGCACCGAGGTATACACGCCTTGAGGTGGTGAGCGTGGTCACGGTCGCCCGGTTCCGTGCCGCCATCTTCGCGGCGTACCCGATCTCAAGGAAATGGCGGCGAAGGCAATCTCCTGCCACCGCGGTGCGGCCGCGGGGGTAGCGAGTCAGGTCGGACGGTCGAGATTAGGAGAACGCTGGCGTTGTCGCGAGCGAGCGGGGAAGGTGGCGCGCCCGGCGGGCGCGACAGTGCCCGCCACTCATGCTCGGGTTGCTACGACAGGTGAGGTAGTGGCGTTCACTGATGCGCCCACCGGGCGCGCCACCTCCCCCACTCGCACGGGCCACCGGTACGCGCCGGCATTCCGCCCGCGCGAGCAGTTGTCCTGCCGCCGCGGAGCGGCGGATGATAGGCTCGGGGGCACCTCGCGCAGGGAGCCTCGGTGCCCGCCACTACCTCGCCTATCGTAGCAGCCCGACGCATGAGTGGCGGGCACTGTAGTGACCGGAGCGAGGTGCCCCCGAGCCGGCACCGGAGCCCCGCCGGGCTCGAGCGGCGTCTAACCCCCCGCCCGAGCCCGCAGCTCCTCGAACCAGTTCTGCACCACCACCAGC
>CAMPKP010000091.1 GCA_946887295.1 uncultured Gemmatimonadota bacterium | reverse complement strand
GGGCACGGGGGGCGGGATCGTCACCGCCCCCGGGAGACAGGGCATCCGGTCTCGATCTCACGATCGGGATGGATCGCAGGAGAACCTGAAGTGAGGATCGCTATCGGGTCCGACCATGCCGGTTTCCGCTACAAGGAGCGCCTCCGGGGCTACCTTGGCGAGGCGGGTCACGACGTCACCGACTTCGGGACCCATTCGATCGAGGCGGTGGACTATCCGGTCGTGATCCGGCCGGTCGCGGAGGCGGTCGCCGCCGGCGGATTCGAGCGTGGCATCGTTCTCGGAGGCTCGGGGAACGGGGAGGCGATCGTGGCCAATCGAGTGCGCGGCGTGCGCTGTACCGTCTGCTGGAACGTGCAGTCCGCCCGCCTGGCACGTCTGCACAACGACGCGAACATCCTGTCGCTGGGCGAGCGACTCATCGCCGAGGCGGATCTGCTGCCGATCGTGACCACCTGGCTCACGACGTCGTTCGAGGGCGGACGGCACGCCCGCCGCATCGCCCTGATAGACGCGCCCGCCACCTGAGGGTCGAGATCAGTGCCTCAGGGCTCCCGGGAGGAGCGACGGGCGCGCGGCTCCGGACTTACTGGCGGCAGGACGTCTTGACGTGGCTCTTCGCTTTGGCGGACAGATCGGCCATGGCGCTCTTCACGTCGGCGCGGTTGTAGTACGTGGCGCTGTAGCGCCACATGGAGAAGGCACACACGTGACTCTGGGCCAGCAGCGCCGTGCCGTACGCCCGAATCTCCGCCGCGCTCATGGCCCAGGTGCGGGGCTGAGTGCCGCGGATGCCGCTCGAGCCGTCTCCGCCGTCCAGCACGTTGAGTCCCGCTACGAGGCCCAGACCCTTCGACTTCGCCCGCTTGACCTGCTGGGACGCCCAGCTGCTCGGCGACGTGCTGGTCTTCGACCGGAACATCGCCCATCCGGCATCGAGGTAGACGTACGTGACCGGAACCGAGGCCAGCCAGTTCGCGGGCGCGTTCACCAGGGTGGGCAGCTTCGGCCAGCGCTGCTTGCTGTGCCTGGCCGCCGCCTCGACCGTCGCCTGGGAGATGCCCTTGTCGCCCCAGCGGCCGGCGAAGTGCGGCTCGTCCACCAGGAAATGGCCCACGATCGTTCCATCGGCGATGTAGGAGCTGAAATCGATGTTGCGAAACCGGTCGACGCCAGTCTTCCATTTCGTCAGATTGAACGTCCCGTCGGCATTCTTGTATGTGTTCTCGCCCCCGGCGAACTTGATGAGGACCCGTCCGCCCTTCGCCCGCACCTGCGACAGGAAGCTGAGCAGGTTCGAAGGTGTGGGCGCTTCCACCAGGCCGGTGTGCACCGAATTGAGCTGGGAGACGGTGAGCGCGGAGGAGGAGAAGACGATGCCCGGAAGGACGGCGGCCGCTGGGTTGTCGGGCCCGGCGATCATGTCGGTCTCGCTCGTCGGTCCGAGTCGTTCGCCATCGGCGCACCCGGCCGCGATCAACAGTGAACAGCCCAGCGAGAGCGCACGCGCATATCCACGCCCGCGCTTCGACTTCGATTCTTGACGCATATCCCGCAGTCCTCACCTGATGCCGGTATGAGAAGCCGAGCCGCCCCGGCCCGGAAGGGAATGAAGGTCGGCGGGCGTGCCGGGGATGTCAACACCGCCTTCGAGTTCGCGATCAGGTCGTGGTATACGAAGTCATGGTGGAGGAGCTGGACCCCGAGTGGTGGGCCGGGCTGCGTGGCGGGCTCGAGGCACAGTTCGCCCAGGAGGAGCTCGTGGTGCGGGCTCAGCGGATACGTCGGCTATGAGTCCACTCGGGATGGCATCGCGGCACCGGGTGCATCAGATCGCGGGGGGCCACGGCGCAGCCAGGCGCCGACCAGAATCAGCCCGAGTCCGCCCAACCCGAGGAATACGAGGTCGTAGGCGAGCGGGTCGGGGACCTCGCGCACGTGGTGAATGCCGAGCAGGTGATGGTCCAGCAGCCCCTCGACCAGGTTGAAGCAGCCCCAGCCGAGGAGCAGGTCGCCGAGGAAGTGGCGGCCCGCGTGGGGCAGGGCTCCTCGAGTGCCGGCCCGCCAGAGCTGTGCGACGCCGGCTGCCGTGAGCAGCCAGGTCAGCAGGTGAAAGAGGCCGTCCCACCGCATGTTGCGCTGCATCGCGGGAACGGTGACCGGCGGCTCCACCGCCGACAGCATGTTGTGCCACTGCAGGATCTGATGCAGCACGATGCCATCCACGAAACCGCCCAGCCCCAACCCGAGCAGAAGCCCCGGCGAGCGCCAGGCACGCGGCGAGGGCAGGTCGTTGCGCATGGGCCAGCCTAGGCCTGCCGGGGCCTCCGCACGGTGACACGGGTCACCTTGAACGATCGCCCTTTCCCCCCGCGGCGCTGGCGATAGGTTGAATCTTGCCGGCGCGCACGGAACGGCCGAGCCTTTCCCGATCGGGGAGCCGCCCATGGACGAGGAAATGACCACCACCGCCTTCACGCTGGATGGGTACCGGGTCGTCGAGTCGCTGGGCGTCGTCCGCGGCGTGACGGTGCGATCGCGATCGTTGCTCGGGACCATCGGCGCCAAGTTCGAGACCCTCATCGGCGGTCACATCACCATGCTGACCTCCCTCTGCGAGCGGGCGCGCGCGGACGCCTTCGACATTCTGCTCGCCCACGCCCAACGCAGAGGCGCAAACGCCATCGTCGGGGTCCGGTACGACGCGACCGAGATCATGTCCGGGGTCACCGAGGTGCTGTGCTACGGCACGGCCGTGGTGGTCGAGCCGCTGGAAGGCTATGGGGAGGAGACCGCATGAGTCAGCGCGAGCACGATCGCCGGATCGACTACGTGGAGTTTCCCGTGGCCGATGTCGCGGCGGCGAGACGATTCTACAGCGCAGTCTTCGGGTGGACGTTCACCGACTACGGCCCAGACTACACCAGCTTCTCCGACGGACGGCTGAGCGGTGGCTTCGCGGGCGGGAAGGGCGCGCGCCCCGGCGGGCCCCTGGTGGTCATCTACGCCGCCGACCTCGACGCGGTCGCCTCGGCGGTCCGGCAAGCGGGGGGAGAGATCACGAAGCCGGTGTACGACTTCCCAGGCGGTCGCCGGTTTCATTTTCGCGACCCAGCCGGCCACGAGCTGGCGGTGTGGTCGGACCCGATCGGCGGAGGCGGGGCGACATGATGTGCCCGATCCGGCGAGGCATCGCGCGATCCTCGCACGCCGACGCTCCTCAGCCGCGCGGGGCGGCCTGAGCGGAGACGATCGACATGGAGCGGATCCATGGGGGCCGCGCGTACTGTGTGCTGTGCGGGAACTCCATACGGCCGGACGACGACGCCCTCCTGACCCCCGACTTCATCGCCGACGATGCCGACCCGCTGTGGCGATTCTCGGACGCCGCGATGCACCGGGCGTGCTTTCTCGTCTGGGATCTCCGAAAGGCGTTCGTCGCGCGCTACAACCGCCAGGCGCGGCGCTGGGCGGCCCCGGACGGCTCGCGCTGGCGGATGACGAGCGAAGGCGATGTCACGCGGGAGGCCAGATGATCAGGAAACTGCCCTCGGGCGAGTACCGGCTCTATTCCAGGAAGAAAGACCCTCGGACGGGCAAGCGCAGGAACCTCGGAACGTTCAAGACCCGCGCCGCCGCGCAGAAGCACGAGCGGGCCGTCCAGTTCTTCAAGCGTCGCGGCTAGGCCGGGGACGACGAGCCGCCTCACCCCCCGGCCATGGCGCCGACGATGAGCAGGGGCTCCGCGCCCGTTGTCACCGCCTCCGGCAGGGGGGCATCCGGCGACTCGTGGGAGAGATCCTGTTCGCAGGCGAAGAATCTCACGAACGGCCGGCGGCGCTGCGTGGTGTGCCCGCGGATGGTGCCCCGGAGCACCGGGTAGCCGGCCTCCAGCGCGTCCAGCACCGAGCGCTGGGTCACCGGTCCGTCGAGCCGAAGCTCCACCTCTTCACCCACCCGCGCCAGCGTGCGCAGGTGGGCGGGAAGTACGACCCGGATCATGGCAGGGTCTGGACCTCGACGGAGAGAACCGGCGGCAGGTCCCGGACGATCGGGGACCAGCTGTCGCCGGCGTCGGACGACGCGTAGACCTGCCCGCCGGTGGTGCCGAAGTACACGCCGCAGGAGTCGAGGGAATCCACCGCCATGGCGTCGCGCAGCACGTTGACGTAGCAGTCGCGCTGCGGCAGGCCCTTGGTCAGCGGCTCCCACTCGTTCCCTCCGGTCCGGCTGCGATACACCCGCAGCTTTCCCTCGGGCGGATAATGCTCGGAATCGCTCTTGATCGGCACCACGTAGACGGTCTCCGGCTCGTGCGCGTGAACGTCGATCGGGAACCCGAAGTCGCTCGGCAGGTTTCCGCTCACCTCCCGCCAGGACTCTCCTGCATCATCGCTGCGCATCACGTCCCAGTGCTTCTGCATGAACAGCACGCCGGGGCGAGAGCGGTGCATGGCGATCCGATGCACGCAGTGTCCGACCTCTGCGTCGGGGTCGGGGATGCCCTGGGATTGCAGCCCACGGTTCACCGGCCGCCAGGTCTTGCCCGCGTCGTCGCTCCGGAACGCGCCCGCCGCCGAGATGGCGATGAAGATCCGCGCCGGATCGGTCGGATCCAGCAGGATGGTGTGGAGGCACATTCCGCCGGCCCCCGGCTGCCAGCGAGGCCCCGACCCGTGACACCGCAGCCCCGACAGCTCCTGCCAGGTGCCCCCGCCATCGGTCGAACGGAAGAGCGCGGCGTCCTCTACCCCGGCGTAGACGGTGTCCGGGTCGCTCGGGGACGGCTCCAGATGCCAGACCCGCGCGAACTCCCAGGGATGCTGCGTGCCGTCGTACCACTGGTGGGTACCGGGAACGCCCTCGTACCGGAACTCGTTGCCGACCGCCTGCCACGACTTGCCCCCGTCGTCCGACCGCTGCATCACCTGCCCGAACCAGCCGCTGGACTGTGACGCGTAGAGGCGGTTGGGGTCCGCGGGAGATCCCTTGACGTGGTAGATCTCCCAGCCCGCGAAATGGGGGCCGCTCACGTTCCAGCGTTCCCGCTTTCCGTCCGCGGTCAGAATGAACGCGCCCTTGCGCGTGCCGACCAGTACCCGTACCCCGCTCATGCGCTGGCTCCTTGGCTGAGAGATGGTGATGCTCACAACGTGGGTCGCGCCCGCCATAAATTAGTCGAACGGGCGGACCCGAAATCGACAACTCGCCCGGAGGTTGGGTGCCGACCATCGTCCCCCCCGGTCGAGTGGCCCCGGGATGCGCGCTGCGGAGAGGGCGGCACCACTGGACCGAAGCTTCGTCCGATCAAGCGCTTAGAGAGGTGTTCGACGTAGGTGTGGAGGCGGGGCACACATCCGGTGCCGTCCCGAGCCGCTCGGACTCCGACAATATCTGGGAGACAAGCCGATGCGATCTATGATCCTGGTGAAGGCCGAGCTTACGCCAGAGCTCAGGGAGCAAGAGGAGCGTCTGCGAGCGCAGGTTTGCGAAGAGCAGGCGGTGATGTGGTGACGATCGAGCGAAAGATCGTCTCCTTTCGGCAGGACGAGGAGCTTCACTGGATCGCGGAGCTCGAGTGCGGTCATACCCAGCACGTCCGGCATACTCCTCCCTGGCAGGTGCGCCCCTGGGTGCTGACGCTCGAAGGCCGGACCGCCCGGCTCGGAACCCGGCTGCCCTGCCGCTACTGCGACCAGGAGGCAGGCGACCGTGAGCGTTGACGCCCTGCGCGTGGCCGAGCAGGTGCGGGCCGCGCTGCTGCAGTCGGCGCTGGCGGCCTACGAGGACGCTGCCCTCCAGGGTCTCTGTTGCGAGGGCGCCTGGGAAGTCGCCGTCTCCGCCATGCGGCGTGCGGAGGCGAAGGCGCTCCTGGCTGGAGCCACGGGTCCGGGGCACGGCCAGGACCGGCGCGCCGGGCCCCGACTGTACGAGGAGCTCGCCTCCTGGTGGCCGCTTCTGTCACCGCCGTCCGAATACGGGGAAGAGGCCGCCGACCTGCTCGGCCGTCTCGGGCCGCTCGCGGGCTCGGGCCACGCGACCTTGCTGGAGCTGGGCTCCGGGGGCGGCAGTCTCGCGTCTCATCTCAAGCGGCACTTCCGCCTGACGCTGACCGACCGCGCCCCGGGCATGCTGGCGGTCAGCGAGGCGGTGAACCCCGAGTGCGAGCATCTGATCGGTGACATGCGGGAGCTGCGCCTCGATCGCAGGTTCGATGTCGTCCTGGTGCACGACGCCATCACCTATGTCGCCGATCCGGCCGACGTCCTCGCGACTCTCCGGACCGCGACCGTCCACTGCCGCCCGGGAGGCACGGTCGTCGTCATGCCCGACTACGTGCGCGAGACGTTCACCCCGCAGACCGACCACGGCGGTCACGACGCCGGTGACGGTCGAGGCCTTCGGTACCTCGAGTGGACCTGGGACCCGGACCCGGCAGACGACACGTATGTCGTGGACTACGCCTTTCTGCTCCGCGAGCCGGACGGGACCACCACGGTCGCGCACGACCGCCACATCGAGGGACTCTTCGCCAGGGAGCAGTGGCTGGGGTGGTTCGCGGACGCGGGTCTTTCGGTCCGGAGCGAATCGGATCCCTGGGGGCGGGAGGTCTTCATCGGGATCATGGGGGAGTGAAGCGATCGGTATGGGAGCCCGCGCGGGCCTCATGACGGCTGCCGCCACGGCCGGACGGTGCGCCGTGCTCTCGCTCCTGCTGGCCTGCGGCGCTTCCGACCGCGAAGCGCCCGATGCCGGCGACTTCGAGCTGGCCAAGCCGGCCGCGAACAGCGGTGACGCGCAGGTGGGCGTGGCCGGCGTCAGGCTGCCGGACAGCCTCAGGGTGGTGGTCACACGAAACGGGCAGCCGGCACGAGGTGTGACGGTCCTGTGGTCCACGCCCGAAGGGTCGGTGAACCCGGCCACAGCCCGCACCGGCGCGGACGGTACGGCGGCCACCACCTGGACGCCGCTCCCGCTCTTCGCCGAGCAGTTCGCCATGGCCCGGCTCGAGGGCGAGGGCGGACAGTCGGTCGGTTTCACTGCGATCGCGACGCCCGACCCGGACGCGCCGGGCACGATCCTGGTACTGAGCGACGGGGGCAACCGGTTCGAGCCTGCCGACCACACGGTCCGCCTGGGCGGCACGGTCAATTGGTTCTGGCCGCCGGGCAGCTCGGGCCACAACATCGTGCCCGACGACGGGGACTCTCCGCCGCAGTCCGGGGCGCCCGCGGACTGGCCCAAGTGGCACGTCTTCCGGTTCACGGCGCCCGGTGTGTATCGCTATCACTGCGCGGTTCACGGCGGCCCGGGCGGCGTCGGGATGTCCGGCACCATCACCGTGGAGCCGGTGGTGCACGATTAGATGGCCGACGACGCGCGGCCTCCGACAGGTTCTGCCCCATGGCATGCGCTGCTCGGACCGCTCCCCGCTCCTGCGGTCCCCCAGGAGTCGGCGGTCTCGGCGGGAGCCGGCGGCGGCCCGACCGAAGGGTGGCGCAGTCTCCTGCTCGAGCTGCCGGCCGGCCGCAGCCATGAGGGGGCGAGGGGGTCAGCGGGTCGCGCGAGGTGTGGGTCGCGCTCCAGAGCTGGGTCCCTCGAGGTTGAGGGTTGCGCGGCGGGCCTCGTCGCATTCGGCGCAACCGGCGCCCGCCGGATGCAGGAACACGAGTGGATCGCGCGACAATTGCTCCAGCGCGACCGCCACGATGTCCCGGGAGCGTGCCAGCCGCGCGTGCGCGTGTCCCACCCGCCCTTCGGACTGCAACCCTCGCTCACGGAGCCACTCGTCCGCCAGGCTGAAGCGCTCGCAACAGTGGTCGTTCTCTCCATACTCGATGCGCACCGCCCGGCCCTCGCGAAGCACCGTACAGTGTCTCGGCACGCGGTACGGGACGCCGGCCAGAAGCTCCGCCAGGTGGAGCGTGCTGTCGGCATCGTGGCCGACGCCTATCAGCAGCACCTGTCCATCGAGCTCGTACACCCGGCCTACCGGGCTCGCCGAAATGTGAGGCGGGAGGGGCAACGGGTCGGCGAGGATCCACTCGGCCCGGGGCCCGGCTGCGGCGAGAGCGTGAGGGTGATCGCTCCGCCGGACGCCGGGCAGCCGCCAGAAGGTGTCCGCCAGGACGCCGAGATCCCCGGACGCGGGCGAGGTCGCCGGATCGAACGGCTGGTCATCGTCGCCCGACCAGGACGGCATCACCAGGGTGCCGCCGGGGCCCAGCGCGCCGCGGAGCGCCTCGATGAGCCCGGCCGGTCCTCCCTCGACCGGTCGTGTCGCTCGAAAGGAAGTGTGGACCAGCAGGACATCGCCTGGCTGGACGCCGATCGCGCGGAGCTGATCCTCGACGGCCGCTTGGCTCAGCACGGCCGGTCCGGTGTGAATGCTCGACATGTTCCTCCCTCGTCACAGGCGGCGCCGCGTTGCCCGAAATGTAAGGCTCCGCCATACGGACAGGTGCGCCGCGGGGTTCCGGCGACCCGGCGCTATCTTCCGGGATCACGCAACCGGCCCGGCAGATGAACGATCCTCCTCACGACTCGGACCTGGACGACCTCTTCCCCGGCGAAGAAGGAGGCTGGGACACGGATGCGGATGTGGTGTGTCCCTACTGCGGCGAGGTGGTGAACATCGGTCTCGATCCCGGCGGTGGTGGCGACCAGACATACGTGGAGGACTGCGAGGTGTGTTGTCAGCCCTGGCAGGTGCGTTTGCATTACGACAGTGAAGGCCATGCGGTGATCGAGCTGGATACGGCCTGAGGAGACCGATGGCACACTATCTGGTGACCGCGTCACCCAGGCAGGAGCTTCTGGGAGAGCTGCTGGAGCGACTCGCCCGCGACGAGTTCGGCGCACTGCGCCCCTTCGGGCGGGCTCTTTCCTCGTCGCTGCGCCGCTCGCGGCGGCTGCCGAACGGAAAGGCGATCTGGGAGGAGGAGGACTACTGCCGGCCCCCTCTGGCCCAGGAGCGCGCCGCGGTGCTCGATCGCTATTTCGAGGGGCTTTCGGTGGCACCGGTGGTGGAGGGAAGCGGCTGGGCGCTGATCGAGGGCCTGCCGGCTCTGTTCCCGGATCTGGGGAGCCGCTGAAGCGGCGACGCATGTGCAAGTCGGGATCGGAGGCGCATCTCCTCGATTCCCCTCCCAGGAGATTCTGCATGCCCCCCGATTCCGCCGCCCAGGTCGCCAGCATCGCGAGGCTCGAACGCCAGGTTCGGCGCGCCCAGGCCCTCGCTTGCGGCAGCGCCCTCCTCACCACCACACTCCTTCTCAGCGGATACCACGTCGGAACCAGCCAGGTCCTTCAGGCCGAGCGGCTGGAGCTGGTCACCGCGCCGGGCGTGCGCCGGGCGGTATTGAGCGCCGATTCCCTGGGATTCAGGCTGGTTCTGGTGGACCCGCAGGGAAGGCCGGCCGGCGGCCTCCGCTTGAACGACGAGCCCCGATTGAGTATCGAGACGGAGCGGGGGCGCGAGGTCGCCGGGCTCGGCGCGCCCAAGGTCCACAATCTGACCGAGTGACTCGAGCGCCGTCCCGGCCGGTGGCGGCAGCCTAGGCCGGCCGCTCGTCGGGGTGCTTACGCAGCCAGGTGCGGGCGTACGGACAGGTGGCCATCACCCGCATTCCCTGCTCGCGGGCGTAGGCCAAGGCGGCGCGCACCAGTGCATCGGCGATCCCGGTGCCCCGTCCCGCAGGGGGGACCTCCGTATGCTGCAGGTCCAGGACGTCCTCCGAGAACGGCGCGTAGTAGAGCTCCGCGTCGCCGTCGGCGAGCGGCAGGAAGAACCGTGAGCGCTCGGGGTCGTGCTGAACCTCGATCATGGCGTAAGCTACACCCGGGCCCATGCTGGAGGCGGCGTCTCCATGATCCTTCGTGCGCTGGCCGTGTGGCTCCTCCTGCTGATCCTCGCCGTGCTCAACGGCGGTCTCCGCGACACCCAGCTGAGCCCCCGGCTCGGCGATACGGTCGGTCGCGGCATCAGCACGCTCCTGCTCTGCGGTCTCATCGTGCTTGCGACCTGGCTCACGATCGGGTGGATCCGGCCGGGCGGCAGCCGCGAGGCGCTCGCAGTCGGAGCGCTCTGGGTCGCGCTGACGCTCGCGTTCGAGTTCGGGGTGGGCCACTACGGCTTCGGGAAGCCGTGGCCGGAGTTGCTCGCCGACTACGACCTGAGCCGCGGCCGCATCTGGATCGCCGTGCTCGTCGTCACGCTGCTCGCTCCGTGGTGGACGGCCCGGAGTCGAGGACTGCTCCAGCGGTAAACACCTCAGGACAAAGGATCCGGATGACCACCTACGAGTACGCGGTTCTCATCGGTCGGGACGAGGCGGGCCCCGGGGGCGGCGTGACCTGGTACGTCAACGGCATCGGCCACCCGGTCGGCTCCGAGCTGCCCGCGATCCTGAACCGGATGGGAGCGGAAGGGTGGAGGGTCGCCGGCGTCGGGGATCTCGGCTTCGACGTGCGGACGGAGATCATCCTCATGCGCGAACGGCCCGGGACCGCCCCGTGATGGCGCGGGGCGTACGATGAGCTGGTGGCGAAGCCTTTTCGGCGGCGGTGAGCGGCCGGAGGAGACCATGCGTCTCACGCGGCGAGTCATGGACCTGTTCGCGGAGGGGAAGTCCGACGAGGACACCGAGCGCGCCCTGTTCCGCGAGGGCGTGCCGGTCGAGCGAGCCCGGTCCATCGTGGCCGAAGTCCGCCGGGTCCAGCAGCGGCTCCGAGGTGGATAGCGATATGCTCGAGCGGCTGCGCCGGCTCGAGCGGGCCGCCCGCCCCCTCGAGCCGGGCGCGAGCCGTCGCCGTCGTCTCCGCGATGCCGTCCTCGCCTCGGCGGAGCGATTCCTCCGGCGGATCGAGACGCTGAAGGCGTTCGACGATGTGGAGCACCGGGAGAGCGCGCTGCTCGACTTCCCGATCTCCGAGCAGGGCATCCCGATCGAGACCGCGATCGAGCTGTTGGAGCGAGACGTGGTCCGGCCGGGCGCGAACACCGCCTCCGGCGGCCACCTGGCCTACATTCCCGGGGGCGGGATCTATCACGGCGCGTTGGGCGACTACCTTGCCGCGGTCAGCAACAAGTACGCGGGGATCTTCTTCACCGGCCCCGGTCCCGTCCGGATGGAGAACATGCTGGTCCGATGGGTGGCGGACCTGGTGGGCTATCCCCCGGGGGCCGCCGGACACATCGCTTCGGGCGGCAGCATCGCCAACCTCACGGCCATAGCCGCGGCGCGTGAGGCCCACGGTCTTCGCGGCGCCGATTATGCGTCGGCCGTGGTGTACCTCACGGCCCAGGCCCATCATTCGATCGACAAGGCCATTCGAATCGCGGGGATGCACGAGGCGCAGCTTCGCCGCGTGCCGATGGACGGCGGTCACCGGATGCGCCCGGAGGCGCTGGAGCAGGCGATCGCGGCGGACCGGTCACGGGGTCTCCGGCCCTGGCTCGTCGTCGCGGCCGCCGGGACGACCGATACCGGCGCAGTGGATCCCCTCGGCCCCATCGCGGCCATCGCGCGCCGCGAGCGATGCTGGTTCCACGTGGACGCCGCCTACGGCGGCTTTTTTCTTCTGACGGAGCAAGGCCGGACGGCGCTGCGGGGCATCGATCAGTCCGACTCCGTGGTGCTCGATCCGCACAAGGGACTGTTCCTTCCCTACGGCTCCGGCATGGTGGTGGTGCGCGACGCCGCGCCGCTCCTCGCGAGCCATCATTACTCCGGAAGCTACATGCAGGATGCGCTGCGGGATCCGAGCGAGACCTCTCCCGCGGATGTGTCGCCCGAGCTCTCGAAGCATTTCCGGGCGCTCCGCATGTGGCTGCCGCTCGTCCTCCTGGGCACCGGGCCCTTCCGTGCCGCGCTGGAGGAGAAGCTCCTGCTGGCGCGGTATTTCCATGCCGAGATCGGCCGGGCGGGATACGAGGTCGGGCCGCTTCCCGATCTCTCGATCGTGACCTACCGATGGGCTCCGCCCGGCGCCGACACGGAGCGCCTCAACGCCATCAACCAGGCCATCGTGGAGGGGTCCCGGCGGGACGGCCGCATCTTCCTCTCGTCCACCATGCTGGACGGCCGCTTCACGCTGAGGATGGCCGCCCTGGCATTTCGAACCCACCGCCGGACCATCGACCTGGCGGTCCGCGTGCTCAGGGAGCAGGCGGCGGCCGTGGGGCACGGTCAGGCATAGCGGTCGGTCCCTGTCGCGGAGCGAGGGTTCCGCGTAGCATCCAGGCGTTCCACTCGAGGCGGGGCTCTGCGCATGCGGCGACTGAAGGTCGTTCTTCTGCTGCTGATCTCGGCGACGGGCGTCCCGCAGGGGGCGGCCGCGCAGACGGCCACGCCCCGTCCGCCGGCGCCCCCGCGCTGGCAGCTCGCGGCGGCCTTCGTCAAGCGGGACTCCGCCGCGCTCCGCGGCTTCCTCGCACCCGACGTCATGATCTGGCCGCCGGCCCCCGACACGGCGCGTCGCGGCAGCGCCGCCGTCGCATACTTCCTTGGCCTCGCGCTGGCCTCGCAGGTGTCGCGCTCGGACTTCCGGCCGAAGACCTTGACCACGGACGGCGCGTACCTGATCGAGGACGGCACGTGGAGCTTCACCCACCGCCGCACACAGGTGAGCGCCAGGTACGATCTGCGCTGGCGGCGGGCCGGCGGCAAGTGGCAGGTGAGCTTCCTCAAGTGGGAGCTCTTCCGCTGATGGCGCGGTCCATTGCGAGGGCCACGGCATGAGATCCCACTGGCTCGCCCGCATCGAGACCCTCGGCACGACGGCCGTGGTGCTGATGGTGGGGAGCATGATGGTGTGGTACGAGTCGGTGGAGCGCGGGGGGCGGCTCGCGCTCGTCATCGGCAGCGCGGTGAGCCTCTACGTCGCCGCGCTGGTCGTGCTCGGGCGGCGCTCGCCGCCGACCCGGATCTCGTGGTGGCCTTTCGCGGTCGCCGGCCTGGTATGCGGCGCCGTCTCCGAATTCATCAACGCCAACTTTCTGGTCACCGGCGAGCTGCTCGCCGCGGCGGTCACCGGACTGGTGATCGGCACGGCCCACTGGGCCGCGCTTCGTGTCTGGCTCGGCCTCACGCAGCGTCGCGAGGCGTAGCGGCACTCCCGAAGGAGGACGCCATGGCCAACGAGGTCGTCGCGCATTACCTGGACGGTCGGGTCGTCAAGGGAGTCAGCCTGGACGTGGATCCCGGCCGCCCGGTCTGCCACATACGGACGCCGGCGGAGGGCACCCTGGAGGTCAAGCTCAAGGACCTGAAGGCGCTGTTCTTCGTGCAGGACCTGGCGGGCAACTCCGGCCGCAGCGACGTCCTCGCGCTGGAGCCGGGCGACGGGCGTGCGAGGGGCGCCTATCCCATCGAGCTGGAGTTCGCCGATGGGGAGCGCCTGATCGGGCTCACGGTGCGGTATCCGCCCGTGCGTCCCTTCTTCTTCATCCTTCCGGCCGACGCGCGGAGCAACAACGTCCGCGTGCTGGTGAATCGGTCAGCGGTGAGGCGGATGACCCAGCCGCCGCCGCCGGCCGCCTGACGGTGAGCGTCACGCCGAGGATCCCGGCCGGCCGCTGCGCGCGGTGTGTCCGCCGGCGGCCGATGC
>CAMPKP010000090.1 GCA_946887295.1 uncultured Gemmatimonadota bacterium | reverse complement strand
TCTTCATCGGCATGTTGCCGGAGATGAAGACGACCGAGCCGTACTCGCCGATGGCGCGGGCGAACGCCATCGCGAACCCGGTGAGCAGCGCCGGTGCGACGGTGGGAACGATCACCTTGACGAAGGTCTGCCAGCGCCTGGCGCCGAGGCTCGCCGCCGCCTCCTCGACCTCGACCTCGAGGTCGTCGAGCACCGGCTGCACCGTGCGAACCACGAACGGCAGGCCGATGAAGATCAGCGCGATGGTGATGCCCAGCCAGGTGTACGACACCTGGATGCCGAGCGGCTCCAGGTATCGGCCGACCCACCCGTTCGGGACGTAGAGCGTGGTGAGCGCGATGCCGGCCACCGCCGTGGGCAACGCGAACGGCAGATCCACCATGGCATCCACCAGCCGCCGCCCGGGAAACCGGTAGCGCACGAGGACCCACGCCACGAGGAGGCCGAACACGGTGTTGATCAGCGCCGCGACGAACGAGGCGCCGAAGGTCACCCGGTAGGACGCCACCACCCGAGGGTCGGTGACGGTGGCCCAGAAGGCGGAGCCCGAGAGCTCCGCCGTCTTGGTGAAGACGGTCGTCAGGGGAATCAGCACCAGGAGGCTCAGGTACGTGCAGGTGATCCCCAGGGACAGGCCGAATCCTGGAAGTACGGTCCGCGAGTCGTGCCGCATCGTCATCCCTTCGTAGGGGTAGACCGTCGGCCGGGGCTAGCGCCCCGGCTGGTAGATCTGGTCGAAGAGCGCGCCGTCGGCGAAGTGGGCGGCGTGCACCTTCTTCCACCCGCCGAACACATCATCGACCGTGATCAGCTCGATCCTGGGGAACTGGGACTGGTACTTCGCGGCCACCGACGCGAGACGCGGGCGGTAGAAGTTCTTCGCCGCGATCTCCTGGCCGGACTCGGTGTAGAGGTACTCCAGGTAGGCCTCGGCCACCGGCCGGGTGCCGTGCTTGCCGGCCACCTTGTCCACCACCGCCACCGGCGGCTCGGCCAGGATGCTGATGGAGGGGGCGACGATCTCGAACTTGCCCGGGCCCAGCTCCTTGATCGCGAGCAGCGCCTCGTTCTCCCAGGCGAGCAGCACGTCGCCGATGCCCCGCTCCACGAACGTGGTGGTCGAGCCGCGGGCGCCGGCGTCGAGCACCGGGACGTTCTTGTACAGCCGGGTGACGAACGCTCTGGCGGTGGCATCGTTGCCGCCGGGCTGGCGCAGCGCCCAGGCCCACGCCGCCAGGTAGTTCCACCGGGCGCCGCCCGACGTCTTCGGGTTGGGAGTGATGACCGAGACACCGGGCTTCACCAGGTCACCCCAGTCCTTGATCCCCTTCGGATTCCCCTTCCGCACCAGCAGCACGATGGTGGAGGTGTAGGGCGAGCTGTTGTTCGGCAGCCGGCTCTGCCAGTCGGCCGGGAGCCAGCGCCCCTTCTCGGCGATCTGGTCGATGTCGTAGGCCACCGCGAGGGTGACCACGTCCGCGCCGAGTCCGTCGATGACCGAGCGGGCCTGCTTGCCCGAGCCGCCGTGCGACTGGCGGATGGTCACCTCCTGGCCGGTCTTGCCCTTCCAGTAGGTGGCGAACTGGTGGTTGAACTCCTCGTAGAGCTCACGGGTCGGATCGTACGACACGTTGAGGAGGGTCACGGGCTTCGGCGCGCCCTGGGCGGCCGCGACGGTCGTGCTCGCCGCGAGTGCCAGAGCGAGCGTGCCTGGGATGGCGTATCGGCTGCGCATATTGCTCGGAATGCCTCTCATGGGGTCGGGATCAGGTCGAGATCAGAAGGAGTGCTGGAATCGGGTGACCACGAAGTCCTCGGACGGGCGGTCGCCGGCGGCATCGCCGCCCTCGAACGTGGTGTGCTCGTAGCTGACCAGGACCTTGATCTGCTTGTTCAGGTGCCAGTTGACGCCGAGGCCGAGTCCCTTGGCCTTGCTGGCGGCGCTGGCTGGGTTGGCGAACACGGGGAAGGCATCGTCGTCGATGTCGAGCTCGCCGTAACGCGCGGCCAGCTCGACCGCGCCGAAGGTTCCGGCCTTGAGGTCGAAAGGCTTCCTGGGCGTCGGGCTCCTGAATCCGGCGTACTCGCCGGTGAGGAAGAACGATCCGCTCGCCTGCCAGGCCTTGTGAGTCAGCGCGGCCACGGTCGCGCCGCGACGGACTTCCTGGCGGTTGACGATGTACTCTCCCAGCACGCCGAACGGGCCGAAGCCGAGATAGGCGTGCGGAGACAGCCGGCTGCGGCGGCCTTCCGCGATCACGGTGTTGCCCGGAACGATCGGGTCGGTCCGGTAGCGGAAGAAGGTCTGCTGGGATGCCGAGCGATAACCGGCCAGATCCGTCGCGGTCGCGTTGCCCTGCTCCACGCCGGTGCTGCCGGAGAGGCCGATGCCCACTCCCCTCAGCGCGCCATCCTTGAAGGGCTGGACGAACACCCGGGCGGCGAGATCCTTGGAGTCGTTCAGATCGCCGTCGGCGCTGGCGAGATCGGGGGCTCCGTTGAAGATCCCGACCTGGTACTCGAAGACGCCGGTGGCCTCTCCCCCGACCTGGACGCCGATGTCGCGGCTCGGCGCCAGGTTGGTGGGGAGTCCCCGCTCGGCGAAGTTGATGTCGGTGGCCGACTGGATCCGCTCGTATCCGATCGGCGGCTTGAACTTGCCGGCGCGCACCGAGAAGGCCGGGTCGAACTTCCCTTCCCAGTAGGCATCCAGCAGCGCGACCTGGCCGCCGCCGAAGTCGGGCATGATGCGGAAGCCGAAGTACTGGCCGACGGTCACCTCGAGGATCGGGCGGGCCCGGCGGAGGAGGAAGTTGTCGGGGATGGCGCCGGCGTCGTCGGAAGCGAAGAACCGGCCGTCGGCCTGGGCGTAGCCGCGCAGCTTGAGCGAGTACTGCCCGTCGGCGGACTTGAGGCTGAAGCCGTCCTTGGCGTTCGCGGTAGCCGACTGCCGGGTCTTCGCCGCCGTCGCCGCGCTGTCCACAGCCAGCTCGCGCAGACGCTCCAGAATGCGAACCTGCTGGTCGAGTGCGTCCACCCGCGATTCCAGGGAGGACGTGTCGACGTTGACTCCGCCTGTGGCGGGCGCCGCAGCTTGCGCCGCTGCCGAAGGCGCGACGAGCAGACTGCCCAACGTCACCGCGATACCGCCGACCCATTGCCGGACCGCACTCATGCGTGATTCTCCCTCTGGTCGTTCGAGCGTGGCGGACGTCCGGCTGTCCGGTCGGTCCAGTGGTGCGGCGCCGAAGGGCGCCGGGAAATGCCGTTTACAGACGTCGGTGATCCGTGACCCCGGAGTCGAAGCGGACTTTCTCGCGCCGCTCCAGCTGGACCACCCGGCCGTCGTGAATCACCAGCTCGACCGTCCCGAAGCGAATGGACTGCAGGGCCTCCACGAGCTCGCGGAGGAGCAGTGGGGGCAGGGGAATCGAGGCGTTGTCCGGACCGCCATCGTCGAGGCCGGTCGCGGGGGTCGGGTGAGTCGCCATGGTTTCCTATATATCCTATCTACCAGATCGAGTAAATAGGCATAGATCGTACCAGATGCCCGTCTTCGGTGGTCAGTTACCGGGTGGTAGAGTGCATCTGGCGACAGGGCAGTGAGTTAGGAAATCGGTACTGAGTTGGAGACCGGCACGGCACGGGCTGCCGTGGTGTTGCGAAGGGCCACGTCCTATGGCGGGCATGCAGGGATGTTGCGGGGTGCTACTCCGAGAACATGCCCAGCATCCGCTGGGCCGTGACCTTCTCTACCCGGTCGTGGAGCGAGGCGAGGCTGGTGCCATCGAGGATCCTGGCCGTGGCGTCCCGCACTTCCTTCATGGCGAGACGAACACCGCACTCCGCCTCGTTGAGGCAATCGGCGCAGCGCACGTATGCGGTCTGGCTGGCGCAGGGCACCGGCGCGAGGGGGCCGTCGAACATCCGGACGATCTGACCCAGGTAGATGTCGGCCGGGTCGCGGGCGAGACGGTAGCCGCCACCCTTGCCCTTGCGGCTCTGGAGGATCCCGTTGTTTCGGAGGCCGAGGAGAATCAGCTCGAGGAACTTGGGCGGGATCTGCTCCTTGCGGGCGAGGTCGGCGATCCGCATCGGCTCGTCGTCGTCGCGGTCGGCGAGCGCGAGGAGCGCCTTGATGGCGTATTTGGCCTTCTTCGAGAGCATCGGGGGATTTCCGTTGTGGTCGCGCGAATCATAGTCGGGACGCGGCGCGGGTGGTGAGCGCCGGGAGCTGGCTCCCGCGCGCCATGGTGCGGACGCCGTAGCGGTGGCGGAGGTGGTCCATCGCCTGTTGGAGGGCGGAAGGGGCACTTCCGCCCTCCGTCTCCCACAGCTCCAGCTGTCCGCTCGCCTCCTCCACTCGCTCCATCCTCACCGTCACCGCACGCACCGCCAGCCGCCTGGCGTTCGCGAGGGCGAACGCTCTGCGCGCGGCGTCCCAGAGGTCGCTGTCGAGAGCGGAGGCCGGAAGCGGGACCGCGCGAGCGGCGTCCGTGTGATCGGCGTAGCCGACCTCCAGCCGGAGCCGATGGGCGACGAGACCGCCGCGGCGAAGCCGCCGGCCTAGCCGCTCGGTCAGCATCCGGAGCAGCGGATGCAGCACGCCGAGATCGTTGGTGTCGGTGGTGAGGACGTGCCGGGCGCTCAGCTCGGCGAGCCGCTCGGGGGGAAGCACCGGGCGAGGATCGATGCCCATGGCGCGCGCGCGCAGCGTGCGGCCGGTTCCGCCGAAGACCGCGCAGAGCGCGCTCTCGGGAATCGCCGCCACCTCGCCGATCAGGTCGAGCTGGTAGTCGTCGAGCCGGCTCCGCATCCTGGGGTGCAGGTCGGGCAGGACGATGAGCGGATGCGGCGCGAGGAACCCCGCCTCGACGCCGAAGGGCACGACGAGCGCGTCGCTGTCCTGCTCCTCCGACCGCCGGTCCGCCCGGATCACGGCCTGGCTCACCAGCTTGTTGGCGGCGACGCCGACCGAGAGCTGGAAGCGCAGCCGCTCGCGTACCTCGCGCCGCACCTTTGCGGCCACGTCGCTCGGGGGACCGAGGAGCCGGCCGGTGCCGGTGAGGTCGAGGAAGGCGTGACCGTATCCCCGCGGCTCGATGACTGGCGCGTAGGCCCGCAGGATCTGGTGCAGCGCGCTCGAGGCCCGGGCGTACAGCCGCGGATTGGGCGGGATGAGGACCAGGTCGGGGCAGAGCTTCCGCGCCTCCCGCACCGCCATCCCCCGCTCGATCCCCGCGCGGCGCGCCTCGGTCGAGAGCGCGAGTACCACGGCGCGCTCGGCACCCGGCGGCGCCACCGCCACCGGACGGGTCCGGAGGGCGGGAGCCACCAGGGACTCGACCGTGGTGCAGAAGGCGGGAGGGTCGACGAAGAGGATGGTGCGGGGCACGAACAGGGGCCGCCTTCTACAGAAGAGCGGGCTGTTCCGTCGCTGCCGCTCGGCCGCCGGAGTCCGGGTGCGACCGCCGGCGCCGCCCTTCCTCGGAGTGAAACCCGTGCTCCCTCTGCAGCCGCCGAAGCCGCCGGGTCAGGGCCTCCTGGTAGTCGCGCGTCACACCTTCCCGGTTGCCGTAGTGGCGGCGGTATCGCTCGGCGAGACCGGGAAACTCGGCCGCGAGGTGGGGAAGGAAGCGGTGCCGCGCCGCAGGACCGAGCCGGAGCGCCGACCCGATCACGTAGCGGGCACCCGCCTCCTTCGCGGCCGCCATCAGCCGGCCCAGCCCTTCGCGGTCGTCCGTGACGCCCGGAACGATCGGCGCGACGAGCAGGCCGGCGTAGATGCCCGCGGCGCTGAGGCGGCCCAGCGCGCGGATTCGAGCCGAGGGAACCGGCGAGCGAAGCTCGAGCCTTCGGGCCAGCCGGGAGTCGAGGGTGGCCAGCGAGACGTTCACCGTGACCTCGTGTCGCGCGCCCAGCGCCTGCAGCACGTCGATGTCGCGGGTGACGAGCGGGGATTTCGAGATGATCTCGATCCGGAGGCCACGAAAGCGCGTCAGGACCTCGAGGATGCTCCGGGTGAGGCGATAGCGGCGCTCGGCGGGTTGATAGGGATCGGTGGCGGTGCCGATCACGAGCGGGGCGTCGCCGAGCTTGGAGGGATCCAGCGTGCGCGCCAGCCGCTCCGCTATGTCGGTCTTGACCAGGATGCGCTTCTCGAAGGCGAGCCAGGGAGGAAGCTGGTCCTTCCCGCCGGCCGTTCGCGCCTCCGCCCGCTCCGTGGCATACCTGTGGGTGTCCCGTGCGTAGCAGTAGGTGCAGCCGAACTCGCACCCGACGTAGGGATTGAGCGACCAGAAGCCCATGCGGGTGCTGGCGGGCGAGTTGAGGACGGAGCGCGCGCCCAGCGAAAGGAAGCGCGTGCCGCGCTCGCGCTGGTCGAGCACGGTGAGCTCCCGCGGGTGTCCGGGGCTCTGGCCCACGGACAGCGAGAGCTGAGCCGGCTCGCTCACCCGCACTTGCCCCATCCGCAGTAGACGCAGCCGATGCAGCCGGACGCCCGGGTCAGCGGTCCGGCGCACTCGGGGCAGACGAGCGCGGACTGCACCACGGGCACGTAGTACGTCGTGGGCTTGAGGGCGGGGGCGGAGCGGCGCTGGGTGAGCCTGCGGAGTGGATCGAGGAAAAGCATGGGCGCCCCCTTGTTCGGTGTTTGTTCGGTATCTCTCCCGAATATACGGCCCCCGTGGGGAGCGTCAAGCAGTGAGAGGAAGTGATCCGCGGCTCGCCGCCGCGCAGGGTTGCACCCGGCCGTGAAGGTGGCGTGATTGGGATCCGTGACCGCTCCCGACACCCATCGTGCGATCGACGCGGTCTGGCGGATCGAGTCCGCCAGGCTGATCGCGAGTCTCGCGCGGATGGTGGGCGACGTCGGCATCGCCGAGGATCTGGCGCAGGACGCGCTCGTCGCCGCGCTGGAGCGCTGGCCGGAGTCGGGTGTCCCGGACAACCCCGGCGCCTGGCTCATGGCGACCGCCAAGCACCGCGCCATCGACCTGCTGCGCCGGAGATCGCTGCTCGAGCGCAAGCACGAGCAGCTCGGCTACGAGCTCGAGGCGCGGCAGGAGACGGCGGCACAGGATCTCGACGCCGCGCTCGACGACCATGTCGGCGACGACCTGCTGGGCCTCATGTTCACGGCATGCCACCCGGTGCTCTCGACCGAGGCGCGCGTCGCGCTCACGCTCCGGCTGGTGGGGGGCCTGACGACCGAGGAGATCGCGCGGGCGTTCCTGGTCGCCACCCCGACCATCGCCCAGCGGATCGTTCGAGCCAAGCGGACGCTCGCGGAGGCGAAGGTTCCCTTCGAGGTGCCCCGCGGCGGCGAGCTGGCGGGCCGCCTGTCCTCGGTGCTCGAGGTCCTCTATCTCATCTTCAACGAGGGCTACTCGGCGACGGCGGGGGACGATTGGATGCGGCCCGCTCTCTGCGACGACGCTCTCCGGCTCGGCCGCATCCTGGCGGGACTCGCTCCCGAGGAGCCCGAGGTGCACGGCCTGGTCGCGCTGATGGAGATCCAGGAGTCCCGCGCGAAGGCGCGGCTGGGACCTTCCGGGGAGCCGGTCCTGCTGCTGGAGCAGAACCGCGGGCGCTGGGATCAGCTCCTCATCCGGCGCGGGCTCGCCGCGCTTCGCCGCGCCGAGGAGCTGGGTGGCGCGTCGGGTCCGTACGCGCTGCAGGCCGCGATCGCAGCGTGCCACGCGCGGGCCCGCGCCCCCGAGGAGACGGACTGGGCGCGCATCGCGGCGCTGTACGGCGAGCTCGCCCGGGCGGTGCCCTCACCCGTGGTCGAGCTGAATCGCGCCGTGGCCGTCTCGATGGCGTTCGGGCCGGCCGCGGCTCTCGAGCGCGTCGAGGAGCTGAAGTCGGACCCGCAGCTCAAGACCTACCATCTCCTGCCGGCAGTCCGCGGCGACCTGCTGGACAAGCTCGGCCGTTTCGAGGAGGCCCGTGCGGAGTTCGAGCGCGCGGCGTCGCTCACCCGCAACGCACGGGAGCGCGATGTGCTCCTCCAGCGCGCGGCCGCGTCATCGGCACGGTCGGCCGGCGCGACTGCTGCTCCTCGGCCCTGATCAGAGCTGCAGGCGCAGGAGCCCGGCGAGTCGGTCGGTGGCGCGCTCGCGCCACGGCCGTCGGCGCCATTCCTCGAGAGTGACCCGGCGCGAGCGGGCTTTGTCCTGCTCGAACACCTTCGCCTGGCTGGCCGCGAATTCCGGGTCGAGGACGTTGAGATTGGCCTCGTCGTTCAGCCGGAACGACCGGTTGTCGAAGTTGGTGGAGCCGACCGAGGTCCAGACCTCGTCCACCACGACCACCTTCACGTGATACATGGTCGGCTGGTACTCGTAGATGGCGATGCCGGCCTCGAGGAGCGGTTCCCAGAGGGAGCGGGAAGCCCGGCGGACCAGCTTCTGGTCGATGTGCCGGCTGGGCACGATGATCTCCACCCTGGCCCCGCGCCGCTGGGCGGCGACCAGCGTGGAGACGGCGAGCGCGTCCGGCACGAAGTAGGCGTTCGCGATCCTCACGCTCTTCACGGCCGACGCCAGCGAGAGCAGGTACATGAGCCGTACGCTCTCGCTCGCGTCGTCGGCCGAGCTCTTGAACAGCTGGGCGGCGTGGGGTCCAGCGGGCTCGAGGGCCGGGAAATACTCCTCGCCGTGCAGGACCTGCGCGCAGGTCTCCATCCAGTTGTCCATGAAGGCGGCCTGCATCTGGGCCACCGCGGGGCCCTCCAGGCGGAAGTGGGAGTCGCGCCAGTGGTCCGGGTCCTGGGCGTTGCCGAGCCAGTTGTCCGCGATGCCCACTCCGCCGGTGAAGCCGACCGTCCCGTCCACGATCAGCAGCTTGCGATGGGTCCGGTTGTTGAGCCGCCCGACGCTGTACCAGCGCAGCGGATGGTACTTCACCACCTCGACCCCGGCCCGCTCCATCGTCTCGAGCAGCGACGCGTCCATCTTTCCCGATCCCAGCCAGTCCAGCACGACGTGAACCTTCACGCCCGCGCGGGCCCGTTCGCTCAGCGCCTCGGCGAATTCGCGGCCGATGGCTCCCGACCAGTAGATGAACGTCTCGAAGCAGATGGTGCGTCGTGCCCCCCGGATGGCATCGAGCATCGCGGGAAAGATCTCGTCTCCATTGCAGAGCGCCCGGACCCGGTTTCCCGGCACGATCCCCGGACCGAGCAGCGAGCCCATCGAGCGCACGAACTGGGAATCGCCCGCCGGGTAGAGGTGGTCGATCTTCTTCTCGATCTTCTTCGCGCTCGACGTCAGGTTGGCGACGACCAGGACGATCAGCGCCCCGGCGGCGACCGCCAGCAGAATCCACATATGGCAGGAAGGGGTGAGTGGGTTGCGAGAAGCTACGCGGGCCGGTGGCGACGCGCCACTTCGTGCGGCACGACGAAGTCCGATTCGGCCGGCGGGCGGACCCAGAGATCGAAGGCGAGGAAGACGGTCTTGGAGAAAGGGAAGAACCCGAACGGCGCGACCGCCATCAGCACGATCGTGACGAGCTGAAACAGGCCCCACGGCGGGGACGGCCAGGTCCACCAGAGCAGCCCGATGACCCAGATGCCGAACAGCGTCTCCACCGCCATCAGGTTGAAGAAGTAGGCGCCGAGCCAGTAGCCCTGCTCGCCCCGCTCCAGTCCGAGTCCGCACACCGGGCAGTTGGGCACCAGCCGGGTCCAGGTCACGAAGATCGGACCTCCTCCGCAGTGGGGGCAGCGGAGCCGCAGCGCGCGGGAGAGCAGGGTCAGAGGCGGTCCGCGATCCATCGTTCGACATCCGTCAGCACCCGCTCACGGTCCAGGTCGGCGAAGAGGACGTGATAGGCTCCGGCGTACTCCCGGAGCTCGCGGTCGGGATGGCCGACGCGCGCGGCGAAGGCGCGGCTGCCCTCGGGCCGGACCATCCGGTCGGCCGAGCCGTGAAGCAGGAGCAGGGGCAGGGGAAACCGCGGCGCCGCCTGCTGCACTCGGGCGATGGCCGCGGTGACCTCGGTGGACAGGCGCGCGGTTCCCACCCGGTGAAACAGCGGATCCGCCAGCACCGTCTCGATCACGGCGGGGTCGCGGGCGAGCCCGGAGAGGTCCATCCCGGTGCGAAGGGAGAATCGGGGCCACAGGCGGGAGAGCACGCGGCCCAGCGCGAGGAGCGGGGCGGGCACGCCGAGCCGGCCGAGCGGGGGCGATGCGGCGATGACCCCCTGAATACCCTCGGGATGGTGGAGCGCGTAGTCCAGCACGATGAGACCGCCGAGGCTGTTGCCCAGCAGGAAGATCGGCAGCCCGGGCTCCTCGCTCCGGACCGCACCGAGGAAGCACCCGAGATCCTCGCGGTACTCGTCCCATCGCTCGACGTAGGCTCGCTGGCCGTGCGACCGGCCGTTGCCCCGCACGTCGGGCGCGTGCACCACGAGGCCCCGCGCGGTGAAATGCTCGACCAGGGCGGGGTAGAGTCCCGAGTGGTCGCCGAGGCCGTGGACGTTGATCAGGACGGCCCTCGGAGCCCCGGCCGGCCGCCAGGCTCTGCGGAACAGTGAGAGCCCACCTGCGCCCCGGAACCACCCCTCTTCCCGCGCTTGCGCGACCGTGTTCCGGCCGGCATTTTCATCTGCGTTCCGCGGCACCCCGCCATCCTTTATCACCACGCCTCGATCCTCCGCTGTCCAGCGGCCTTCCAGTATGAGGAGTCTATGTCAATGCACGTCCGTCTGACACTGCTGCCCGGCCTGGTGCTCGCCGTGCTCGCGCTCGGCGCCCTGCCTTCGACCTCCCACGCGCAGTTCGGGAAACGCCTCAAGGACGCGGTCAAGCGGACCGCCGAGGACAAGGCGATCCAGAAGGCGACCGACAAGGAGAGCAAGGCGATCGACGGCGCGCTCGAGGGCGGCGAGGCCAAGCCCGACTCGGGAGCCGACACGGCGGCCGGTGCCCCCGGCGCCGCGACCGGGGCCGCCACGGCAACCGGGTCCGCGACCGAGGCGGCCGGCGCCAGCGGTGAGCCGGCCCCGCCCAAGGCGGCCGGGGAGGGCGCCTTCGTCAACTTCGACTTCGTGCCCGGCGATCGGGTCCTCTTCTACGACGACTACACCGCCGACAACGTGGGCGACTTTCCGCGGCGGATCGAGTTCGCGGAAGGCAACGCGGAGATCGCCGACTGGGAGGGCGGGAAGTGGCTCCGGGTGAGCAAGTCCGCCAAGTTCGCCATCGTGCTGCCCGAGACCCTGCCGGAGCGGTTCACCGTCGAGTTCGACTACGTCATGAGCGATAAGTCCACCAGCGGCTGGCCCATCATGCTGAACATGAGCGGCGCGGAGTCGAACTGGGAGAACCAGGGCGGGTCCAATCCGCAGGTCCGCTTCAACACCGACGAGGGCGGCGCCTACGTCGGCAAGATCGAGGCGACGGGCCCGGCGGGCGGAGATTTCGAGAACAAGGTGAACCGCGCCCGGATCATGGCCGACGGCAAGTACACCAAGGTCTACATCAACGGCGTGCGCGTGGGCAACGCCCCGAACGCCGATCTCGGCCGCTCCAACAAGGTGCAGTTCTGGGTCCCGGGCTACGACCGGACCGGCGCTCATGTGACGCTGCTCGGTCCGATCCGGATCGCCGCGGGCGGCAAGAAGCTCTATGACGCGCTGTCGGAGAAGGGGCGAGTCGCCACCCAGGGGATCTACTTCGACACCGGGAGCGACGGGATCCGGCAGGAGTCCGCGCCCACGCTCAAGGAGATCGGGACGATGCTGAAGGAGCATCCCGAGCTCAAGCTCACCATCGAGGGCCACACCGACAACGTCGGGAAGCCGGAGTCCAATCAGACCCTGAGCGAGAAGCGCGCGGCAGCGGTCCGCCAGTACCTCATCACCAACTACCAGATCGACGGTGCGCGGCTCGAGGCCAAGGGGCTGGGGCAGACCAAGCCGGCCGGCGCCAACGACACCGCCGAAGGGCGCCAGCAGAACCGGCGGGTCGAGCTGGTGAAGAAATAGTCGCCGCTCACATGCCGGCGCCCTTCATCCGGGCGCCGGCGAGCTCGATCTCCAGCTTCCGCAGCGCTTCCGCCCTCGGCTTCAGCGCCTCGATCACCTCCGCCGGCACGGTCCCCTCCAGCTGCTTGAGCTGAGCCGCGTTCATCCGGCGCATCTCTTCGCGCTGGGTGGGTGACAGCATCGTCGTGTCGATGCCACCCAGCTGCGGCGTCAGGTACGCCACCGCCGCGCCCAGATTGCTTCTCACCGTCTGGTAGAGCTCCGGGTCCATGCCGGCCGCCTTCGCGCCCGTCGGCGTCGTGGTCATCTCCTGCACCCCCATGAGGGCCGAGAGGGTGTCCTCACCGCTCTTTGCGCTGCCGAGCTTCGCGCCGGCTTCCTTGACCGCCGCCAGCTCGGCCGCCATGCCCCTTTCCCAGCGATCGATGTCGTCCGCGGAGATCGTCGCGGAGACCGGCTCGGCGGGCTGGCCCGCCGCCGCCGGCGCGTCGGCGGCCGCTTCGGCCTCGGCGCCCGCCGAGGGATCGGCCTCGGGCGCATCACCGCTGGAGCCCTCGCCGCCGCACGCGGCGAGCAGGAGGCCGGTGAGAAGGCAGAGGGACATCCGATAGGAAAAAGCACACGGCATGAGCTTCCTCGCTGAGCGGTGATCGGGTTGGGAGAATGGGACGGGCATGAGTATACCCGCGGAGGCGATTCGGGGCATCAGGAGACGATTCGGGGCATCAGCCGACGACGATCAGCGGCCGGCCTTCCGTCAGCCAGCCCTCCGGATCGGCTCGCACCTCGGCGACGGTGCGGGTGACCGGCGGCCCCGCGGCTTCCGGCGAGCCGGGCTGGAAGGCGAGATGATAGAGCGTGGGACCCGCATTCCTCGCGTGCTCGATCACGAACCCGGCGAGCGCCCGACGCCACCCGCCCGGGGGCTCGGCCGTGGGGCCGGTGCCCCGATGCCGCTCCAGCTCGCCGATGATCCGGTCGCGGGGGAGACCCAGCCTCGCGTAGCGCCCCCGCAGATGGCGCTCGTCCTCCCGGGAGTCGGCCTGCCGGGCACGGACGAGATCGCAGGAACATGGTCCCACCCTCAAGTGCGCTGCCGTCTGGGCGCCGGGGAGGAGTGCGCGGAGCCCCGCGAGCTCCCGCGGCGGCAGCACGTCGGAGGCGATTCCCGCCGGCAGCATGGAGCGGACCTCGCTCAGGGTGAGCGGGCTCGCGATTCGCAGGTAGTAGCACACGATGGGGCGGTCCCGGCGGGGACCTCAGATGGGCAGATCGTCCCGGATCAGCACGAGGATCGCGGCCTGGGGAACCACGAGGTACTTCTTCTCCTCGAAGGTGATCTCGACGGCCGCCTTGCGGAAGAAGATGGCGTGATCGCCGACCCGGGCCTGCATGCCGCGGCTCTTCCCCTCACGCCGGTCCACCTTCCACGGCTCGTCATCGAGACTGCTGATGTCGGCGACCGGGTCGCCCGGTCCGGTGGCGACGATGAGCCCGGTCTGCACCTGCTGGGAGTCGATCGCCGTCGCCGGGAGGTAGAGCCCTACGCGGGTCCTGTCGTCGCCATCCTCGGCGGCGATGAGGACCCGATCGCCCACGACCAGGAGCTGCCGATTGGGGAACTCCATTCAGCGCTCACCTCTCACGCGGGTTCTCT
>CAMPKP010000089.1 GCA_946887295.1 uncultured Gemmatimonadota bacterium | reverse complement strand
TTCCCGAGCGGGAGATCGAGATGACGCAGGGGCCGGGGATCATCGCCCTCGCGACGTCGTCGTCGGATGATGGACTCTCGATCACGACGGACAAGGACGACTACCAGCCTGGTGATACGGTCTGGTTCACCGGGGCGGGGTGGCCGGCGAACGATACGCTGGACATCCTGCTCGAGGACGAGCCGGCGACGCACGAGCCGCACACGTGGACGATTCCGGTCGGTGAGGATGGGACGTTCCGGGATTCGACGTATGTGGTGGATGTGAATGACATCGGAGTGATGTTTACGCTGACTGCGACCAGCCGGAGCACGGATCGCTGGCTGACCGTGCAGTTTACGGACGGCACCATCAGCAATGCGAGCCTGTCGTTCTTCCCGGGTGGCTCCACGACCAGCCCCGCTACGCCTGTCGGCGCGCCTCCGACCGGGTGTACTGGCGGGACGGGCACCAGTGTGCAGTCCGGTACGGTGATCTGCGCTGTGGCCTCATTCACGATTACGGGAATGGGCGGGACGCCCGTCTCGATTCGTTGGCTCAATCCGAGCGGCAGCGTGGTCGCCGTCTCTGCACGCGCTTCCAATTTCGGTAATGGAGTCATCAACGCCCAGACGTTTGCTGCTGCATTCACGCCTGGCGTCGCCGGACTTTGGTCGGCGATGATCTGCGAGAGCAGCAACACCGCCACCACTGGCAGTAATGCATCCGGGTGTCCGACCGGTGCGGCGAGGGACACCGCCACGTTCACGGTTACGTCAGCCGCCCCGACAAAGCTCGCCTTCCCCAACACTGCACTCACCGGGATCGTCGAGCAGTGCCTCGGTCCGATCACGGTACAGACTCAGAACGCCAGCAGCGCCGCCACGAACGTCACGAGCAACACCACCGTGACCCTCGCGACGGACGGCCCGGGCGGCTTCTATAGCGATAACGCCTGCACCACGTCGAGCGCGACTCTCACCATCGCCTCCGGCGCCAATTCCGGCACCTTCTACTACAAGGCAACGTCCCCGGGCGACGGCAGTCACTCGCTGAGCGCGACAGCGGATGGTCTGACCTCCGCCAGCCAGACCCAGACCATCAACGACAAGACCGCTCAGACCATCGACTTTCCAGCGGTTGGTCCATTCACCTTCGCCGCCCAGCCGACCTTCTCGGTTGCCGCCACGGCCAGCTCGGGCCTCACCGTGAGCTTCGCGAGCCAGACGACGACCAAATGCACGGTCTCGGGTACGACGGTGACCATCGTCGAGGCCGGCACCTGCACCATCCGGGCGTCGCAGGCCGGGAACGGCACGTACAACCCCGCGCCGAACGTTGACCAGAACATCACGATCAACAAAGCCGACCAGACCATCAGCTTCCCGGCCGTGGGCCCCTTCACGTTCGGCGATCCGCCGTTCACGGTCGCCGCGACCGCGACTTCCGAGCTCACGGTCAGCTTCGCCACCCAGACCGCCGCCAAGTGTACGGTCTCGGGCACGACGGTGACCATCGTCGAGGCCGGCACCTGCACCATCCGGGCGTCGCAGGCCGGGAACGTCAACTACAACGCCGCGGACGACTTCGACCGGAGCATCACGATCGCCAAGGCGCCGACCACCACCGTCGTCGCGAGCTCGGATCCGTCCACGGTGTACGGGGAGCCGGTCACCTTCACCGCCACGGTGAGTTCCCCGGCAAGCGGGCTCTCGGGGACCGTGACGTTCAAGGACGGATCGAGCGTCCTCGGCACCGGAACGCTGGGCTGCGCAGCGACCTGTACGGCGAGTCTCACGACCGGTATCGAGGACCTGACGGCCGGTACCCACAGCATCACCGCCGTCTACGGTGGCAGCACGAATTTCCTCGGCAGCACCTCCGCGGCGATCAGCCAGGTCGTCAGTCCCGCGGGAACCACCACCGCGATCACATCCTCGCCGCTCTCGGCGACCTATGGCGATGCGAGCCTGGCGCTCCAGGCGAGCGTCATCGCGAACTCGCCCTCCCAGGCCACGGTGAGTGAAGGCACGGTCGTCTTCACGGTGAAGCAGGGCGCGACGGTGAAGGGAACGGTTTCGGGTTCGGCAAACAACGGGTCGGCCAGCGCAAGCTTCGCGCTCTTTGGTGTCGATGCGGGGAGCTATTCGATCGAGGCGGTCTACCAACCGGCCTCATCGGCCCCCAACTTCCTGACCAGCAGCGATCCGAGTCCCGAGCCGCTCACGATCGCCCGGGCGCCCACGGAAACGCTCATCACGTCCATCGCCGGCGCACCCTTCATTCTCAACGGCACGGTGACGGTGACATTCAGTGTCGCTCTGGAGAATGCCGGCGGCAGTTACGCCTCCGACCCCACCGGCACGGTGCAGGTGAAGAAGGGCCCGGACCCGTTGCCGTGCTCCGTCACGCTGCCGGGGACCGACTGCAGCTTCGCGGCGGGCAGCATCGGCGATTACAGCCTCACGGCAAACTACGGCGGCGACGGCAACTACCTGCCGAGCTCTTCGCCGGCGCAGATCATCACGGTCAAGTACAACTTCGACGGTTTCTATGCCCCGGTGGACCGGCCGACCATCATGAACATCTCGAAGGCCGGGCAGGCGATCCCGCTGAAATGGCGGCTGACGGATGCCAACAATGTCCCGGTGACGAATCTGAGCGACGTCACGGTCAAGACCAAGGGAATCCCGTGTTCGGCCCAGGCCGCCACAGATGCGATCGAAGAGTATGCGGGGGCATCCGGTCTCATTAATCATGGCGACGGCAGTTACCAGTTCAATTGGAAGACGCCCGCCAGCTACTCGAACACCTGTAAGACCATCGAGCTGGTCTTCGGAACCGGCTCTGCGAGTTATACCGAGGGCCCGCATGCGTACTTCACGTTCAAGAAGTAGCCTTCTCGCACCTTGATGGACCGAAGGCCCGGCGAGTGCCGGGCCTTCGTCTTTTCGTGCGTCCTGGAACCCGGGCTTCCCGGCGACCCTCAGAAATTCGCCGTCACCCCCCCGAGCACCCGCCGCCCGATCACCGATCCCCCGAACAGCTGGAACCGCTGCTGATCGAGCAGGTTGGTCGCCGTCGCGTGGATCCGCACGTAATTGTTGATCCGGTATCCCGCGCTCACGTTGAGCAGCTCGTTCGCCGGCACGTAACCCTGGAAGATGCCGGCCGCCCAGTCATGCCCGTCCACCAGGCGCAGCGTGACGTTGCCGTCGAAGCCCTGCTGGCCGGCGTAGCTCACCGAGAACGTCGCCTTCTTGCTCGGCGTGTTGGGCACCAGCTTGTCTCCCGCCGCCTGCTCGGCCTCGTCCACGTCGAAGCTGAAGCCGGTGAACGAGACGTCGCCCCGGATCTCGGGCGTGAACTGGTATCCCACCCCGAGCTCGATGCCGCGCTCCGTCACCGAGCCGGCGTTGGTGTACGAGAGCACGAGAGCCCGGCTGCCGTCGGGCAACGTGGCGAGCGCATTGCCGCCCTGGATCTGGGTGCCCTGCTGGAGCTGGCCATATCCGCCGAGCAGCAGCGGGATGGGCGCGCGGAGCGGGTGGTTGGGCGGGAGCGTCAGCGCCGCCAGGCGCTGGTCCAGGGCGGTGAGCTCCGCCGCCACGTCCACGCCGTCCTGCAGGCTGAAGGTGGGGAAGGCCGGATTCACGCCCGGGAGCAGATCGGTGACGAAATTGCGGAGCTCGTTGATGTACGCGTCGGCCGTGACGTAGACCCGGTCGCCGAGGCTTCCCTTGTAGCCGACCTCCCAGCCGGTCACCTTCTCGACGTCCAGATTGGCGTTGCCGAGCGCCAGAGCCTGGGTGAGCGGAGAGAATTCCCAGGGCAGATTGTCGGTGAGGGTGAGGCCGGTGAGCGCCGCGGGCGGAAGGCTGGCGCGGACCGCGGCGTAATAGGTCTCGATCGAGCCCTCCAGCGTCCGCGGGCTCGGCGTGGGCGCGGCCACCGGCACCTGGAGGAAGAACTCCGAGTAGTTGGGGGTCTGGAAGGCGCGATTCACCGACACGCGGAAGGAGTGGCTCTCGTTGGGGCTGAAGACGATCGCCCCCTTGGGCGAGAACTGGCTCTCGATCAGGTCGCCATCGTCGAAGCGGGCCGCGCCCACCAGACGGATCTGCGGCGTGATCTTGTACTCCACCTGGCCATAGGCCGAATAGAGGTCGTCGCTCCGGTTGTCGTTCGCCAGGTTCATCAGCGTGCCGGAGGTGTTGACCTTGGTGTTCCGGTAGGACGCACCGTACACCACCCGGCCGCGGTCCTGCTGGAAGTTCCAGTTGTTCTGGCCCTCGAAGTGGAAGACGTCGGACCGCTCTTCGAGCGGCAGGCCGGAGGTGAGCGACATCTGCGGGTCCAGCGAGGTCCGGCTGTTCCAGTATCCGAAGACGTTGTAGCGGTCGGCGGCGAGCGCCGCGCGGACGTACGGCTTGACCGCCTTGTCCACCTGCACCCGGCCGATGCCGGTCACGAAGATCTCGTTCTCGACCTGGGACGCGCCGCCGTCCACGGAGACCACCGAGCCGTTGTCGAGATAGTAATCCACCCGGCCGCTGCCGTAGATGTTGCGGAGCGGGTCGCGGTCGCCGGTCACCTCGCCGGTCACCGCATCGGCGGTCTGACCCTTGAGCGGCAGCGCCTCGACCGTGAGGGGTACCGGCTCGTCGGTGGCCTCCTCGTACTCCTGCTGGAGCGAGGTGCCGTTCCTCAGGGTGCGCGAGCGGGAGTAGGTGTCGCTCCGGTTGTACCCGCCGTTGACCCGGAAGCCGATGCGGCCGTCCGCCGCGAGACCGGCATGCCGGGCGTCCAGCCGGAAGGTCTCCAGCTCTCCGCCGCCGACCGTCATGCGGCTGCCGAGGATCTCGCGGGCGGTCGGCGTCGTGATGTTGATGACGCCGCTGAACGCGTTCGCGCCGTAGAGCGCCGAGCCGGGGCCGCGAACCACCTCCACCCTCCCCATGTCGTCGAGCGGCTGGGTGAGGCCGTTCCACTCCTGCGAGCCCAGGAAGGCGATCGCCAGGTCGCGTCCGTCCTGGAGCGTCAGCATGCGGCGGTTGAGCGAGGAGTTGAAGCCCCGGGCGTTCACGTTGAAGTCGTTGACGCCGCTCTGCACCACGTCCACGCCCGGCACCGCCTGCAACGCTATCGGCGCCTGGCCGGTGATCGCCACGTCCTGAAGGACTTCCTCCGGCACCACCGAGATGGCGGCCGGCGCCTCGACGATCCGCTCGGGCGCCCGCGAGGCGCCCTCGACCACGATCTCGCCCAGCGAGATCACCGCCGCCTCGAGCGCCGCATCGGCGGTCACGGTGGCGCCCGGCTCGACCACCACCTGCGTCTGGGTCGGACGGTAGCCGAGCCAGCGGAAGACGATCGTCTGGGGTCCCGCCGGCACCCGCCGAAGGGTGTACTTGCCGTCGGTCCCGGTGATCGTGCTGATGCCGACCGAGGGGACGGACACCGAGACGCTGCTCAGCGCCTCGCCGTCGGCTGCCCGGGTCACCGTGCCGGTGACCGTGCCGGTCTCCTGCGCGGCGGCGAAGGCGGGGACGGCGAAGCAGGCGAAGAGCGCGGTGGCGAGACGGACGAACGGACGGGTGCGAAGAGGTGCGGACGAATCACGTCGCATACCTGGCATCCTTCTCCTGAGGCGATAGGGAGGCGGAACCGCCGAGCGGCGGTCCGCCGGCTTCGGGCTACGGATTCACAGGGGAGGTACAAGAGTACATATGATCCTCCGGCCCGCCAAGAGCCGGTGGCCCCCTTCGTCGCTCACACTGCGGCGGGCTTCACCACCAGCGCCGTCACCATGCCGAACATGCCGTGCTCCGACTCCGCATGGGGAAGGATGTGGCAGTGGAACGCCCAGGTGCCGGGATTGGTGGCCTTCACCAGGACGTCCCACCGCTCGCCCGGCGCGATGTTCAGGGTGTCGCACTTCCAGGGCATGGGCTGGTCCCACCCGTCCTTGGCGATCACCGTCATGTGCATGCCGTGGAGGTGCATCGGGTGGATCATCATCCCTTCGTTCATGAAGCGGATGCGCACCGTCTGGCCCAGACCGCAGACGATCGGCTCCGTCGCGGGAAAGCCCTTGCCGTTCAAGGTGTAGCCGTGGTACCCGTCGTTCAGCACCATGACGTAGTCCACGTCGGCCTTATGGGCCTTGAGCGGCCGCTTCGGCTCCACCACGAACGCTCCCAGCAGCCCGAGCCCGACCTGGGCGGCGGCGTTGTGGTGCGAGTGATACATGTGCGAGCCCGCGTTCGGCACGGTGAACTCGTAGGTGTAGCTCTCACCCGGCTTGACCGGCGGCTGGGTGACGTACGGGACGCCGTCCTGGTCGTTCGGCAGCTCGAGGCCGTGAAAGTGAATCGAGGTGGATTGCGGAAGCTTATTGGTGAGGTTCACCCTGACCCGGTCGCCTTCGCGCACCCGGATCTGTGGTCCCGGCACCTGCCGGTTGTAGGTCCAGGCCTTCACCTTCCGGCCCGGCTCCACCTCCCACTGGATCTCCTCGGCGGTGATGTCGTAGACCTTGACCCCGTTCTCGATGCGGGGGTGGAACAGCTGGTTGCCCTGGCCCTCGGTTCTGGCCGGGAACGCCTTGATGCCCTTCTCGTGCATGGCGTCCATCTCGTCGGCCTTCTGGCGCGGCGACGGTGGAGGGGTCGGGGCCGGCTTCACGTCCTTCGGGGCCCGGGCCGACGCCTTGGTCTCGCCGCAGGCGGCGAGGGTCGAGACGACCGCCGGCAGGACGACCGCCGCGGCGGCTCCGCGATGGATGAACGCGCGGCGGCTGGCGGGGGCGGTGAGCGGGCTGGAATCGGACACGGAAACCTCTCGGCGAAGTGGTGGCGGCTCGGGTCGGTCGCATTGTAGTCAATCCTTCTTGAAGCGCCGGTGGAAAGCGCATGAACGGATCTTCACAGTCGTCATGGCACGCCTTGCCGGCCGACGAGGTGCTCCGCCGCCAGCGGTCCACCCGCGCCGGCCTGGACGATACCGAAGCGCGGCGGCGCCTGGCGCTGGTCGGGCCCAACCTGTTCGAGCGCTCGCGGCCGGCCTCGCCCTGGCGGATCCTCGCACAGCAGTTTCGCAACGTCGTGGTCGCACTGCTGGTCGTGGCGGCGGCCGTCGCCATGGTGGCCGGGGATCCGCTCGATGCGGGTGCCATCGCGGCGGTTCTGATCCTGAACGTGGCGATCGGGTTCGTGACCGAGCTGCGCGCCCATCGTGCCATGGAGGCGCTGATCTCGCTGGAGGTGTCGCACGCCCGGGTCATGCGCGGCGGCCGCTGGCTGAAGGTGGACGCGCGGGAGCTGGTGCCCGGCGACGTGATCAACCTCGAGGCTGGACAATCGGTTCCGGCCGATGCCCGGCTGCTCGAAGCCACCGAGCTTCGAGTGCAGGAGGCGGCGCTCACGGGCGAGCCTGCGCCGGCGGAGAAGCGCGCCGATGCCGGGCTGGCGGACGATCTGCCGCTCGCCGAGCGCCGGACCATGGTCTACAAGGCGACCACGGTCTCCTCGGGGCGGGGGCAGGGCGTCGTGGTGGCGACGGGGATGGGCACGGAGGTCGGACGCATCGGAGCCATGGCCGGCGCGGTCGAGGCCCGCGAGACCCCGCTCGAGCGGCGCCTCGACGAACTGGGGAAACGGCTCGCCGTCGTCGCGATCGCCGTGGCCGCCCTGGTGGTGGCCCTCGGCTACTGGCAGGGCGCGGAGTCCGCCATGCTCATCCAGACCGCGCTCGCGCTGGCGGTCGCCGCGGTGCCGGAAGGCCTGCCCGTGGTCGGCACCATCGCCATGGCGGTCGGCGTCCGCCGCATGGCGCGGCGGCGCGTGCTGGTCCGCCGGATGCCGGTGGTCGAGACCCTCGGCTCCGCGACCGTGATCTGCACCGACAAGACCGGCACGCTCACCGCCGGCGAGATGCGAGCCACCGTCCTGCGCCTGGCCGAGCGGGAGGTGGCGCTGGACGCCGGTGCCGGCGCGGCAGACCGGAGGATCCCGGTCGCGCTCCGGATCGCCGCACTGGCGAACGAGGCGTCGCTCACCCGCGCCGGCGGCGGCTGGCGCGCCCATGGCGATCCGACCGATGCCGCGCTCCTGCTCGCGGCCACCGGACTCGGGCTCGACCGCGAGCGGCTGCTCGAGGAGCTCCCCGTGATCGCCGAGCTGCCCTTCTCGAGCGAGCGCATGCTCGCCGCGACCTGGCATCGCGGGGCGGACGGCGCCATGACCCTGATGGTGAAGGGCGCCCCGCGCCGGATCGTCGAGCTGAGTGGACGGGTTCTCGGCCCGGAGGGGCCGCGGCCCCTGGACCCGCGTGGGCGCGAGGAGTTGCTCGAAGTCAATCGCGAGCTGGCGGCACACGGCCTCAGGGTCCTGGCGCTAGCGATGAAGGAGGACGCGTCGGGCGGAGAGGCGGATCTCGAGGGGCTCACCTGGGTGGCGTTCGTGGGACTGAGCGATCCCCCCGCGCCGGGCGTCCGCGAGACGATCCGGGTCTTCACGGGTGCCGGGGTCCGCACCGTCATGATCACCGGCGATCAGCAGCGCACCGCGGAGGCGATCGCCGGCGAGCTGGGCCTGCTCCAGCCGGGCGATCGGGTGATCGACGGGCGGGAGCTCGATCGCATGTCGGACGAGGCCCTGCGGGAGGCCGTGGACCGCGTCCCCGCCTACAGCCGGGCGAGTCCGGAGGCGAAGCTGCGGATCATCGCGGCACACCAGAGCCGCGGAGCGGTGGTCGCGATGCTGGGCGACGGGGTGAACGACACGGCCGCCCTCCGAAAGGCCGATATCGGCGTGGCCATGGGGCTGCGGGGCACCGACATGGCGAAAGAGGCCGCGGACCTGATCCTGGAGGACGACCGGTTTCCCACCATCGGAGCGGCGATCGAGGAGGGAAGGGTCATCTTCGACAACGTCCGCAAGTTCGTGTTCTATCTGTTCAGCTGCAATCTGGCGGAGATCCTGGTGCTGCTCGGCGTGGGCCTGGTCAGCGCGCGGGCGCCTTTGCTCCCACTCCAGATCCTGTGGCTCAACCTGATCACCGACACGTTTCCCGCCCTCGCGCTGGCAGTCGAGCCCGGCGAGCCGGACGTCATGCGCCAGCCGCCCCGCGACCCGCACGCGGCGATCCTCTCGGGGGAGATGATGCGATCCATCGCGGTCTACGCGGCCCTTATCGCGGCGGTCACCGCGGCGGCATACGCCCTGAGCGGGACGACGGCCGCCTTCATGACGCTCGCGCTCGCGCAGATCCTGCACCTGGGCAACGCGCGGAGCAGGGAGCCTGTGCTGTCCCTTCGCTCCGCACTGGCCAATCGCGCCGCCGTCGGGGCCGTCGCCCTCACGCTCGGCCTCCAGCTCATGGCGGCGTTCTTCCCTCCGCTCTCCCGGGTGCTGCGGATCGCCCCCCTGACCGGCCGCGAGTGGGCGCTGGTCGTGGGGCTCGGCGCGATCCCCGCGGTGGTGGGCCAGATCGCCCGGGTGCTCCGCGCCAGAGGGCACGGCGCCGCCGCGCTATCCTGACAGAGCACCTTCCGCTGCCCTCCGCAGCGCCGCCAGGAACCCCGTCAGGTGGTCGGGCGCAGGCGGTTCGGCGGCCAGGAAGGGGTCCATGACCGTGGAGCGGAGCACCACCAACCCCTCTTTCCCGCTGGCTTTCCAGGTCTCGACGGGGATGCCCAGGGCGGCGAGCAGCGGATCGATCGCACCGTCGTACATCGGGCTCCGCAGGCGAGTGCGAGTGATGATGTACTCCGGATCGGCGCCCCGGGGACCGAAGCTCATCCTCGAATGGATCCGCTCGTTGAAGGCGTTGAGCGGCTCGAGCGTGAGCAGCGACGGGTGGGCGACCACGTAGCAGACGATGTTGATGTCGGGCTCCGGCAGCAGCACGATGCGAAAGGGCGAGAGGTCCGCTCGGGCCAGCGCCCGGTGCAGGCGGCGGGCGCCGACCACGGTGCGCTGGATCAGGTAGCCGTACCCGCGCTCATCCAGCGGGACCGCCTTGTGGCTGAGCCATACGGCCGCTGCTGCGGCACCGGGCTTGGACCCCTCGAGGATGTATCGCCCCAGGAACCGCTCGGTGCCGTCCTCTCCGCTGCCTGACGGTGCCAGGTACGGCGGGTCGGTGGCGACGAGATGGCGCGCGCGTCCGTCGCGCACCAGCACGGCGCCCGCGGAGTAGGGCACGTAGCCGAGCTTGTGGGGGTCCACGGTGACCGAGTCGGCCTCGCCGAGCGCCGCCATCGCGCGCACCCAGGCCTCGTCCGGCCACGACTCACCGGTGTCGGCGCGGATCGCCGCCGCGGTCCGCCGGGTGCCGTCGGCGGCCCTGGTCACGGCGGCCGCATAGCCTCCATAGCAGGCGTCGGAGTGCACGTGAAAGGTGACGCCGAGCTCGCGCTCCGCGCGCGCCCGCACCTCCAGGACCCGGTCCAGCCGGTCCACGGCGCTCTCCTCGGTGGTGCCGCACACGCTCACGCAGGCGAGGATCGCCTGGCGCCGGCCGGCGAGCGCCCGGACCCGCTCCCACAGCGCGTCGGGGTCCATCCGGAAGTGATCGTCCACCGGCACGTGCACCAGCTGGTTCGAGCCGATCCCCAGGGCGCGGGCGATCTTCTCCCAGGAGTAGTGCGCCGTCGCCGCCACCAGCACGACGCCGGCCGGCAGCGGGTCGCCGTACTCGAAGGCGAGGCGGCGGGAGTACTCCTGGTAGCCGATGGCCGCGAGGGAATGGTTGGCGAGCGCGCGTGCGACATCGGCGCGCGGGCCGGCCGACCACAGGGCATTCCACAGATCGAGGGTGGAGCGGTTGGGGATGTTGAGGAGCTGCCAGAGCGAGAGCCCGACCACCTCGGCCCGGGTCCCGTCGGCGAGCGAGACCGGAAGCGCGAGCCCCAGCTCGCTCGCGGCCCCCGCCGCGGCGACGGGCAGGTAGCGCACCTCCCGGGCGAGCCACAGCGCCTCGAAGTTGGCGATGGTCCCGCCCGACGTCAGGTGTCCCCAGCTCTCCGCGGTGTCGTATCCGATCATGCCCGCCAGCTGAGAGGCGACTTCCATCTCGAGCCGGGTGGTGACGGGCGAGATGTCGACCGCGATGTTGTTGGGGTTGTACAGCATGGTGGCGAGCCAGCCGACCTGCGCGGCGATCGTCTGCTCCCCGATCATGTGGCCCTTGTACCGTCCGCTGAAGACCGGCACGTCCCGCTTGAGCTCGGCCAGAAGGCCGAGCAGCTCCTGGGTCAGGGTGGCGACGGCTTCTTCGTAGCCTTCCCGCCGCTTGTCGGACTCCCGGATGGTGAAGCCGTCCTCGGGATGGTAGTTCCGGCGCCAGAAGACGTGGTCCCGCAACGACTCCACCACCAGCCTCTCGAGCAACCCTGCGTTCTCCGCCCTCGGGCCGAGAAACCACGCCTTCAGCGCGTCGGCCCGGGGGTCGGTCACGCTCAGAGGGCGCCGTTCGCCACGGCCCGCACGATGTCCGTGGTCGAGATGACGCCGATGAGCCGGTCGCCGTCGGTCACGAACAGGCGGTGCACGTCGGCGTAGAGCATCTGGCGCGCGGCCTCACGGACGTCGTCGTCGGGCGTCACGGTGAAAGGCCGTGGCGTCATGATGTCCTGTACCGCCGTATCCTGGAGCAGCCGGCGGCGGCCGTCTTCGTCCTCGACTTCGGCTTCGGCGGTCAGGACGTCGCTGGTGGAGAGGACGCCGACCACCCGTCCCGTGCCGTCCACCACCGGCATGCCCGTGATGTGGGCGTCCGCCAGGGACACGACCGCCTCGGCGATGCTGGTCTCACTGGGCACGGTCCTGACGTTCGATTGCATGAGCTCGGCGACTCTCATCGATCCCTCCGGTTGAATGGCGATGCCAAGATGGACCGGCTCCGCTGAACTCCCCGTGAAGGCTGGATGAAGCCGCCTTACGGAACCCGCCCCGGACGGATCTTCGTGACGGCTTCACCGTTCCTTCATGCAGGGGCCGCTAAGGTCTGTGTGGCAGGAGAGATCAGTCGCTCGAATGTTGCGTTCGCGCAGGGAGGTGCGTGATGACCACGACCGCCGTACCGGAAGTCGGAAGCCGGGAAGTCGTGAGGACACCGATGCTGGTGTTTCTCGAGGGCACCCACGAGCAGTGGCTGCAGCAGGTCCGAGGTGTGCTGGGCCCCGCCGGAGCGGAAGGAGCCGGGATGTGGGTCCGGTGGTACGCCATCGAGTACCTGGAGACGGGCTTCAAGCGCCGCTTCGAGCGCGAGCGGCGGGCAGTGTTCAGCCTGCACTGGCGGCTCACCGGGGCCCAGGCGAGCCACCTCTGGGCTGCCGGCGAGCTGATCGCGCAGCTGCTGGAGAGCCTGCACCATCGCCTGGGGCTCTGCCACCGGCACGATGAGTTCTCCTCGATCGCGATCACGCTGATGAGCTCGCTCGAATACTGGTGTGCGCAGGTGGAGGAGGCGCTCGGGCGACTGCGGTGGGGGGAGCTCTCCCCTGAATCGCGGGGGCTGTTCGAGGTCATCACCTTCGATGAGGCGAGCCATCGCGGCTGACGCGGCGATCGTCGCGCACGGGTGAGGGCCGCCGAACCGCAGCGGCAGCGGCTCCCCGCTCGATGGTTGCCCGCCATCAGCCTCCATTCAAGGCGTCCGCGCGCCCCTATTCCCCGTACGCGATCACGCAGTACCGTTGCCGGATGATGTTGTTGTCGTATCTGTTGTCTACGTAGCGCACGTGGCTCAGTCCGCCGGCCCGGGCCGCCTCCGCAACGCTGGCCGTACCGGTTGGACCGAAGAGATACAGGATGGTCTTGGCGCAGGACTCCCCACGCTTCATGCCGGCCAACTGGCTGAAATCGACGTCGGCAGTGACGGGATAGGTGGTAGCGGCGGGGGTGAGAACCGCGGAGCACCCGGCCGCCGCGATCGCGACGACAGTGGCGGAAAATGCACGGATGGCGTCCATGTGTCTCTCCTCGTGGGTCGACCAGGATGGGGTCGGACTCAAAGTAGGTCCCAGCTCGTGAAGAAGGCCTGAGCGGCGAAGGAAGCTGCTCTGAAGACCGCTTCACGGCGACTTCACGGCCGGCGAGTCCAAGGCGGCGTAGATCAGGAGGTCTCACAGGAGGATCACAATGCAGGGTTCCACGTCCCGCGCGGGTCGGTGGGTCGCGCGCGGCGCCGCGGCCGCGGCGGTCGCCGCCGTCGGATACGGAGTGGCGACCTGGTATCGCTACGGCAGGGCCAAGCCGGTCGCCACGGGTGACGAGCTGCTCGACCGGTTCATGCCCACCTGCGAGGTGCGGGAGCGGCACGAGACCCGAGTGAAGGCACCCGCCGCCGTGACATTCGCGGCGGCTCGCGAGCTGGAGCTGAACCGGTCCCCGCTGATTCGCGCCATCTTCCGCGGCCGGGAGCTGCTGATGGGCTCGTCCGGCGGAGACCGGCCGCAGCCTCGGCCGTTCCTCGATGAGATGCTTGCGCTGGGCTGGCGCATTCTCGCCGAGGAGCCGGGCCGGGAGATCGCTCTGGGCGCGGTGACGCAGCCGTGGATGGCCGACGTCGTCTTCCGGGGGATCGCACCCGAGGAGTTCGCAGGGTTCAGCGAGCCGGACTACGTGAAGATCGCGTGGAACCTCGCCGTCACTCCGCTGAGCGAGGGCGAGTCCCTCTTCCGCACCGAGACGAGAGTCGCCACGACCGATCCGTCGTCACGGCACAAATTCCGCCGTTATTGGATGATCTTTTCTCCGGGCATTCTGCTGATACGGAGGGAGACGCTCCGGCTGGTCAAGCGCGCGGCGGAGGCCAAGGCCGGCTGACCGTGCGTCAGTGGCGCTGATAGGCCCGCACCGCGAGCAGGCTGAGTAAGATCTCTTCCCTG